>JADFGZ010000314.1 GCA_022567475.1 Acidobacteriota bacterium | reverse complement strand
TTCGACTGGTTCTTCCAGGAGCTGATCGGCTTGGTTGAGGAAGTTCTTTAGGTGTGCCGTCTCCAGATGTTTGTTGAGCGCCTCCTGGTTGGTCCAATTTTCATGAAAGAGGAAGTGTGCTGGGTTGTCGAGAGACTCGTGCATGTCGTAGTTGATGCAGCCAGCCTCAAGGCGAGTGGGAGAGAGCAACTTCGACAACACTTGCCTGACCTGCGCTTCTTTGCCCGGTTTGGCCTTGATTCGAGCAATAACGGTAACTTTCTGGTTTTCCATTTTCTGGTTATCCATTTTGAACCTCTCAGAGAATTAAGCAAAATGTCTTAACGGACCACTCACTCCTACACCCCGCCTGCAGAGTGGAAGCTGAAAGATAATCAGTTTTGGCCGGGGGAGAGTCGGGATGAGGTCAAACCCGTGGCGTCGCGTGCTGTACCATCTCAATCAAAACCGTTCTCGTTTCCTGCGTGTTTCTCACTTCACGGGTGAATGGGATACGGACGGAATGCACGCGGGCTGCCGTCTTCATCCGCAAGTGAAAGCCGAGGCGATCGACCGATGTCATCGTAGCCTCCTCCGCTTCCACCCCGGCAAAGCTCCGCGCCAGAAGAACCAGGGAATCAGCGTGGTCAGCGTTCATGTGCTGGATGATTTCAGATGCGGTGTCGGCCAGTGGATCGGCTTCTGCTCGGGCGTATTCATCAGCCGCCACCCAACCCATCACGCCGAAACCACCCACGTAGTAGAGATCGACGACCTCCATTCGATAGAAGTCGAAGTCTTTGAAGTCCACCCAATACTTGGCGTCCTCGTACCGGCCCAGATAGAGGTCTCGCACCTGTTTCACCTCTTCCTCCGGAACCCTGGCAGCCTTTCCCATAAGCGTGAGCCGGGCGGCGCCCAACGGATCCCGGCTCGCGTCGGGGTGGGTCACCAGCAGGCTGGCGCGGGAGTCACCCAAAATATTCTGGGTGTGCATGGCCATGGTGCTAATGAGAAAGGAAGGCCGTCCGAGTGGATCCAACCCGTAGGGCATCACCGAGCCGAACGGCCAGCCCGGTCGTTTCTGGGAGAGAGTCGACAGGCTGCCCGTGCGGCTGAGGTGCATCAAGGTGCGTGCGCGTTCCGCATAGGAGGGCTCTGGAACCTGGGGTTCGTCGGTTGCCGGTCCGGGGCTAGCGTGTTGTTGGGAAGAGCGCTTGGGCACTCAGTGATTCCTCGTTACCGCTATCCTAATTGGTCATCTTGGTTAACAATTTTCCGCTATCACGAGACGCTCTAGTCCCCGCCCCCGGCAGGCAATGGATCGGGCTGTTGCTCCTGTTTCCGGGCGCGGTTCGCTTTGCGACCCTCGCCCCAGTCCTCGGCAATGGCGTAGAGGGTGGGAATGAAGAGAAGAGTAATCAGGGTAGATGTCAGCAGCCCCCCAATCACCACGCGCGCCATCGGCGCCTGTACTTCTCCACCCTCGCCGTAACCCAATGCCATAGGAGTGAGCGCGAACACAGTCGTAAGGGTCGTCATCAAGATGGGCCGCAGGCGGCGCCGTCCGGCCAGCGTAACGGCTTCAAACACCGACAGACCGTCGCGACGCCGCATCAGGTTGGCATAATCAACCAACAGGATGGCGTTGCTGACGACGATCCCGGCCAGCATGATGACACCCAGGAAGGCCTGGATACTGAAAGTGGTGCCGGTGAGAAACAGCATCAACGCCACCCCGACGGCGGCCAGCGGGATGGAGAATAAAATAATGAAAGGGTCGCGCCAGGATTCGTACAGGGCAGCCATAACCATGTAGACCAGAAGAACCGCCAAAATCAGGCCCATAAGCAACTGCCGGAAGGATTCCTGCTGCTCTTCAAACTCGCCTCCATAGAGAATGGCAAAATCTTGCGGGAGCTGGGAACGAAGCGGCTCCAGCCGGGCTTGGATGTCACTCATCACCGAACCCAGGTCGCGCCCGTCGAAGTTGGCGGATACCGTGATGATCCGCTCCCGGTCCTGGCGTTGAATCGCTACGGGACCTTCCTGCCGCCGCATGGAGATCAGGCTCCCCACCGGCACCGTATTTCCGGCAGGCGTGGCGACAGGGATGCGGCCGATGTCATCGAGACGCGACCGGTCGGCTTCACGCAGCCGCACCAGGATGTTGTATTCATCTCCATCCTCACGGTACAGGCCCGCCTGCTGCCCTCCGACGGCCGTCTCCAGCACTCCACCCAGCTCATTCACGTTCAGGCCGAGCATGGCAGCCTTGATTCGGTCCACCTGGATCAGCATCTCCGGCAAACCGCCTTCCCGGCTGATGCGGGCATCGGTAACGCCGGGAACCGCTTCCACCAGGTCCTTGACTTCGTTGGCCAGCTCAGTGGCGTATTGCAGGTTGTAGCCCCGTATCTCAATCGTAGCTCGCTCTTGACCCTGGCCGCCTGTTAACATTCTGGTGAAATGCATGCCGCCGGAAGCCCGCGTACGAACCTGCACTCCCGGCTCAAAGTTGCCGAGCCTGCGATTCAGGGTAGCCGCAATCTCCTGAGTGGAGCGGTCGCGGCTGGCGCGCGCGCCCAACCGAAGCGTAATCTGGCCTCTGTGGGCTCCTGAGTTGCCATAGCCGCCTCCGCCCCCCCCGGACCCTACCTGGACCATCACATTTTCAATTTCCGGAACCTCATCCCGGAGGACAGCTTCCACCCGTCGTGTGACCTCGTCGGTCGTTTCCAGGCGAGTGCCGGGCGGCAGTTCCACGGTGACCCGCACCTCGCTTTCATCGGTCTGCGGCATCAGTTCTACACCGATGAAAGGAACTAGCAGAAGGGTCATAGCAAAAGCAGCCAACCCGCCCGCCACAACCGTTTTGCGATGGAACAGCGCCCAGCCAACCGCTTTCTGGTATCGCAGATCGATTTGGTCCAAAAAGCCGCCAATTCCCTGGGAGATACGCCGCAACTGAGGATGCTGTTTTTCGGAAGGAAGCTCCACCCGCAGATATTTGGAGCAAAGCATGGGAATCAGGGTCAGGGCTACCATCAAGGAGCAGAACAAAGCAAACGCCACCGTCAGGGCCAACTGGCTGAACAGGACATTGGCGATGCCGCTCAGAAACGCGACCGGAACGAAAACGACAATGGTGGTAAGGGTGGCGGCCACGATGGCATTGCTGACTTCGCTGCTGCCCACGCGGGCCGCTTCTTCGCGCGATTTGCCCGCCTCGCGATGCCGGAAGGTATTTTCCATCACGACGATGGCATCATCCACGAGGCGGCCTACCCCCAGGGCCAGCCCGCCCAAGGTCATGACGTTCAGCGTAAAGCCGGAAAAATAAAGCAAAGCACAGGTCGCAATCAACGACACCGGGATGGCGAGAGAAACGATCAGTGTGCTGCGCAGATTGCGCAGGAAAAACAGCAAGACCAGCACCGCCAGCAAAGCGCCTTCCAGCGCGTGGTCGCGGACCGAGCGAATGGACCGCTCAATAAAAGTGGAACTGTCCATCAGTGGCCAGACTTCTATTCTGGGGTAGTCCCGGTTGATTCGCTCGATTTCGTCGCGAACTCCTTGGGCCACCGCCGCCGTATTGGCCCCCGATTGTTTTTGCACGGTCAGGCGGACCGCCGGCTGGTTATTGATGCGGATGATCTGCTGTTCGTCCTCCCAGGCGTCCTCGATTTCAGCTACGTCACGCAGATAAACCGGAATCCCTCGCCGCGTTGTCAGCACCAGGCCCTGAATCTGTGCGATGCTCTGGAATTCTCCCTGCGTCCGCAGCAACAGTTCGTAGCGGCCTTCTTCCACGGGCCCGCCCGGAAGATTCGTATTTTCCCTGCGGATCAGATTGACTACTTCATTGACGGAAAGGTTGAGCGACTGCAACTTATCGAGCGCCAGATTCACATGAATCTCCCGCCGCAGCCCGCCCCGCACTTCCGCCTGCGCCACGCCGGGCACGCGCTCGATCCGGTACTGAATCTGCTCTTCCGCCAGCCGGCGCAGTTCGCGCGGCCCCATATCGCCGGCAACGGCCAGAAACATGATCGGAAACTGGGACAGATCAAACTTGAACATGATCGGAGGGTCGCTGCCCTCCGGCAACGACCTGCGCAGCCGGTCGAGCCGCGTGCGCAACTCGTCAGACGCCTCGTCCAGGTCGGTCCCCCATTCGAAGGCGACCACAACACGGCTCTGCCCTTGCGTGGAAGAAGAGGTCACTTCCTCCACCCCGGGAGCGCCAGCGAGCGTTTCCTCGACGCGCCGCGTGATGAGCGTTTCTATCTCGCCCGGGGCGACGCCTTCGTAACGGGTCATCACGGTGATGCGGGGAAACTCAATGTCGGGCATCAGGTCAATCGGCAGGCGCTGAAAGGAAATAGCGCCCAGCAGGACCACAATGGCGCAGGCGATATAAATCGTGACGGAACGCCGAATAGCAAAATCCGGTATGCTCACGAGCGATCCTCCGGTGTGGGCAGCGCAGATTGCCTGCCTGGAACGACAACCAAGTCTCCGTCTTTCAATCCTTGCGAGCCGCGAGTAATCACCGTGGTCCCTGCGTCCACCCCCGCCAGCACCTCAATGCCCTGCTCCGTGCTCGCTCCTGTCTCGATGGGGCGGAACTGGACCCGGTCCGAGAGCAGAACGTTCACTCCGGTCTGCTGACCGCGCAGGATCACCGCATCGCGAGGCACCAACAGAACCTGCCGGTCGGTTCCCAGGTCCATCTGGATGCGGGCAAACATCTCCGCCTTCAGTTGCCCGTCGGAATTGGGGATTTCGATCTCAACCGAACCGCTCCGCGTCGTCGGATCGAGCAGCGGCGAGATCCGCGCCACATGCCCCTCATAGCTTCGCCCCTCAAGGGCATCAACCACCACCGTAGCTTGG
>JADFGZ010000313.1 GCA_022567475.1 Acidobacteriota bacterium | reverse complement strand
GGTCTGGGTGCGGGGATCGGCGCTGGGCGCCGTGACCGTGACGGCGCCTTGATAGCTGCCCGCTAACAAACCGCTCGGGTCCACCGAAACAACCAGACTGGAAGGCGCGGTCCCGCTCGCCGGGTTAACCGACAGCCAATTGCCGCCGCTGGTGGTTGTGGCCGCTGTGGTAAATGCCAGTCCGTCGATGTTGCTGAAAATGGAAACATCCTGCCGCTGGAGCTGGACAGTCCCTTCCAGAGCACCAAAGGTCAGCCCGGCGGGCCGCAGCAAGAACAGAGGCGCGGTTCCGGCCTGTTCGACGGTAAAAGTCTGCCCGCCGATGGTCAGCGTTCCCTCGCGCGCTGCCGCCGCTGTGTTCTCTGCTACGTCATAGCTGACCGCGCCGCTGCCCGTGCCGCTGGCACTTGAGGAGAAGGTAATAAAAGATGCGTTGCTGGCAGCCGTCCAAAAACAGCCTGACTGCGTTGTGACTTCAACCGTTCCGCTGCCTCCTGCGGATGTGAAAAGCTGGCGGGAGGGAGAAATCGCAAATGTGCAGGCGGAAACAGTAAACGTCAGAGTGCCGGAAGTCCCGCCCCCGGGAGAGGGGGTGAATACCGTCACGTTGGCCGTTCCCGCCGTCGCAATATCGCTTGCGGGGATGGTGGCCTGCAACTCACCGCTGCTGACAAAAGCAGTCGAACGGTCGGTGCTATTCCAGCGCACAACCGATCCGGCCACAAAGCCTGTTCCGGTTACCGTCAGGGTAAAGCCTGCTTCCCCTTCCGGGGCGCTGCTGGGTGAAAGCGAACTAATCGTCGGAGCCGGGTTGCCGGTGGGTGCCGGGTTGTTGATGGTGATATCCAAGACCTTAGTCAACGAGTTCGGTGCCGCGTCAGTCACTTGTACAGTGAAGCTGGCGAACTCAGCCGTTGTCGGCGTTCCGCTGATGGTGCCGCCGGAGGAAAGCGTCAGCCCCGCCGGCAGAGAGTCCGAGAATAGCAACCAAGTGTAGGGCGATGTCCCTTCCGAGGCCTGCAGCGTTTCTGAATACACCATACCAACGATTCCATTTGCCAAGGAACTGGTCGTAATCATCAGCGGACCCGGTCCCGCCGACGGGAGGACCGTCAGTGAGATGAATCCAGAGTTTGCTGAGACGCCAGTGGTTTCAGTGCCCGTCACAGTGATTTTGAAGTTCATGACGTAGCCGGCAGTGCCGATGTAAGGAAACGCAAAAGTGACGGAGCCGGTGTCGCCGGCGGCAGGATGTTGGAACGTAGTGGTGACATTTGCACCGACATTGCCAACGCTGAGTGTGATGTTGTCGGTGAAATTGGTGCGCGAAAGGGTTATGTTAACAGTCTGCGAGCCTCCGCCCGGCGTCAGCGTTATGGAGGTGGGACTGACTGTGGTGATGGTGATAGATTGTGCTGCAAGGTCCGCACTACCCCCCCCAAAGCAACACTACCAGAGCTGGCAGGAACCATTTACAAGTCAGTTTCATTGCTCGCCGTCTTGCGGAAGGGGCCCGCGTTGTTGAAGGTCGCGCTGTTATTGATGCCAGCTTAGAGAAATAGCCGCGAAAAGGCTTTGCGCGATTAGGCATTCCGCAATCCTTGGAGTTAGCTGCTCAATTTCAGGGGGAATACTACCCTACCCGAACAGTGTAGGGTAAGGATTACGCTACACCGTAGCAATGACACGGAAATTTGTCAACTGACTCAGATAGCATCCCTCGAAGCTCCCTCTCAGTCAGGTTCTCATTCGGAGATTGCTTTCCCTGATGAACGATCAGACGCGCCGCAGCCTCGGCGGCATGCTTTGGTGTACCATGGCACTGTGGCTGACGGTTCGGCAAACACGCTTGGCAAAATTTACTTGGTGGGCGCAGGGCCCGGAGACCCCGGCTTGCTGACGCTCAAGGGGCAGTCCATTCTGCGCGCAGCCGACGTGGTCGTCTATGACTACCTGGCCAATCCGGAACTGTTGCTCGAAACCAAGCCGGGCGCGGAGATCATCTACGCGGGCATGCACGCCGAGAAGCGCCTCTCCCAAAAACAGATCAACCAGCTTCTAGTCGACCGCGCGCGGCAGGGCAAGCAAGTCTGCCGCCTGAAAGGGGGCGACCCGTTCATATTCGGAAGGGGCGGCGAGGAGGCCGAGCATATCGCCGCTTCCGGCATCCCGTTTGAGGTCGTTCCGGGCGTCAGCTCCGGCTACGCCGTCCCCGCCTATGCGGGCATCCCGCTCACCCACCGGCGGCTCTCCTCCACGGTTACATTCATCACAGGGCATGAAGATCCGGAAAAGGAAAGCGGCACGAAGCTCGATTGGGACAGGATCGCCCACGGCGCCTCCACGCTGGTGTTCTTCATGGGCGTGAAGACGCTCCCGGCGATAGCCCGGAACCTGATCCGGGCGGGGCGCGCGCCGTCCACGCCGGTGGCGGTGATCCGCTGGGGAACGCGCGGGGAGCAGCAGGTGGTCACGGGCACTCTGGAGACGATTGCCGGCCAGGTAAAAAAGGCCGGGCTGAAGCCTCCGGCCCTGACCGTGGTGGGAGACGTGGTCGCCCTGCGGGAGAAGGTGCAGTGGTTTGAAAACCTGCCGTTGTTCGGCGAGCGCGTGCTCATCACCCGTTCGCGGGAGCAGGCCGCCGAGCTGGCGGCTCCGTTGCGCGCCCTGGGGGCGGAGACCATCGAGCTGCCGACGATAGCCATTCACGACCCGGAAGACTGGTCGCCGCTCGATCAAGCTCTGGAGGCGGCCGGGAGCTACGACTGGATCATCTTCACCAGCGCAAACGGGGTGAGAAAGTTCATGGGCAGAATGGGGGTGACCGGCAAGGACATCCGCAGCCTGGCCGGAGCAAAAATCTGCGCCATCGGCCCGGCTACGGCAGAGGAGCTGCGCAAACATCTGCTGCGGGTGGATGTGGACAAAGTGCCCCGCGAGTACCGCGCCGAGGGCGTGCTGGAGGCATTTTCCGATGAGCCGCTCGCGGGCAAGCGTTTCCTCATCCCTCGCGCCCGCGTGGCACGGGACGTGCTGCCCGATGAGCTGCGGAAGCGCGGCGCGCAGGTGGACGTTGTCGAAGCCTACCGGACGCTCGCGCCCGCCGACTCGGCGGAAAGAGCGCGGGTGATCTTCTCCCGGCACCCGCCCACCGTCGTCACCTTTACCAGCTCGTCCACGGTGGAAAATTTTCTCCGCCTGCTGCCGCAGAAAGAGCAATCCGCCTGTCTCAATCACGCCAAGCTCGCCTCCATCGGCCCCATTACCAGCGGCACCCTGCGCCGCCACGGCCTCACGGTCGACATCGAAGCGCGCGAATACACCATCCCCGCGCTGGTTGCGGCCATCGTGGAAAGCCTCGGTAAAAACACCCGGTAAAGCTGCGAAGGTGGCGAAGAAATGATGGACATTTGTCGGAGCGCTGACGGCAGGAAGCTCTGCGCCGTAAGTGCTCACGGTCGGGGATGACTTGGAGAACTGCTTCTGTGATCTGATACTGCTATCACAGGCCTATAGCGGGAGGAAAAGACGGTATTTCCTATTTCCCTGAAAACTTGGGAGGCCGTTTCTCGCGGAAGGCACGGAAGCCTTCCTGCACATCCTCGGTTTGCAGCAGGATGCTCTGGCCCAGCCGTTCCAGCGCTCGCCCGGTAGCCGCATCGACGCTGAGCGCCGTGTTGATCATCTGCTTGGCCATGCCCACCGCCAGCGGCGCGCGCCTGCCGATCTTTTCTCCGTACTCTTTTATCTTGGCAGGCATCTGACCGGCGGGGACCACGGCGTGGATCAGCCCGACCTGTTTGGCTTCGGCGGCGGAGATCAACTCTCCGGTCAGGATCAGCTCTTTGGCCACCCCCACACCCACCAGCCGGGCCAGCCGGGAGCAGCCGCCCGAGCCCGGGATGATGCCCGCGTTGACCTCCGGAAAACCGAGGCGCGCCTCCTCCACCGCCACGCGGAAGTCGCAGGAGATGGCGAACTCCAGCCCGCCGCCGACGCACACGCCGTTGATGGCGGCGAGAACCGGCTTCTCCAACTCTTCCAAGGCGTCAAACACGTCGTGAGCGTACCGGGCCTGGATGCGAAACCGGTGCGTCAGCGGCTCCGGGGTAAACCAGTTCAGGTCCGCGCCGACGGAGAACGCCCTGCCCTCGCCGGTGAAAACGGCCAGACGGACATCGTCTTGCTTGCCGATGGCGTCCAGCGCCGTCTTCACCTCTTCGAGCATCTGGCCGTCCCAGGCGTTCAGCTTCTTCGGCGCGCGGAACGTGACGGTGGCGATTTGGCCGGCTGTCTCCAGGGTGATCTTTTGAAAATCCATCATCTGATGCGGCCCCCTATCGGCTTTGAGAAGCTCCTCATACTATGCGGCGGCGGCGAGGCTGTCAAACCGCTCGGCGACGGCGCGGGGTTCCCGCCCGAAACCGTCTGGCAGCCCTTCCGGCGTCGCTTGTCGGCTTGTAATCGAACGCCTATAATGGGGCTCTTTTACATTGGTTCTTTGGCAGGGTATGGAGAGTACACAGCAAATGATCTTCGAGCAGATTCACGCCGACGGGGACAGGAATTTCGCCTACCTCATCGGAGACCCCGATACCCGCGAGGCGGCCATCATCGATCCTTCCTACGCTCCCGAACGCGCCCTCGCCGAGGCCGAGCGCCACGGGTTGAGTGTCCGCTACGTCATCAGCACGCATTCCCACAAGGATCACGTCGCCGGAAACGCCCATGTCATCGAGAAGACTCAGGCTGTGGAGGTGCTGCATGAAAGCACCCCGCACCCGTGCCGTCTGCGTGTAACCGACAACGAAGAACTGGCCCTGGGCAGCCTGAAGATGCGGTTCCTCCATACGCCGGGACATATCCCCGACCACCTCTGCATCCAG
>JADFGZ010000050.1 GCA_022567475.1 Acidobacteriota bacterium | reverse complement strand
CCCGCCAGCACCTCAATACCCTGCTCCGTGCTCGCTCCTGTCTCGATGGGGCGAAACTGGACCCGGTCCGAGAGCAGAACGTTCACTCCGGTCTGCTGACCGCGCAGGATCACCGCATCGCGAGGCACCAACAGAACCTGCCGGTCGGTTCCCAGGTCCATCTGGATGCGGGCAAACATCTCCGCCTTCAGTTGCCCGTCGGAATTGGGGATTTCGATCTCAACCAAACCGCTCCGCGTCGTCGGATCGAGCAGCGGCGAGATCCGCGCCACATGCCCCTCATAGCTTCGCCCCTCAAGGGCATCAACCACCACCGTAGCCTGGTTCCCCACCCGCAATTTTGCTAAGTCCCTCTCCGGAACGCTCACCTGGGTCACCATCGTCGACAATTGCAGGACGGTGACCATAGGTGTGTTCGGATTCACCAGCGCTCCGGGATGAACGTAACGCCGGGCCACCCAGCCGTCGAGCGGAGAACGAATTTGAGTTTGCTGCCTGCGAATCCGCAGTTCCTCGAGCGCCGCTTCTGCCTGCCGCACTAGCGCCTCCGCCAGCGCCAGTTGGGACTGGACGACACGGGCGCGGGTCTCGCTCGTCTGCTGCCCTTGAACCGACAGCAAACCCTGCGCGAACAGGTCGGCTGCCCGCAGCTCCTCCGCCCGGGCGTTTTCGAGTTCTGCCTCCCGCTGGGCCAGGGTTGCCTCTGCCACGGCAAGCGCAGCATCCGCCCGGAGAACTTGCTGTGCCAACTCCGCCCCTTCTAATTCGGCAATCAGCTGGCCTTCTCTCACCGGGTCCCCTACGTCAACGAAGATGCGCTCCAGCCGTCCGGTGATTTTCGGGATCACCTCCACCTGCTGCTTGGGCTTGAGTGACCCCACCAGGGAAACTCTCTCCCGTATGGTGCCCCGGTCAATCGTGGCTACTTCCACCAGTTGTGGCCGGCCCTGTCTTGCGCCAGGGCCTCGGTTCCCGCCCCGCTGTGGAGGTCCTTCGGCTCCGCCGGGCTGCCGGTTGGGACCGGGCCGCTGGCCCGCAAACCTGCCTGCCGGGCTGCTTTGATCTGCGCTCGACTGATAGAAACGAAAGGCGAACAGGCTGACTAAAGGCACCCCGATCAGGAGCAGAATAAAAACAATCTTTCGCCGGTTACTCCGTTCTTCCAAAAAGAGCGCCTCCATTGCGAAAAAATCGCCGCATGAATTTTGACCGCCCTGGACTGTAACTGGTCAAAAACAGGTCTAATTCAGTTTAACCCAATTTTTTGCAAAATGTTGCAGCCAATACACAAAGCAAGGCTGACTGGCATATTTCAATCAGCTTAGCCTAAAATATGAGATGGTGAAATTTACAGTTGGTTGCCTGAAAAGTAGTTGGTTGTCAGAATAGAAAACACTGCTGCCTCCATGCCCGCCGGTGGACAACCATCCGGCAGTAAACCAATACGAAAACGCTCATGCGAAATAAACACTGGAACAGGCGATTCGAGGCTGAGACGAGACCGTCTCCCGGACGGATCAAATCCGTGGAAGGCAGGCTGGTTTGCCACCGCGACGGCTACGGGTTCGTGATACCCACCCAGCCACTGCCCAAACTGCAGGGCGATATTTACATCGCGCCGCATTGGATGAGCAGCGCCATGCATGGAGACCTAGTGCTGGTGACCGAAATCCGCGTCCGGCAGGCTGGCCGTGCCGATGGCCGCATCTATCGCATTTTGAAGCGTGCTCATGCCACGATTGTGGGGACGTTCCACTTCGGAACCCCATTCAACTACGTTGTCCCCTACGAAGAAAAAATCCTGCAACAAATTGTGATCCCCAAAGGGCAGGAATTTCCCGTTGCAAAGCAGGACGGGAAGAAAGCCCCTGCTCTCACGCAGGAAGAGTTAGAGGGGTCGGTTGTCAACGTAGAGATTACCCGTTTCCCTGCGGCAACCCAAAACGCCACTGGCCGCGTGCTGGAGATGCTTGGCCGGCCCGGCGATTTCGGCGTGGATGTCGAGATCCTTATCCGCAAGTACCACCTCCCATTCGAGTTCCCCCAGGAGGTTTGGGAAGAGGCCAAGGCAATCCCGCAGGCGGTCCCGGAAACAGAAATCGAGCGGCGGCGGGATTTTCGTCATTTACCGATTGTCACAATTGACGGTGAGACGGCCCAGGACTTTGACGACGCCGTTGCAGTTGCCCTGCTACCCAACGGAAATTTTGAGCTGCATGTGCACATAGCCGATGTAGCTTACTATGTTCGCCCCGGCGCCGCCCTGGACCGCGAAGCCCGTCTTCGGGGCACCTCCGTCTACTTTCCCAACCGAGCCGTTCCCATGCTGCCGCCGGAGCTTTCCAATGGCATTTGCTCGCTGAACCCGGAGGAAGATCGTTTGGTGGTCTCTGTCCTGATGGAAATCGGCAGCCAGGGAGAGATCCTGAACAGCACTTTTTGCGAAGGGGTCATCCGAAGCGTCCACCGCATGACTTACACGGCGGTAAATCAGGCGCTCGAAAAGGACCCTGAAATCCAAAAGCGCTATGCCGGGATGCTCCCTCACTTCGAGCGAATGAGGGATTTGGCGCTCATTCTCTCCCAGAAACGCCGACGGCGCGGCTCTATCGATTTCGATTTACCCGAGCCGGTGATTCAATTCGACGAACTCGGAACCATGAGGGCCATTACGCGCTCCGAGCGCAACACGGCGCACCGGCTGATTGAAGAGTTCATGCTGGCAGCCAACGAAACGGTGGCCGCCTACCTGGAACACATCGGGCGGGAAACGCTCCACCGAATTCACGAACAACCGGAACTCCGGAAGGTGGTTGAGTTCGAACAAATCGCCGCCACGTTCGGCTACAGCCTGGGAGTCGGCAATCTGCCGGTGCAAAGGTTTCCCGTGGGAAGGCCGGGCAGCCGCAGGGGCCGCAGGCAAAAGCAGGTGATTGAATTACCGGCCGGCAAACTGGAGATCTCGCCCCGGAATTATCAGCAGTTGACCGAAAAGCTTTCCGGGAAACCCGAGGAGCGCATTGTTTCCTACCTGATGCTGCGCTCGCTGAAGCAGGCATGCTACCGCGAACGGAACGAAGGACATTTCGCCTTGGCGACGCCATACTACACCCATTTCACCTCCCCCATTCGCCGCTACCCGGACCTCGTGGTGCATCGGATTCTAAAATCTGTCCTGCAGGGTGGGACACTTGTGAAGTGGACGCCAGCTGAGAAAAAGCCCAAGAAGCCCCCTGCCGTAAAAAAACAGTACCGGAAGGGCAATAAGCCGCCGAAATCGCAGGCAAGTCAAAGCTCCCGCATGCCTGAACCGATAGCTCCCGGCCTGCCAGCTCCCTACGCGATAGCCCCCTATATGACAACCGAAGTCGATCTGGCAACGATTGCCATCGAATCCTCCGAGGCGGAGCGGCGCGCAGCGGAAGCAGAACGGGAACTGATCGAATGGAAGAAGGCGGCATTCATGCGGGACAAATTGGGCGAGGAGTTTGATGCGCTCATCATTAGCGTCGCCCCATTCGGATTCTTTGTAGAACTGGTGGACCTGTTTGTGGAGGGTTTGGTCCCGCTAGAGACACTGACCGATCAACGCTATCTCTACCGCGAACAGCAACAACAACTGGTAGGCGAACGAACCCGGCGCAGCTTCCGGATTGGAAACCGGCTCCGAGTGCGCCTGGATCGGATTGGAGAACCGGCAGGTAAAATGAACTTTTCTGTCGCGGACTAAACCGATGCGCTCATCGCCATGCTGTTGGGGATCAGCTTGAGTTGCGCCTTCAGCAACGCTTTAGTGAGCAAGGTTTCCGCCGTGTCCTCAGCGGTGCCCTTGGCGACGGCCAACTCACTGATCAGAAGGTAGCGGGCACGGTCCAGCATCTTTCTTTCGCGGAAGGAAAGTTCTTTGGCCTGGCTGATTACCAGCAAGCTTTTCAACACTTCGGCAACCTGCAACAGACAGCCGGTCCGCATCTTCTCCGAGTTTTCCTTGAACCGATACTTCCAATCTTTGTGGTTCTCGCATTCGCCCCGGGCCAGATAAGTGAGTATCTGGCTCACTTCTTTGCTCTTCACGATGTGCCGCAGACCTACCGTATTTACTTTGGCATAGGGAATCATCACCCGAAGGCTGTTGGCGTAGATTTTGAGCAGATAAAATCTTTGTGGTGTGACGCCTACGTTCCAGTTGTTGATTTGTTCAATAATCCCAACACCATGATTGGGATAGACAATCTTGTCACCTACCTGAAAACTCATTTCGGAGGGCCTCGATAGATGTAAAAAGTGTACTTTCGGAAGCAAGTTATTGTACCAAGCGGCTTCCCTAAAGTCAATGTTGAGTTACCAAGTTTTTCCCCGGAATTACTGTATCTAGCGCGCCTGGAAGTAGTCTATTGATCCCGCAAACACTATATATGGGACTTCTAAGGTTTTCAAAAAAACTTGCAGGGAAGGTTCAGTCCCGTTTTCGCCGAGCAGCATTTTCCTTTGGAACAGGATTCTGTTCCATGCGACCTTCACCCCACAAATCGTATTCGTTCAGGTCCTCTGCACAAACAGGAAGATTCGTAATATTACATAGAAAAAGTTCGCAAGTGATTTTGCTGGCATGCCTGGCCGTGTCGCTGGCTGGCGGCGGCCGGTTTTTACCCGGCGGAAGAATTCCAAATGTTCAAGGACAAAAGGACAAGTAGTTCATCGTATATACGCGGGGCAGAGCAGCAGCGCCGTGCGGCATGTAGCACCGTTTGTTTTGTCACCGGGGTTTGTTAACGAGGCAAACGGCGCGCCTTGCCTGCGAGGCGCTCTGAGCTGATTCGGCGGACAGAGGAGAAGTCTTGCAGCTTCCAGAAAAGCTCCTCCACTGTCTCTTGCAAAACTGGTGTCTCCCGCGAAACTGGAAAACGGAGCGACGGAGCGATCTCCCGCAGCGGCTCCATGACAAACCGCCTTTCGAGCATCCGGGGATGGGGCACAACCAGCGCCTTGCTGTTCAGCGTCCGGTTTCCGTAGAGCAAAATATCGAGGTCAATGCTGCGCGGGCCTTTGGGCTGCCGGCGCCGGCGGCCCAGCTTGTGTTCAATCCCCTGCAGGGTTTCCAGCAAAGCCAGCGGCGACAAAACCGTCTCTACTGCAACCACGCAGTTCAGGAACCATCCCTGCGCGGCAAAATCCACCGGCTCGGTTTCGTAAATGGAGGAGCAGCTTTGCAGGCGGATGGCACTGGCTTCCAGAGCCTGACAGGCGCGCCGAAGCTGCTCGCAACGGTCTCCCAGGTTGGAGCCGAGCGATAGATAAGCCGTCTCGGAAATTGCCATCGTGCGATTACTCAGCGTGAATGGTCAGAAGAGGGCGTTCTGCGCACTGTTCGGCTTCAGGCCGAAATACTGGAAAGCCAGCGGGGTGGCCACGCGGCCACGCGGAGTGCGGTGGAGAAAACCGATTTGGATCAGGAAGGGCTCGTAGATCTCTTCAATCGCATCGACTTCCTCGCTGAGTGAAGCGGCCAGGGTATTCACGCCGACAGGACCGCCTCCGTATTTCTCAATGATGGTCAGCAGCAGTTTGCGGTCCACCTCGTCGAAACCGTAATGATCCACCTCCAGCATTTCCAGCGCGGCCCGGGCCACCGAGAGGGTGATCCGGCCTTCGGCTTTTACTTCGGCATAATCGCGGACACGGCGCAGCAGCCGGTTCGCAATACGCGGCGTCCCCCGGCTCCGCCGCGCGATCTCCTCGCTGCCTTCCCGGTCCATGGGAACCTGCAGGATATCCGCCGAGCGGCGCACGATAATTCCCAACTCTTCAGCGGTGTAGAAGTCGATGCGGTGGACGATTCCGAAGCGGCTTCGCAGCGGCGCGCTGAGCAATCCCGCCCGCGTTGTGGCCCCCACCAGGGTGAACGGCGCGACATTCAGTTGCACGGTCCGCGCCCCAGGCCCCTGCCCCACCACGTAGTCGATACGAAAATCCTCCAGGGCCGGATACAGCAACTCCTCCAGTTGGGTGTTCAAGCGGTGGATTTCATCAATAAAGAAAATTTGAAATTTTTCCACGTTGCTCAGGATGGCTGCCAGGTCCTTCTTATCATCAATCACCGGCCCGGAGGTCGCCTGGAAGGCGACGCCTAATTCGTTGGCAATGATCGACGCCAGCGTCGTCTTGCCCAGGCCGGGCGGCCCATAGAGCAGGACGTGATCCAGCACCTCGCCTCTCGCGCGCGCCGCCTGGATGGAAATGCTTAAGTTATCCTTCACCTTCTGCTGCCCGATGAACTCCGCCAATCGTTTGGGCCGCAGGCTGTATTCATCCTGCTGTTCGTCCGGCAGCATGCTGCCCGAGACCATCCGTTCTGAATCTTCGAGTGCCATATGTCCTTTTTTGCGCGGCCCCTTACTTTCCAATCCGGATTACCGGGAGGATAGAGGATGTCTGCTGCACACCCCGAAGCGGCCTGCCTGAAACCGTGCCAGGCCATCAAGAAAAAAATTTCCGCGCCAGCAGCCGCAACGAGCCGCGGAGCAACTCCTCGAAGTCTCCGTCCGCCCCTTGCGCGCGAACATCACCCAGCGCATTTTCGGCGGCGGGACGCGCGTAGCCAAGATTGATCAAAGCCGAGAGAACCTCGTCCTCCACGGTTTCCGGCTTCGCCACCGGAGCCTGCTGGCGGCCCACCGGTTCCGGAACGACATCCGCGAGTTTGTCCTTCAATTCCAGAACCAATCTCTCCGCTGTTTTGCGTCCCACGCCGGGAACATGCACCAGCGTGGCGACTTCCCCGTTTCGAAGGGCTGGGATCAACACTTCGACCTCCAGCCCGGAAAGAATCGTAACAGCCAGTTTCGGGCCGACTCCGGAGACGCTGAGCAACTTCTCAAACAAGTTTTTTTCCCGCTCCGTTCGGAAGCCGTACAGGGAGAAGGACTCCTGCCGAACGTAGCTGTAAATCTGCAGGCTGACTTCCGTGGCCACCTCTCCCAGGTCGTAAAAAGTGGAGACCGGGATAAAAACCTCGTAGCCTACGCCTCCAGCCTCAATGACGACACGATTCGGCCTTTTCGAGAGGAGCTTCCCGCGCAGATGGGCTATCATCGATTCTTTTTCCGATTCCTTTTCTCAACACCAGTTGGTCAGCCCGCGAGTATCATACCTCATATTTCTTCATACCTCTTCCCTCTTCCCCTTCGCAGAGTTTCAAGAAACAGCCGGACCGATCAACGGGCCGGCACTCAACGGGCAAACATCAGGAAACTTCCGGCAGCCACGAGCGTGCCGATCACCCCGCCCACGTTCGGCCCCATGGCGTGCATCAAGAGGTGATTTGTGGGATTCGCCTGCAACCCCACGGTCTGCGAGACCCTGGCGGCCATCGGGACGGCAGAGACCCCGGCGGAGCCGATCAGCGGATTTATTTTTGCTTTGAGAAACAGATTCATGAATTTGGCCAGCAACACCCCGGCGGCGGTGCTGAAAATAAACGCGCCCAAGCCTAAGCCGAAAATCAGCAGCGCCCGGGGCTGCAGGAAATTTTCCGCCGACATCGTCGCGCCCACCGATATCCCCAGGAAGATCGTGGCCAGGTTCAGCAACTCGTTCTGAGCGGCGTTGCTCAGCCGGTCCACCACCTTGGACTCGCGGAACAGGTTGCCGAGCATGAACATCGACACCAGCGGCGCTGCTTGCGGGACCAGCAACAAAATAATCATGGCGGACACCAGCGGAAAAAGCAGCTTCTCTAAATTGGAGACCGGACGCAATTGCTTCATGCGGATCTGCCGCTCCTTTTCGGTCGTCAGCAAGCGCATGATGGGAGGCTGGATGATCGGAACGAGCGACATGTAAGAATACGCGGCCACTGCAATCGGCCCCAATAGGTGCGGGGCCAGCGCGGCGGTTACGAAAATACTGGTCGGCCCGTCCGCCCCCCCGATGATTCCAATGGAGCCGGCCTCCGGCACGCTGAACCCCAGCGCCAGGGCCCCAAAAAAGGCGACATAAACGCCGAACTGTGCAGCCGCGCCCAGCAGGATCGATTTTGGATTGGCGATCAGCGGCCCAAAATCCGTCATAGCGCCCAACCCTAAAAATATGACGGGTGGAAGCACGTCCCACTCAATTCCGTAATGGAAAAAGATATTCAGCAGGTCCCGGACCCCGTCGTGCTCTCCCATCAACGGAGTCATCGGAAGATTCACCACCAGAACTCCGAAACCGATGGGCAGCAGCAACAGCGGCTCATATTTCTTCTTGATGGCCAGATAAATCAGCGTCAGGCCAATCGCCCACATGAGAACGTTGCCCCAGCTTAGATGGGTGATTCCCATTTGGCTCAAAAAAATGTCTATAGAAAATTCATTCATCCTTCGTCCTTGGTTCCTGTTCCTCTCAGGTTCCTGTTCCTTTTACTGTCCCTTCGACGCCGCCGGATGGTTCTCGTGAATGAAATAAGAATCCTGGGCCGGTCTGGCCGGAAAGGAAATCCCACAAAGCGGCACTAGCGTTTCTCTTCTGTTTTCTTCGGCGCCAAACGGGCGAGAACGACCCCCACAGCCTTCATCGACAACATCAACAGCATGAGGACCAGAAAAACGCTCGTGAGTCCCGCAGCGGCAATTATGGAAGCACGGTACCAATCCACCATTAATCGATTCCTCCATAGCACGGTTCGCGGGACAACGATACTTCTCCGCGCATCAAGCTCTGGCGAAGCTATTCTCCGGCCTCAAACCGGCGTGATGCCGTGCTTTCTGTACGGTCTGTCTTCTTTCTTGTTTCGGAAGATCTCCAGCGCCTGGATCAGGCGAATCCGCGTCTGCTCCGGCTGAATGGCAGCATGGGCGTACTGCTTGGCGACTGCTTCAAAGGGGCCGCTGAACCGCTCGGAATATTCTTCGAGCTTCTGCTGCCGCATCTTCTCCGGGTCAGCCGCCTGCTCGATCTCACGCCGGTAGATCACATTGACTGCTCCGCTTCCTCCCATGACGGCCAGCTCCACCCCCGGCCAGACAAAAACCTGATCCGCGCCCATCTCCCGCGTGCACATGGCCTGTTTGGCGCCGCCGTATCCCTTTCGCAGGTAAAGCGTCAATTTCGGCACGGTAGCCTCCGCATAAGCGTACAGCATCTTTGCGCCGTGGCGGATGATTCCATTCTGCTCCTGCTTGGTTCCCGGCAGGTAGCCGGGCACGTCCACCAGGGTGATGATGGGAATCTGGAAGGCGTCACAAAAGCGGATAAAGCGCGACGCTTTATCGGAACAATCGACGTCCAGGCTGCCGCCGAGAAACATCGGCTGATTGGCGACAAAACCCACCGTCCGGCCATCCAGCCGCCCGAAGCCCACCACGATATTGCGGGCGAACCGCGCCTTGATCTCAAAAAATTTGCCCCCGTCCACGATTCGCTGAATGACTTTCCGGATGTCGTAGGTTTTTTTCGGTTCCCACGGCACGATAGCATCCAGGTCGTCCAGCGTCCGGCCCGGATCGTCGTCGGGAGGCACGCGGGGAGGCGGCTCTCCGCAGTTCAGCGGAAGAAAACTCAGCAGCGTCCGAATCTGTTCCAGGCAATCCTCATCGCCCGAGCAGACCACATCCGCCACGCCGGACTTTTCCGCATGGATCTTCCACCCGCCCAACTGTTCCATCGTCACATCTTCTCCCGTCACCTCTTTGATGACGGGAGGCCCGGTGATGAACATCTGGCTGGTGTCCTTCACCATGAAGATAAAGTCCGTCAGAGCGGGACAGTAGGCGGCGACCCCGATGCAGGGGCCCATGATGGCCGAGATTTGCGGAACCACCCCGGATGTGATGCTGTTCTGATAAAACATGGTTCCGATCGCGCGCGTGACATCCAGCCCCTCCTGGATTCTGGCGCCCACCGAGTCATATAAACCGATCAAAGGAACGCCCGTCTTGCGCGCGGTCGCAGTAGCGTAAGCGATCTTCTCTCCATGCACGCTGCCCACGGTGCCCGCCAGGACGGTCCGGTCCTGCGCGAAGACATAAACGTTTCTGCCGTCTATCTTGCCGTATCCGGTCACCACACCGTCGGTGGGAGCTTTTTTCTTCGCCATCCCAAAGTCTGTTTTCTGGGTCTCGGCCAGCAGGAACTCCTCCACGAACGAGCCGCGGTCGAGCAGCTTGGCGATGCGTTCTCTCGCGGTCCACTTTCCCCCTTGATGCTGCTTTTCCACCGCCTTGGCATCACCCTGGAGAGCATGGATCTCCATATCCAGCAATTTCTTTCGGACTTCATTGTAAGACTTCGGCATAGAACGGCTCTTTCAAAAAACTCCTTTGGTTTGGTCCCATTCCTCATCACGCAGGCAATCAGGAGGGCGTTGTCAACGGCGGCAGTAAACGCGCTCAACCATTGCGCGCCATCATCACGCGCCACCGCCGGTCGCTCATGCTTGGAATCGCAACGGGAATCTGAAAGGAAAAGGTTGCTATTCCCTTTCGCCGCTTCACAAATCGTAAGTCGAAAAGAACTAAAACGCAAGTTGCTCTCCGACCGGATTCCCGTTCCGCACAAATTTCCTGCAATCATTTAGGCTGGATTCTCAAGGTGTGGAGCACGCGGTGCTCCCAAAGTGACAGTGCGGAAGGATGGGCAAAATGCCAGGGAAGGCGGCAGGAAGCTGCGCAAAAACTTCCTGCTGATGATAGCCGGAAGACAGGCGCCGGTTCCAGGCAACCATCCCGGCTGCCTGGAATCGCAAGGTTTCAGGTGGAGTAAAGTTTCCTGTGCCGGTCGCTGCCGTGCAGCGATCGCGGCTCAATACCTTTCCAGGTGTTTTCCAAGCTCCCAAGGCGTCACCTGCAACCGAAATTCATCCCACTCCTTGGACTTCGCCTGCACGTACATTTCATAGGTATGCGGACCCAGGGCGGACTGGATTACTTTGTCTGCCTTGAGTTCCTTCAAGGCCTTCGCCTTTACTTTTCTATTCCTTTGGTTTTTTCGGCGCCTTGAGAGGAATGTTCATGCCTTCGGGTTCTTCCAGCACTACGATGGCTCCCCCTCGCCTGCCTAAGCCAGCCACCCAGATTGTAAACTCGATTCCGACCAAATCTTCCACACGGGAAAAAGTTTCAAAAGGAGGGCCTTGCCGCTTCCACAACGAAGGCCGCCCGACCCGGAAATTCATCCGCCGCCCTCGCACCTCAATCTTCATCTCATCTCCGCCCGAATAACGGGTGCCTTCAATCCACTCATCAAAAACTCCCGTCACGCGGGACAGGGGGGTAACCAGGCGGTCGCCATTTCCATCCGGTCCGGAGTAGGTGATGCGTCCCCGTCGTTCGTCAATCTTGTAACTGTTGCCTCCCGCGCGAAACTCCGTGAAGTTCTCTGAAACTGTGCCTCCCTCGATGGGAATAAATTCCTCCAGGCGCATCCATCCCCCTACGGAAGTTCCCGTGATCTCCAGCAAAATGGTCGTTCCAAGCGTTTTCTTTTTCAGGCCCACCACCCCTTCATAGACCCTGCGGTCCTGCGAGCGGGCCGGAAACGCCGCCAGCAGCAAGAAAAACAGCAGCCACAACGTTCGGAGTTTCATGCCAGCCTTCCTTTCTTCCGAGCAAAGCGGAATCGGCGCCTTTGCGACAAATATTGTAATCAACCCACCGCGTCGTGATCCAGCAGGCGTGCAGTTCCATAATAACAGGCAGCCGCCGCGCTGCGCTCCTGAGCCGCAATAATCGCCTTGACTGTCTAAAGGAGTAATGTTAGACCTTTAACCGTGCACCGCTTCCAAAGCCTCCAGACCGCCCGCGTTTCCGACGGAATTGCCCGCCAAATCCGCGAGGTCATCTTCGCCGGCAAGCTGAAACCGGGCGACAAGCTGCCCACCGAGCGGGAGTTGGTGGAACAATTTCACAGCAGCCGCGCCTCCGTGCGCGAAGCTGTGCGCTCCCTGGAGCACTTGGGTTTGATTAAAATCAAGCGGGGCGCCGGCGGGGGAACCTACGTCAGCGAGGCAAACCACCGGCCCGTAGCCGAGTCGTTTTGGGTGCGGATGCAGTTGAACAAGGGTACGGTGGATCATTTGACTGAGGCGCGCATCTTGCTGGAGCCCGCGGTCTGCCGTCTCGCTGCCAAGCACGCCGACGCCAAGGACCTCGAGCGTCTCAGGAAAGCCGTGGAGGAGCAGGAGGCGCTGGTCCGGGCAGGCAAAGAGGTTGCCTCCTACGATTTGAAATTTCACCGGCTTCTTTTCGAGGCCGCTCACAACCCCGTCCTGGAGATCACTACGGCCTCTGTAATCGACCTGCTGACGAGCGCGTTAGAGCAGGCGCAGGTTGGCGGCAACCTGACCCCGCATGTGGTAAATTTTCACCGGGCGATTTACAATGCCCTTTCGGAACGGGACGGCGACCGCGCCGCGCGGCTGATGAACGATCATGTGACCGACATTCAAAAGCGGCTGCGCCCGGTTTTGATCAAGGGCCGGGGGGCAGCGGCTTTGGTCACCATCCCACCGCGCTTGAAGGAATCATCCTGGAACCAATAGATCACCAATGACTGAAAAAAATATGCAAGGAGACCCCGCAGCCCCGGCCCGCGAAAAGCAACCCAAAAAACTCATTGTGGGGATATCCGGAGCCACCGGCGCGATTTACGGCGTTCGTCTGTTGCAGATACTGAAGACGACACCGGAAGTGGAGACGCATCTGGTCCTGTCCAAGGCTGCGGAACGGACCATCCCCTTCGAAACTCCTCTGACCGTCAAGGAGGTTCAGGCGCTGGCAGATGTAACTTACAACGTCCAGGACATCGGGGCCACCATCTCCAGCGGCTCCTTCCCCGTGGAAGGAATGATTGTCGCTCCCTGCTCCATGAAGACATTGGCGGCCGTGGCCACCTCCTATACCACCGACCTGCTGAGCCGTTCTGCGGACGTCACCTTAAAAGAAGGCCGCCGGCTGGTCCTGATGGTCCGGGAGACTCCGCTGCACCTGGGCCATCTTAGAATGATGGTGCAGGCAGCCGAGATTGGCGCCACCATACTTCCGCCGCTTCCCGCCTTCTACAATTTCCCGAAGACGCTGGACGACATTATCAACCACACCGTAGGCCGCACGCTGGACCTGTTTCATCTGGACCTAGATTTGGTCAAGCGGTGGCGCGGGATGGCCAAGGAGTGAATCCCGTCCTCCTGGAAAAGGCCGCCAAGAGGCGGGCGCTTCCGAAAGATGGGGGGTGTTATTCGATCCCGGAAAAAATCCGGGCTCCCTTTCCCAGAAACTGGAATGCCCGTGCAGGAAGCTGCTTCTGGAAACCTGAAGATTGAGGGCCGGCTGCAAAGCGGCATCGGCCGCGGAGCGCAGTTCCTTGGCCTGGAATGGGTGCAGAAGCAACTGCGCGAGAAACTAGGTCTGGCGCCCTTCCCCGGCACTCTGAACTTGCAGGTGTCTCCGGATGCTTGCAGCGCCGTATACGCCCAGCGGGGAGGTTTTCTCAAAATTGACGATCCTGCCGCGCCGGGCTGTCCCGGCTATGTCAAGCGAGTGAGTCTTCAGTGCGGAGGGCGTTCCTACCGATCCGCCTACTTGATTCTTCCGGAGCTTACGATGTATAAGGACGTGCTGGAAATCATCGCCGCGGACAACTTGCGGGAGGAGCTCAACCTGAAGGACGGGGACAAAGTACAACTGGAGGAGATACCCGAACGGTAATTTCTCTCTCGCGCAATCCTAGGAGCGCACGCTGCGCGAAAACTCGGACGCGCCCTAAAGCTCCAACAACAAAGGCAGGTGAGACATCATGGCTTCTGCATCTTCATCTTCTGGAGCAACTCCCTCGATCCAAGTTCCGGACGTATTCAACATCGCCGCTTACTTTGTAGACCGCAATCTGGAATTGGGGCGGGGCAAAAACATCGCCATCTATGAAGAGGGCCGTCAGCTCAACTATTCGCAGCTAGCGGAGATGGTCAACCGCACCGGAAACGCCCTGCGCTCTTTGGGCATCGACGCCGAAAACCGGATTCTGATGGCTGTGCCGGACTCTGCAGAGTTTGTGGCTACTTTCTTCGGGGCCACCAAGATCGGCGCCGTGCCCATTCCGGTGAACACGGCAGCCCGCCCGGACGATTACCTCTATTTTCTGAATGACAGCGGGGCCCGGACATTCGTGGTGCATGAAGATCTGTTGCCGCAACTGCAGGGGATTCTTCCCCAGGCTTCTTGTCTGCGGCAATTGATCCTTGTCGGGCCGTCTTCCGGCAAGCCGGGAGCGGCTCTCCCGGAGAGTCCCTCCGGGACAACCTATAGCTGCCACTCTTTTACAAAGCTGCTGGAGCAATCCTCTCCTACCCTCGCGCCCGAACCTACCTCGAAGGACGATATCGCTTTCCTGCTCTACACTTCCGGGAGCACCGGCGGACCCAAAGGCGCCGTGCATTTGCAGCATGACATGCTGTTTTCCACCGAACTCTACGCCCGTTCGATCCTGAAAATTGCAGAGCAAGACATTGCCTTTTCCGCGAGCAAACTGTTTTTTGCTTACGGGCTGGGCAACGGCATGTATTTCCCTTTTTCCGTGGGGGGCGCGGCTGTCTTGAATCCACACCGCCCCACAGCGGAGACCATCTTTGACTATATCGAAAAGTTCCGCCCGACTCTCTTCTTTGGGGTTCCGACGCTGTTCTCCGCCATGTTGCAGATACCCGAGAAGAAGGACTTGAGCAGCATCCGCTTTGCCGTCTCAGCGGGCGAGGCCCTGCCTGCCGAAATTTTCCAGCGTTTCCAGGAGCGATTCGGCGTGACGATCCTCGACGGCATCGGCTCCACCGAGATGCTGCACATCTTTATCTCCAACCGGCCCGGCGACGCCCGGCCCGGCAGCACCGGGAAATTGGTTCCCGGCTACGAGGCAAAGATTGTGGATGATGACGGCACGGAGGCGGCGCAAGGAGAAATCGGAAACCTGTGGGTCAAGGGAGATAGCGCCGCCGCCTTCTACTGGAGAAAGCAGGAACTCACAAAGCGCACAATGCTCGGCGAATGGCTGGTCACCGGCGACAAGTACACCGTCGATGAGAACGGCTATTTCTGCTATTGCGGCAGGGCCGACGACATGCTCAAGGTCGCCGGCCAGTGGGTCTCACCGGCGGAGGTGGAAAACGCCCTGCTCGGTTTCCCGGGAGTTCTGGAAGCCGCTGTCATCGGCTTGGAAGACAATGACGGGTTGATAAAGCCAAAAGCATTTCTCGTGATGAACCAGCAAGCGGAAGCCGGCACGGAGGAATCGCTGCGGAAGTTTCTTCGGGAAAAACTGCGCGGCTACAAATGCCCGCGCTGGTTTGAGTTTGTCCAGGAACTGCCCAAAACGCCTACCGGAAAGATTCAGCGTTTCAAACTCCGGGCTCGATAATTGGTTGACCGGGAGACCCAGGGAGACTTTGCGTTCTGCAAAGGCTCACGCGCTGGAGGAGGGCCAGAAAAGGGCCGTCCTGGCGGTGATTTATGGTGAAATGAACCGCGCTTACTGCTTCCTGCCCATATTCACGACGAGCCCGAAGCTCAGACGCACCCCCTCGGTCTTCGCCCCGGTTCCCAGGTCTTCACGCCCTCGGAAGATGAGGTAGTCTACTTGAAGCAGCCGAATGGAGGCGGATTCACTGATCTTCAGGTCTATGCCTCCGCCGATAAATCCCGCGAAGCCTGTCGTGCTTTCAGAAAAAGACTGGGTGGAAACAGGGCCTTCCAGAGTCCCTTTGACCCTCAGGCGGGTGGCGCCGAGCAAAGCGTGGACGAAAACATGCCAGCGATCATTGAACCTCTCGCCTGCCCGCGGACCAACCGTAAAAGAAAGCGAGCGGAAATCGACATCGGAGCTCAGGCCAAAAACGCGTTCATTGGAGGAGCCGAAGTTGCCGCTGAAGTCGGTCACAATCGCAAGGTTCCGGTTGAGGTTGGTTCCCAGGGAGACATTGAACCCATGCAGGTTTGTTTTCTCCATGCGGAGAAGCGAATATCCAGTAAACAATTCTGCTTTCGGTATCTCTTGAGCTATTAAGGATAGCGGGAGCAGAACCAAAACCCCGGTTATCAAGACCAACTTCCTCATATCGAGGCAACCTCCTAATATTTTTGGCCTGGGAACCAGACTCGCAGGTCCTTAATACCAGGCGACTTTCCCAACTACCCCAATTTTCAAAGCCACATCTAGGCCGTACTTTATCGTAAGAGGGCTGTAGGAAAACTGCAAGAATAAGATCACCAGCCGGGAGTACCCTCTTCGGTTCATCTCACATAGCTTGCGGTGATTTGAGCCAGTATCCTCAGTTCACTGTTCCGTAAGCTGTTTCCGATTCAGCCGGCGGATGCCGCGAAAAACGACGGTTCGGAAATAGCTCGATTATCGATGATCCGCCGTCTAACAAAACTCCGCAGCCGCTTACTGGACAGTAGAACGGATGGGGATGGTAACCGGCGCGTTCGGATTGCTCATGATACGATTCTGTTCGATGACGACTTGCACCTCATTTCCCAGCGGGACATCGGGAATAAGAAGTACATTCACCTGGTAGACTCCCACAAATTCCGGCGCGTAGCCTTCGAACAACACCGGCACAGCAATTCCTCCGATCCGCACCGTAACCGGATTTTGAACAGCAGAAGACGACGGGGATGCGGCGCCAGCTCCAATCGGCGGCTCGGCGAGACCCAGCCCCATAGCAAATATCTGGATGGTGTCTCCAATCACTGCAGGATTCTCAAAAGTAATCGGGCGGGACATCCCATCTAATGCGGCAGCAAGTCCGCCGGAGTGGATAATTCCCGGCCTCACAGGAATAATCGGATAATTCTGGGGCGCGCTCAGCCTCCCGCCGGAGTTGACGATTACGGAAACGCTGTTACCCGGCCTGACCGAGAACGGCACCTGCGCGTTGATTTGCGAAGGACCCACGTAGAACAGCGGCGCATCCACACCACCTATGCTTAGGCTGACCCCCCCCAACTGCCGCGGCAGCGGCACCGAGGTGGCAAATGCTTCCGCCGGGGCCAGGCGAGATCCGAAGACCGAGATGATGCCGCCGGGAGCCAACGGCCAGCCACGCGCGAAACCGGCAGCTTCCACAACACCGTTCGTGGAAATCGCGGGTAAATTCATATCGGCAGGAGGTCCTGCGACGGAGATGTCAAAGCTGTTCTGGACCTCGCCCAAAACAGAATGCAAAATGATGAAGTCCATGGACAAGGAAGACGACCTGCGCTGCGGTGTCCATGTCCCGATGTAGAGCCCGCCGCCGACCGGCAGAAGTCCGAACGCGGCCCCATCCACTTCCACCGACACGGTGGCATCGTTTACGGGGTGGCCGCATGAATTTACGACCTGGGTCAGCAGCGAGTGGGGATAGGATACAGCAAGCTCCGCCCCGGTACCGACCGTCGGGTGCAGGGCGATCAAACCCTCCGGCGTGCAGTTACTGCTGCTGCCAAAAAGCGTAACTGTAAGGGGAGGAACTACCAGCAAGGCAACCTGTACCTCCTGAGTAGTCCCGTCCGAGAAATCCGCCTTGACCGTTCCCTGAAAAACACCTGTCGACAAACCCGCTGTA
>JADFGZ010000049.1 GCA_022567475.1 Acidobacteriota bacterium | reverse complement strand
CCGTCACCCAGCACCACAACCATGCTCAACACCGTCGTGGTCGCGTCATCCTATTACCTGAGGCTCCGATGCGGAAGGTCGCATTCTAGCCTTAGCGGCATTTGACTAAGTTATGAGAGTCCCTAGATTCCTAGGTATGTCATCCATGACATGTGACACCCACGAGGAGGGCGCATGGGCCGACTTTTCAGCCTGACCTATCCCACCGCGACGGTGCTGCTGGCCATCCGGAACGGCCACCGCTACGGCTTCGACATCATGGACCACACCGGATTGCCCAGTGGGACCGTCTACCCGTTGCTCCGGCGGTTTGAGGCGTCGGGTCTGGTCAGTTCCGGGTGGGAAACCCCGGAGGAGGCCTTCGGCAATCGCCGGCCACGGCGCCGCAATTACGAGTTGACTGACGAGGGCGAGCGGGCCCTCGCGCGGGTGACGGAGCGATACCGCCTTCATCTTCAGATCTTCGACGACTCGGGCGCGTCCACTCGCCCGGCCCATTGATGTCATGGTGACCGACGATCCAAACGGGAAGTCTCTTCCCGCGATGTATCGTCTGCTCGAGCTGTGGATGCGAGTGACGACACGGCTCGTGCCCGAGCCCACCCGTCGGCGGTGGCGCGCGGAGTGGGATGGCGAGTTGTGGTACGGCGTCGCAGCCAGGAGCGGTGCGCGCGTTCGGCCCGCGATGGCCCTCGCCGTTGGGATGCTGCGTGACGCGCTCGCTGTGAGACGTTTGGAACACGGAAACGGACGGCGAAAGGACGCTCCTCGGCTTGCATCCGCTGGTTCTGGTCCGGCGACAACAAACGGCAGCGCCCATCGTACTTCCACTCCTGAGGGGCTGCGGCAGCCCGGCGCTTGATCAAATCCTCTGGGGTGCAATAGCAGCGGTAAGCGTGGTCCGCTTCCATCAGCTTTTGCACGATAGCGCGGTACAAATCCAATCGCTGCGATTGATAAAAGGGACCTTCATCCCATTCCAGGCCCAACCACCGCATGCTGGCCAGGATGCCTTCCACCATCTCCGCGCTGGAGCGCGCGGCATCGGTGTCCTCAATCCGCAGGACGAAAGTGGCCCCGGTGCGCCTGGCAAAGAGCCAGTTGAACAGAGCCGTGCGGGCTCCTCCCACATGCAAATATCCTGTTGGAGAAGGAGCGAAGCGAACCCGAAAAGTGGAAGTCAAAAGCAGACCCGAAGCGCTTAATTCGCGCGGTTGGATTATAGCGCATTATAATATCAGATCATGGCGGCACAGCGGAGTCCCGGCGCGTTTCAGTCCCCTGGTGTTTCAGACAGGGCGTTGCAGACAGATCGAAACACAGATTGAAACACGGATTGAAACAAGGCCCCCGGCTGGGCGGAATGTTTGTCGTCTTTCAAATATGACAAAGGACTCATTCAAACAAACGGAAGCGAGATGGTCTCACCGCCTGCGGCGCACGGCACTGTGGTTTCTTTTTGCCCTGGTGCTGTTAATCCCAAAAACGCTGAGCTTGCGCAAGCGTCCGGGAGTGTGGAATCTGCTTCGGTTCGGAGTGGCCGTGATTGGAGTCCTCTTGTTCGCTGCTCCGGAAAACCCGATAGGATTTCAACTGTTTGCCCTGTTGCTGATTCTACTGGCTCTGGCGGTGCGTCCTACCCGGCAAGGAAAATCTGTGGACGAGCAAGCGCGGGAGTTGGGAGCGTTAGTGGTGCTGAACGGCGGGCGATTCCTGCTCACAGATGGAAAGACACAGCAGGCACGTTTGTTTGTTGCCCCGGAACGCTTCCACGTGCTCGATCTCGAACACCGCCCATTGCTTGAGATTCCCTGGACCGCCGTTTCCGCAGTCCGCACGGAAGAAGCCGGCGGTGGCTGGAAACTGCTGATTGAATTCCAGGAAGCCACTGCCGCTTTTCACTACGACGGCTTCTTTGCCGAGCACTTGGCGCAGATTGCAGCGACCACCCTGCGCAACCACTTGCGCAAGGAACTGCCCGTGATCGGGTAGGTTCCAACCTTCTGCCAATAATAATTGGGACCTCAGCGGATGGAGTCCCCGGCCAAGCCCCAGAAGTCTTTGGCGTAATATGAGGAAACCACGTTTCCGAACAGGTGGCAAATTCCCTGGCAGGCAGGAATGTCTCCATAAAGTTTCTTCCCCCGCTCAAAGACTTTGGCAAAGGACCCTTCTCGCAACAGGTTCCCTCCAATCTTTTTCAGCGGCTCACAGGGATAGAAGACATCGCCGTTCGGATAGACACGGGGAAACATTGTAGGGAAACACTGGAATTCGCCGAACTCGAGCAGGGTGCGAAGAAGGCGTGGCGTGCCGTTGACGGACTGAGCGGCTTGCCGCCGCCGCTCGACGATCGTATCCACCAGACGCCGGTAGCGCGGATTAGACAGCAAGCGCAGGTTCGGCATCTTTCCTTTCAGCGCCGCCTGGGTGGCGAAAACAAAACCCTGCTCGCCGCAGTAATCGAGAATCCGTTCGATCTCCTCGATATTCCATTCTTCGATCACGGTGCTGACCGTGATGCTCCTCGTAGAAGGCATGCGGGAGCGGGCCAGTTGCAGGTGCTCCAACACCTTGGGCACCACGGCCGGCTTCGACAGGGACAGTTGCTCCTCGTCGCCGTGCCTATCCTCACGGAGTGCGTCCAGACTGAGCGCGTCCAGACTAACGATCAGGCCGGTAAGCGAATCGAACAACTTCTGCCGGCGGTGCAACAACGTGCCGTTGGTGACCAGAAGAACGGAGCGAAACTGAATATCCTGGCGGGCGACGCGGACCAACTCCTCGATGTCATTCCGCAGGAGCGGCTCGCCGCCGGTGAACAGAATGGAGTCGGTCTCTCTCCGAATGATCCGGAGCAGGCGAATCGTGTCCTGGGTGGAAAGCTCGTCGCTGAACACGTCCGGCTCTTTCTGTGTGCAGTAGGTGCAGGCCAGGTTGCATCTGTGGGTTACGTAAAGCACCGCAGCGTAGGGAGCAATGACGTTGGTGCGCAGAACCTTGCGGCGGTAAAGATTCTGAAAGTAATGCTTGAAGTTTTTCAGAACAAAGGGCGCGTTGCGCAGCAGGCCGCGCAGTAGTTCCCTGCCCGAAGGTTTGCGGTTTCCTGGCTGCATCGTCTTGTCAGCTTACAGACAGCCAGAGCGAATTTCCAAGGCTCATGCAGTGAAAGGAGAAACGCCGGGGGCCATTTGCGTCCGGGAGCAACTGGAAGGTTGATCGGGAGCCCAGACGGCGGCCCTGTTTGAGCGACACCGGCAGCGGCGCGCCCGCAGAAACACTAGGCGGCGTGCTGATAGTTGCAGTTGTCGCCGGGACACTCCAGGACGGTGCCGTCCTTGCGGGTTTTTTCGAGCAGAAAAGCCGATCCGCACTGGGGGCATTTCTGCGGGATCGGTTTATCGCGGACACTGTACTTGCACTCGGGGTAACGCTCGCAGCTGTAGAAAGCCTTTCCCCACCGCGAACGTTTTTCCACCAGTTGGCCCTGTTTGCACTCCGGGCACTGGACCTCGATGGTCTTCTGCTTGACGTATTTGCATTTGGGGTAGTTGCTGCAGGCGGTGAATTCGCCAAACCGGCCTTGCCGGATGACCATCTGGCTGTCGCACTGCGGGCATTTTTCATCCGTAGGAATCGCAGGTTTTTTCTCCCCCTGGCCGATTTGGCGCGTGGTCTTGCAATCCGGGTAGCCTCTGCAGGCCAGGAATTGCCCGAACCGCCCGCGTTTCAACACCATCGGACGCCCGCAATTTTCGCAGTGTTCATCCGGCTCCTCGGTCCGAATCTCGGAGACATTCAAGTCCGGCAGGGCGGCAGCGACCTCACGGGTATTGGTGCAATCCGGATAGGCCGAGCAGGCCAGGAAGCTTCCGTGGCGGCCCCATTTCACAACCATCGGGCTGTTGCACTTCTCGCAAAGCAAATCCGTCGGTTTTCCCATGGCCTTTAGATTGACCATATGTTTCTCGGCGTATTTCAGATCCTTGGAAAACTTCTTATAGAAATCGCTCAGAGTCGCAACCCAATCCTGTTTCCCTTCTTCGATCTCGTCCAGCGCCTCTTCCATCCTGGCCGTATAGGCGACATCAAAAATATCATTGAAGTTCTCGACCAGCAGGTCCGTCACGACCATTCCCAACTCTGTGGGGAATAATCGCCCCTGCTGTTTCTGCACATATCCACGGTCTTGGATGGTGCTGAGGATGGAGGCATAGGTGGAAGGCCGTCCAATTCCCTTCTCTTCGAGTTCTTTTACCAGGGTCGCTTCGTTGTAACGTGGCGGCGGCTCCGTAAAATGCTGCTCCGGCGTGACCTGAAGCATCCGCAGCAACTCTCCCTGCGTCACCGGGGGCAGGGTGTGCTGCAACTGCTCGTCTTCCTCGTCTTTTTGGTCCTTGCCCTCTTCGTAGACCTTCAAAAAGCCGTCAAACTTGCGAACCGACCCGCTGGCGCGGAGGCCAAATTCACCCGCCCGGATTTCAATCGTTGTCTGATCAAAGAGCGCCGGCAGCATCTGGGAAGCGACAAAGCGCTGCCAGATCAGCCGGTACAGCTTGGCTTCGTCTTCCGACAGATACGGGGTCATCCGGTCCGGCGTGCGCAGGGCAGAGGTCGGACGGATCGCCTCGTGCGCGTCTTGCGCTCCTTTTTTGCTCCGGTAAAAATTCGGCCCTTCCGGCAGGTAGGTCGCGCCGTAGCTGCTGCGGATATGGTCGCGCACTTCAACCAGCGCGTCTTGCGAAACGCGCGTGGAGTCCGAGCGCATGTAGGTAATCAAACCCACAACGCCCTCTTTGCCGCATTCCATGCCTTCGTACAGCCGTTGTGCCAGCACCATGGTCCGCTTTACGCTGAAGCGCAACTTGCGGGCCGCATCCTGTTGCAGCTTGCTGGTAATAAAAGGCGGCACCGGATTGCGGCGCCGCTCCTTGGTAGCGGTCGAATCGACGGCAAACTGCTCCTTGGCCAGTTGATCCCGAATGCTCTGAGCCTCGCCCTCATTGGGAATTACCAACTTCCCTTTCTCCGACTGCGCCAGGATGCTCTTATTCCCGCTCTCCCCGCCGGTTACCACATCTTTTCCTTGCACCTGGATCAGTCTGGCATCGAAGGGCGGCGGATTTTGAGCGCTCAGGTTGGTTGTGAGGGTCCAATATTCTTCCCGCTGGAAGTCCCGGATTTCCCGGTCCCTCTCGACGATAATCCGCAGAGCCACAGTTTGCACCCGGCCCGCCGAGATACCTCTGCGCACCTTGTCCCACAACAAGGGGCTGACCTGATAGCCCACCAGCCGGTCCAGAATTCGCCGCGCCTGCTGGGCCGCCACCAACTTCTCGTCGATCTCCCCCGGATTCTCAAAAGCCTTTCGGATGGAGCTGCGAGTAATTTCATTGAAGGTGACCCGATGAATCTTTTTGCCGTTTCGCAGCTCCTCGGCCAGATGCTGGCAAATCGCCTCGCCCTCCCGGTCCGGGTCCGCAGCCAGATAAATCACGCTGGCTTTCTTGGCCGATTCTTTGAGCTCGCGAATGACCTTCGCCTTGGAAGGAATCTCCTCGTAGGTGGGGCGGAAGTTATCTTCCACGTCCACCCCCAGTTTCTTACGGGGCAAATCCTTGACATGCCCCAGGGATGCCCTCACCAAGTAGTTCCCACCCAGATACCGATTGATGGTCTTAGCTTTTGCCGGCGACTCGACAATGACCAGGGATTTGCCCGCCGACTTTCTTCCCGTTGCCTTGTCGCCAGCCGGGGTGGTTCCCTTTGCTTTTGCCTTGGTCGCGGTTTTCGCCTTTGTTGTTTTCGCCGCCTTCGCCATAGATACCCAACTTTTGCTGTTATTCCCTACCTGCTATTATTTCCTATCTTATAGATCGGCATTTCCCTATAAAGTTTTCACAAAATTTTTCCCAGGCAACTGCCGCACCAAACTCCTAAACTCCAAATCGAGCAAGTTCGCCAGAACCAGCGAAGGGGAGAATTGCGGCAGAGCATCCAAAACCTCATCAATATGAACGGGTTCATCGACTTTCAGCAAGTCATAAATTGCTTTCCCCGGTGCCGAAAGAGATTCAGCAAATAATGATGCCTTATCCGCGCTTTCCGTTGTATCCTGCGGGGAAGAAAGCTCCTGGCGCACTTTCGCAGGCAGTTCTTCCACTATATCCCGCCAATCCTGCACCAGCTTTGCTCCCTGTTTGATGAGAATGTGCGGCCCCCAACTGAACCGGTTGGTGAGCGAACCGGGAACGGCAAAGACTTCCCGGTTTTGTTCCATCGCCAGCCGCGCTGTAATCAGCGATCCGCTATACTGGGCCGCCTCCACAATCACGACACCCAGCGAGAGGCCGCTGATGATCCGGTTGCGAATCGGAAAATTTTGCGGCGCTGGAAACGAGCCGACTGCAAACTCCGACAGCAGCAATCCCTTCTCGGCGATCTCGGCAAACAGTTTTTTGCCCTCCGCCGGATAAACCACGTCAATGCCGGAACCCAGCACTGCAATAGTTTTCCCGCCTGCATCCAAAGCGCCCCGATGCGCGGTGGAATCAATGCCCCGCGCCAAGCCGCTGACGATGGTAAGGCCCCGGCCCGCCAAATCGGAAGCCAGCCTCCCGGTGATTGCCTTCCCGTAGGCGGTGGGTTTGCGAGTTCCGACTATCGCCAGGCCCGGCGATTTCAGCAAATCAATATTACCCTGCGCATATAGAAGCAACGGGGGATCAAATATCTCTTTCAGCAGTGGAGGATAGTCTGAACTTCTGAAAGTCAGAAACGATATTCCCAGTTGCCTGGCCCGCTCGGCTTCGCGGATCGCTTCTTCATACACCGTTCCTGCCGCGATATTCCGAACCACGTGGGAGGAGACGCCCAAAGCTTCCAGTTCGGTTGCGGAAGCCCGGAATATGTCCACGGCGGACCCAAGAGCTTCTACCAGGCGCAGGGCAACCCGCGTGCCCAAACCGGGGAGCAATCGCAAAGCTAACCAATGCATATCCTCTTCTGTTTTTTTGCCAGGTGCCGCCAAGTTTTCCCTCTTCTCAAATTAGAGAAAATCTATACAGGTGAGAATCGGTTTGTCAAGCGGGAGCGTCTAAAACGCTGTTATGGAACCGAGCATCTGCTGGATTGATACAGCAAATCTATCCTAGCACCTTCCTGCCTCTGATCCGAGTATAGCGACGGAAGTTCCCGGAAAAGATAGCAGGAAATGCCAAAGCAGTCTCCTTCTAAAAATGCTCTGAGATAGCCTGATATCCGGACGCTTTCCTCTGAATCCTCCGATTGTGTGGTTGGCAGTGAAAGCCCGGCATGATAAAGTCTCAACGCTTGGGGGGGAAACATGGTCCTTTTAATTTGTCCCGACGAGATGAGCCAGCTGATCAGCATGAAAGAAGCAATTGAGGCAGTGGAGGAAAGTTTCCGGCAATGGGCGGAATTGCCGGGAGTCAATGCTCCCCGGCGGCGGATTCATGTTCCCTCCGGAGTGCGCGTGAGCGTGCACCAAGGCGGCGTGCCCGGACTGGGGGCCACGGGATTGATGACTCATTGCGAGCATGTAAGCATCCAGAGTGACGGCACACAGCGGTATCGTCTGCGAGGCCGTCCCGTCCATGTGCTTTATAGCGCCCAGACAGGAGAGCTGATGGCAATCCTGGTGGGAGAACCGCAGCCGAAAGAACTTCCCCTGAACGGCGTGACGGCTTTGCGCACGGCGGCCACCAGCGCGGTTGGAACCAAGCAACTCGCCCGGCCTGACTCACACAGGATCGGATTGCTGGGTGCGGGCGTCCAGGCGAAATACCATCTGCTGGCCCTCCAACAAATTTATCCGCTCACAACCGTGAAGGTTTACAGCCGCAACCCGGAGAACCGCAGCGCCTTTGCCCGTACGATGACAACCCCAGGGATCGAAATTGAGGCGGTGAACAGCGCGCGGGAAGCCGTCGAGGGCGCCGACATCGTGGTGGCGGCCACCAACTCCAATGTTCCCGTGATGGACGGCGCTTGGTTGCAGCCGGGCACGCACGTAGTATCCATCGTGGCAAGCAACGTGGGGTTGCTGCGCGGCGGGTTCGTCAGCAAAAAACGCCAGGAGTTGGACGATGAAACACTGCGGCGCGCGGACCGTATTGTGCTCTGTTCCCGGGAACAAGCGCAGCAGGATCAGCAAGCCGACATTTATGACCGGATCGAGAGAGGGATTCTCAGTTGGGACCAGGTTTGGGAGCTTCCTGAGATTTTTTCCGGCAAAGCGCCCGGCCGCACCGATCCCAAACAGATCACCTTGTTCAAGAACAACGCCGGCCAAGGAGTCTGTGACGTGGCGCTGGGAGCCCGCATTTATCAGTTGGCCCGGGAAAAAGGGGCCGGAATAGAATTGGAGATGGATGGGATCGAATATCAAGAAGAGGTTCAAGGAGTTGCCGGAGGGCAAGGGTGATTCGCAGAACCCGAAAGTCCGCAAAACCGTTGCGCCGGAAAATCACGTAAACGCACATGAACGATAGAGGAGAACCCGATGGCTGACAACTTCCCCCCTGTGAATCTTCCCAAACGCCTGCTGATGGGGCCGGGCCCCAGCGAGGTGGACCCGCGCGTATACCGCGCCATGATCCAGCCCGTGGTCAGCCTGCTCGATCCCGCCTTCGTGCCGATTCTGGACCAACTGCACGAGCTGTTGCGCTATGCCTTCCGAACCCAGAACGCCATCACTTTTCCGATTTCGGGAACCGGCAGCGCCGGCATGGAAGCCGCGCTGGTCAACTTGCTTGAGCCCGGGGACACCGCAGCGGTGATTGTGGGCGGGGTCTTTGCCGCGCGCATGTGCGAAATCGTAGAGCGGTGCGGCGGCAAGCTGATACGCATTGATGTTCCCTGGAAGGCAGCTCCCGATCCGGACCAAATTCGCAAAGCAGTCGGGGGAAAAAAGGTGAAGGTTCTGGCGGCGGTTCACAGCGAAACCTCTACCGGGGTCTGCCAGCCGCTGGAGCCTTTGCGCGCAATCGCTCAGGAATGCGATGCGCTGCTGGTGGTGGACGCGGTTTCTTCGCTGGGAGGTCTGCCGCTGGAAACCGACCTGTGGAAACTGGATGTTTGCTACAGCGGCTCCCAAAAATGTCTCGCTTGTCCTCCCGGCCTGGCTCCCATCACCGTCAGCGAGCGGGCGGCTCAAGTCATCTCCCAACGCCGACGCCCCGTGCAAAGCTGGTATCTGGACCTCGGCATGATCCAGCAATATTGGGGGAAGGAACGGCGATATCATCACACCCCCCCCGTCAACATGCTGTTTGGATTTCACGAGGCCCTGCGGCTGCTGCGGGAAGAAGGCATAGAGGCGGCTTGGGCCAGGCATAAACAGAGTCACATGGCGCTGGTTCAGGGAGTGGAAGCTTTGGGATTGAAGATGTTCGTCGAAGATCCCGCAGCCCGCGCGTGGACTGTAAATACCATCCGCATCCCGGCCGGAGTGGACGACGCCCGCATCCGGACGAGCCTTTTGAACCGATTCGGCATCGATATTGCCGGAGGCCTGGATAAATTAAAAGGCCAGATCTGGCGCATCGGCCTGATGGGACTGACGGCGACTCCCTCTTCCGTCTTGTTGATGCTCAGCGCCCTGGAGTCTGTTCTGGCCGATCAGGGTTTTTCTTTGGATCGTGGGGCCGGAGTAGCGGCGGCAGAAAAGGCGCTGCAAGCGCCTGCCCAGTAGCGAACCGCAACAATCGAGCGAATGCGAACCATCCGTCGAACGCGGACCGTGCTCTTAGGGCTGCCGCAACTTTTTCTGGAGAGAATCTACTGCTGGTTCTGGAGAGAGTCTGCTGCTGGGATGTGAATCGGCGATTCAAAAGTCCGGAATCGCTCTCCGGATTACTTCTTAAAACATTTCCCCAGCATCCCCGCTGTAGTCATCAGGGAGGTCAGGTCGCGAATCGTAAAGTCGGCCCCCACCGTCTGCAATGATTTTCCCTTGCGGGAAATCTGGATGACCCCGACGGGTTTTGAATCGAGCAGCAGAGGAGCGCTGATGATTTTCTGAATCGGATCCCGCTCCTTCTTTTTGGGGTCCAGTCCGACCGCCTCAAAAATAGTAGGATGCTTCTGCGCCGGAAAGTTGTTGATCATCTCCGGCCGCTTTTCCCTTACCGTGCGCACCGCCAGCGAGTTGGTTGTGCTCAGAGGGATGCTCCCCATTAGCTTCAGCTTGAAAGGATGGAGAAACCCGAGAACTCTGCCGTCGGTGGAGAGATGCAGGATGGCCACCTCATCCTGCTTGACCGAGAAGAGCTTGGCTATCTCTTGCACAATTTTTCCCGTCGATTCCTCGGTGAGCCCTTTCCCGCCCTTGAGGACATCGTTGATCAGCCGCGCGATCTCGCTGGTCGGTGACGCTGTTGCACCGTTCGTCATACCGCCTCGATACAGAAGAAGATAATCAAACGCAAGTATTATAAGGCATCTTTCGTTCGAGACAAGCACTACATTCTGATATAGTCGCCTGCGAAAAGCCAGACAGCATACTGAACTCGGGGATACCATGAGCTATCTGCCGACCATCGATGACGTTCAAGCCACGGAAAGTTAAAAGAAGCCTACGAAGCGATTAAAAAAAAGGGAAATGGAAGCGCCCCTCGCCGATTCTGCAGGCTTTTACCATGAAGCCGGCTGAAGGAAGTCACCGCCGCTCACCAGGCTTCCGCCCGGCAGCGTGCTCCGGCTCCGTTCCGCCACTCGGAAGGCAGGCCGAAAGATCGACGCGGTTCAATCCTCCGACTCCAGCGGAGGCTTGCCATATTGACGCAATTTCCAGGAAACCCCCTGCCCGCGCAGAGTGCTCACCATCGAATCCAAAGAAATCGCAGCGTATAAAATGCCGCCCAGAGGGGCCAGCAGCGCATAGCCGAATCCGATGCCGTAGTAGGCCAGCACGGGCAGGTGCAGCAACACGGACAGGAAATACTGGGCGGCGGCGAGAGCCAAAACCGCCTGGAGCTGCCACGCCTGTTCCTCGCTTCCTGCTGTCCCGCCCAGCAACAACGCCGCAGAATAAAAAAGACTGGCCAGCGGGAGCAGGTTTGCCAGGAGACCTCCGCTCACCCAAAACAGCATTCGCCGGACAGAAAAGTGGTGGCTCGCAAAAGCATTCTTGCGCAACCCTTCCCAAATTTCTCCGAAGTTTTTGTACATGCGTGTCCGCACCAAGTCCTGAGTCAGGGAGGCGAAGATGCGATGGCCGGAGTGCTTTACAATCCGGGCTGTATTCAAGTCATCAATCATCTCGGAGCGAACGGTTTGGTACCCTCCGAGTTTCGCCCACATGCGGCGACGCATCAGGATGTACCCCCCGGAGGCCAGAGCCACGGTGGAATTAGGATCATTTATTTTTCGTACTGGGAAAAAAGTGGCGAGCAGCAGGCCGAAGCCCGGCAAGATCACTTTTTCCCAGAAGGAAACGCATTCCATAAAAGCAAATATACTCACCAACTCCGCCCGTTGCTGTTCCGCCACCCACAAACCAGCCCGCAGCGCCTTGGGATCGAGCAGAATATCCGCGTCCGCAGCCAGCACCCACTCGCCCCGAGCCGCCCGAAATCCGACGTCCAGCGCGTGCGTCTTGCCGATCCAATCCGGCGGCAGTGACTCCACCCGCAGCAAGCGCAACCGCTCCGGATAGGACGGCAGAAACTTTTTGACCACATCCGCAGTGCCGTCCGTCGAGGCATCGTCCACCAGAATTACCTCGAAGTTGTCGTAGTCTTGCGACAAAAAGCGCGGAAGCGTCGCCGCGAGCATCTCTGCTTCGTTCCGCGCGGGGATCAGAATGGAGACAAGAGGCTGTGATCGAAGAGGAAAGTCCTTCGTCCCGGACAACGTCTCGACGCCTCGAGTCTGGAGCGCATGCCACAGGAGTAAAAAGAGCCACCCTGCCAGCCCGCAGGACAATAAAATGATCAATAGGAACAGGACAACCCCCTGCGATCCAAGAATCGGCGCGCCGGAGCCCGATGGGCAGCCACAATCTCCGGCCCTGGCATGCCATTTACAATTGGACCGGTTATGATATATCCTGCATTTAGATTTGCAGAAAAGCTTCCAGGCATGTCTGCCAAGCTAAGGGGTTTGGGGTGTTTGAACACATTCAACCGATTGATCTGCGTGCTGAACGCCGCAAGCGCCGGCTCATATTTAGTATTGCACTGTCCCTGTTGCTTGCCGGATATCTCTATTACGAATTGAAGAACATTTCGGAGGAACGCCGAGCCAGTCAATTTTTTGCGGCCTTGCAACAGGAGGACTACCAGGAAGCCTACCGCATCTGGCAGCCCACCACCTCTTACCACTTCGACGACTTTATGGAAGACTGGGGCCGAAACGGCTTGCAAGGTCCCATCCACCAGTATCGCATTGAGGACTCCCGCGCACGGGGAAGCGGTGTGCTCGTGCGTATCCGGGTGAACGACGCGGAAACCACCCCGCTGTGGGTGGAGAAAAAGGATAAAAGACTCAGCTTCCCGCCCATGCGACCGAGTGGTCCACCCGCCTCGCGAGGCAGGCGCGTGCTCATCGCAGTCATCGTGTTCTCTCTCATGCTGGCCGCATACCTTTATTACGAATTCAGAACGTCGGCGGAGAAAGAGGGCTGAAACCTTAGCTTCCCTCTGGAATGCTTTCGGTCGGCTGCCCCGTAAAATGCAGGGCCCAATCCAGGAAAAGCCGCGCCCGGTCAGGCTCGGGCGGAGACACGGGAGCGGAGCAACGACTCCAAGCTCACCCGGACTTGTTCGGTGCTGATCGAAAGAATGCAGCGAGGCTCGCCGTAGACGGCGCAGCGGTCACCCGGGCAGGGATTGCAATCAAAATCATTTTGCACCACCGCGGAGTCCACCGCTTTCCAGGGTCTCCAGACGGCGGCGTGGGAAGAGCCGAAGATCACCAGCACCGGGATACGCGCTGCCGCGGCAACGTGAGCCGGCCCGGAGTCGTTCCCCACAAAGACACGCGCGCCCGCAATCAGCGCCACCAGCTTTCGCATCGGCCAGCCTTCCGCGCGAAGGAGCGGATGCCGCGCATAGGTCTCAATCCGGTCGAGCACACTAGACTCACCCGCGCCACAGATGTACACCGGACGCAAACTGAATTCCTGCTCCAGCAATTCATCAATCTCAGCAAATCCCTGAGGCGTCCATTGCTTGGAGGCATACAGAGCGACCGGGTGTATCACGGCATACCGGGCTCCCTTTTCCAATCCGATGGAGTGCAGCTTCGCAAGAACACCCTCGGTGGTTTCAGGCGATGGGTAAACCTCTGCCGGAGGTATCTCGCCCGGCGGCACGCCCAGCCAGAACAGGCAGGAGGCAACGTGCTCGGCGGTGTGCACCGGCCCTTCCCGGCACAATATCTGCTGGGCGGCGGGAACGCGGAGGTTATAGGCGGCAGCATCCCGGAAATGCTCGAAGCCGGCCCGCAATCCGGCTCCGCTCAACCGGGTCAAGAAAGCGCTGGTTGGGCCTCCATGCAGGTTGACTACCGCTGCAAAGCGCGCCCGGCGCACTTGCCACGCCGTGCGAAGCTTCCCGCGCATAACCATCACGGAATGGATAGCCGGATTTCCCTCCAGCAACTCGTCCCACGGATGCTCCATCAGGACGGAAATCCGGAGGTCCGGACGCCAGTCGTGCAGCAGGCGCAGCGCGGGCGTCATCAGCAGGGTGTCCCCGAGAGAACGCAGGCGGATGATGAGCACACGGGCTCCCTGCGGCAATTGGGCAAGCTCTTTCACTCGAGCAACTCCTGCGACGATTGCTAAACCCGTAGCCGTTGAGAAAATAGCTCAGCGGCCTGGCTTATTCCGGTTCGGCTCATTCCGGTTCAACTTGAGCCTCCTCAATCAGCATGACCGGTATATCATCTTTGATGGGATAAACCCGGCGACACTTTTCGCACTTTAATCCGGACTGGTCGCCTTTCATTTTTAACGGCGCTTTGCACTCCGGGCAGACTAAGATATCTAACAGTTCCTGGCTGATTGCCATTGGCCATACTCCGTTCGTTAAAAGTAAATTTACTTTAACAAACCGTGCGACCGGACGCAATGGGGATGCGCAAGGCACCCCGCAACACAGAAACCCCGTTGACGCCGCTGCTGCTTTGCCCCACAATCGTTGCGGGCAGGAACCAATAACGGGAGATTCGGGCGCCTGCAAGATGAGTGAGCGGGATGAGTAAGCAGAACAAGTGAAATCAGTGGAAAAGATGAGTGAGAAAAAGGTAACGGCGATCATTCCTGCGGCGGGTCACGGCGTCCGCATGGGCTCCTCCAAAAAACAGTTTCTGAAACTGGACGGAACTCCCATCCTCATTCATACGCTGCGCAAGCTCGTCGCCTGCCCCGAGATTACCGCTATCTTCATCGCCACGGGTCCGGAGGACCTTGCCCAGTTGCAAGAAATTCTGGAAGGCGAGGAACTCGGAAAGAGCGTGAGTGTAGTGACGGGGGGCAATCGCCGGCAGGACTCGGTGGAAAACTGCCTGCGCGCCTTGCCGCCGGATACGGACCTGGTGGCCGTGCACGACGCCGTGCGGCCCTTCGTCTCTCCTGCGCTGATCTCCGCCGTGATCCAGGAGGCTTTCCAAACCGGGGCCAGCATCCTGGGCGTCCTTAGCGTGGATACGGTCAAACAGGTGGAGCGTACACGCATTGTGAGCACCATCCCGCGCGAGCGGATTGTGCTGGCGCAAACTCCCCAGGTGTTTCGGTATGAGCTCCTGAAGCAAGCCTTCGAGAAGGCCCGAGCGGATGGATTTCAGTCCACCGATGAAGCAGGTTTGGTGGAGCATCTCGGCATGGAGGTCACCGTCGTCAAGGGTTCTGAACGCAACATCAAAATCACCCAGCCGGCCGATTTGGAACTGGCTCGCTTCTTTCTGGAAGAGGAGCGCCACTCTTTGGGCGAACCTGCCCTGAACTTGCGAAGCCGCCCTGCCGGCACCGGCTAAATTCCTTTTTCGTGACTCAAAAACAGACAGGGTTTCGCTGCGGCATCGGCTACGACACGCACCGTCTGGTGGAAGGCCGCAAGCTTCTGCTGGGAGGCGTGGAGATTGCTTCCCCGCTGGGGCTGCTCGGCCACTCCGACGGCGATGTCCTGTCCCATGCGATAGCCGATGCCCTGCTCGGCGCTGCCGGGCTGGGGGACATCGGACATTTCTTCTCCGACACGGACCCTCGCTGGAAAGGCGCCAGCAGCCTGACGTTTTTGGAGACCATCCAAGAGCTTCTTGCCGGGAAGGGATTCCGAATCCTCAATATCGACAGCGTGGTTGTGATCGATGAACCGAAGCTTGCTCCCCACATCTCCAAAATGCAAGAAACCCTGGCTGGGGCGCTGGGAATTCAAAGCTCGCTTGTAAACGTGAAGGCAAAGACTTCGGAAGGGGCCGCGGGGGCATCCTCAGCCTCACCCATGGCAGCGGCTCACGCCATCGCCTTGCTCAGCGGGCTTTAGAAAGACCGGCTGGGTCTCCTGTGCCTGCTCCTCAAATAGAAACAACCGATCGATCACGACTCAACCGAAGCTTGCTTTCGATCATACGAGAGGAAACTATGGCAACCCGTTTCGTAAAACCAGCGTTCGGCCTGGCAGGGACCCTTCTCTGGATGAGTCTCTGCCCGGGGTGGATCGCTGCCCAGGACAGAATGGAAATGGTCCAGGTCGCGGAAGACGTTTACACGATGGTCAATTCGCGAGGTTCCAGCAACTCCACCTTTGTGATTACCGAGGAAGGGGTGCTGGTTTTCGATATGCATATCGCCACCGCCGACCAGACCTTGGCAGCAATTCGCAAACTGACTGATCAGAAGGTCCGCTATTTGATTTCCTCTCATGCCGCCGGAGATCATGCCACTGGAGCCTGGCATTTCCGGGAAGACAAGCCCCTTTACTTCGCAACAAAGAACCAAGTACGCGACCTGTTTATGTATGAGGCGGGAGCGTTTGAGAGGCGTGCAACCTCCAATGATCCGCGTGATGCCGCCTATAAGGGGAAAGAACTCATCCGGCCCACGGTCGGTTTTGACGGAAGCCTGACGATTTATTTGGGCGGTTTGACGTTCCAGGTCGCGGCGGAAGGATACGGCCACAGCAGCGGGGATTTGACGGTTTATATCCCGCAGCGCCGGGTGATGCTCATGGGCGATCTTCTCAACACCGAAGTCCATCCCGGACAGGGTGAAATGGCCGGAGTTTACTTTGCTCAAGTGCAGCGGTGGATCGAGGTCTTAGACCGGATTATGCAACGCAATTTGCCGGTCGATACCTATATCCCAGGCCACGGCCCCGTGCATCCCGGCAGAGGGATCGAGGACCTCGTCGAGCAGAAACGCTATTTTGTGGTCATGCGGGACGAAGTGGCCAAGATGATTCAGGCGGGGAAAAGCTTGGAGCAAATCCAGAAAGAATTTCAGGTGCCCCAAGAGTTTGCCCATTACAGAAGGCCTGCGCGACTCAGCAATTTTCTCAGGTTGTTTTTCAACCAATTGATCGAAAAAGGACTCTAGCCAGGGATTGCTGCTCGTTAGGTTTTCGCCGCCAGCTTGCGGCGGATCTCCTGCTCGTACTCCGGAAAATAACGGCTGATCACGGTCAGGTTGAAAGAACGCAAGATGGATTCTTTGGGCTCTCTCGCCAGCAGAAACTCGAAAGACTTGTGCACCAACTGCCCGGCGGGAACTCCCGCCCCTGCCAGTTTGTCGCGGTAGGATTTCTCCACTGTCACCGTGTGGATGGTTTTACTTCCGCCCTCGGTGACCGTCACCCGGTACTCCCCTCTGCCAAGGTACTCGGAAATTTCGTCCTTGAATGCCGCAACGATTGCCAGCAACCAGATGGCCTCGGAAACGTATGTGTCGCTAACCGGCCCCGATACCAGAGTTCTGTGTCGCAATCCCCTTGACCAGCTTGATCGCTTCCTTCGGGTTGGATAGCGCACTGAAAATAGACGCCGACTCAAAGCCGCAGTGCATCATGCAGTTGGCGCACCGAGGATCCTTGCCGACGCCATAGCGCTCCCACAGGTCATCGTCATACAGGTCGTTGACATCCTGGGTGTGCCTGTCGCCCAGAAGGTAGCACGGCTCGCGCCATCCCATGACCGTGTAGGTCGGGTTCGACCAGGCGGTGCACTGGTACTCTGTTTTGCCACGCAGGAAGTCCAGGTACAGGGGATTGTTGTAGAACCGGATTCCGCGCTTGGGATCGAGGATGTTCTTGAACACCTTGCGGGCATTCTGCCTGCTTATGAACAGGTCCTGGTTGGGCACCGTTTCGAAATGGTAGCCGGGAGAGACCATGGCGCCCTCGACGCCCATCTCGGTCACCATCTTGAACATGGTGATTACGTCCTCTTCGTCCACACCGTTGAAGACCGTGGTGTTCGTGGTCACGCGATACCCATTATCCAGCGCGACCTTCATGGCCCTGGTGGCGATCTTGAACACTCCTTTGCGGTAAACGGAGCGATCGTGGGCTTCCTCCATGCCGTCCAGGTGCACGACGAAGCAGAAGTACTTGGATGGAGGGATCTTTTTCATGACCCTCTCCATAAGCAGCGCGTTGGTGCACATATATACCAACCGTCTTCGCCCCGTGATTCCGTTGACG
>JADFGZ010000312.1 GCA_022567475.1 Acidobacteriota bacterium | reverse complement strand
CCTTTGCCGGAAACATCCACCAGGATTCCCAGCAGCTTTTTTGAGTCCAGCGGCAAAAAATCGTAAAAATCGCCTCCCACGTAACGGGTCGGCTTGCTGTAGGCGTCAATGCCAAAATTCGGAAACTCCGGCAAGGACTGGGGCAGCAGGCTCTTCTGGGTTTCCTCCGCCAGCGCCAATTCCTGCTCCATCTTCTTTCGTTCCTCGACGCTTTTAATCATCTCGAGCTTTTCAAAGACGTTGCCGGCTTCCTCCGCCAGCTTGTTTAAAATCTTCTGGTCCAAGCCGGAAAGCGAGTGCATTTTCTTGGTGCTGTCCAGGTAGAGGATTCCCAGCACCTCCGGCGTGTCGGAACGGGCAGAGATCGCCTCCAGGGGCAGGCAGGCGAACGCCGTAAGATTCATGACGAGGATGCTTTCCTGCCCGGCAAATTCTCCCGTGATCCGTTCCGTCATGAACACGGCCTTGCCTTCGCTCGCCACCCGGCTGACGACGGCCCGGCTGGCGCTGAACTCCGATTGCGGCAGGGTCCGGCCGTCTCCGTCCATTCCCATGGAGTATTCAAACGCCTCCTGCTGCTTCAACAGGATGAAGCCCCGCTCGGCTCCGCTGATTTCCAGGGCGGACCGGAGTATCTGCTGAAACGCCTTTTCGGGCGAGAAGCTCTTTCCCCAGTAATACTGGAAATCCAGGATACAAGAGATTTTTTTCAGGTCGGAATAGCCGGAATTCGGAGGGGGCAGAATCGAAGTCAGGTTCTCAATCGACGTATCCAAATCGCTGCCCTTCCAGGCGCCCGCGAGACCGGCAGACCCCGCCTCGTCTGCCACATAGAGGAACTCTATTCTCCCTTTTCCCAGACGAATTCTGTCGCCATGGCGCAGACGTTGCTGCTTCACTTGATGGCCGTTTACATAAGTGCCCTGACTGCTGTTCAGGTCGAAGATGAAAAAGCCTTCTTCGTCCCGGACAATCTTCGCATGTCTGCGGGAAATACTCCGGTCGGTCAAGTGAATATCGGCATCCGATATTCGTCCGATCACCATCTGGTCGGCATCCAGGGGATACACTTCTTCCTGGTTATGGGGGCCCGTCCATCGGAGTGAGGGAGTAGCCATTTTGGCCTTCTATATTGGGGAACAGAACGCTTACGCGAGTTTCTTCGCGGTAACCAGCACATTATAGTCCGGCTCGCCGCTTTCCGGGTCGAGTATCTGAGCGAGCAGCACGTTCGCCTCGGGCCAGAACGCTTGCAAACAACCGGGCTTCACGTCTTCCACCGCGCAGATTCCCCGAAACTCCCCGTGGCCGGATTGCAGCCGCACCGCGTCGCCGTCGTGGAGGCCCAGCTTCTGGGCGTCTTCGGCGGAAAAAAACACAACATCCCGCCGCTTGCTGCCGGTGATAGCGTCCGTGTCGCTGTAGATGATACTGTTAAACTGGTCGCCCCGGCGCGTGGTCAAATAAAATGTTCCCGGCGGACGAGAGGATTGCACGGGACGGACCGGGACCAAACGGGCGCGTCCATCGGGCATCTTCGGGCAGACGCCGCCTGCAAGCAGCAGCGGCCCGCCGTACTGCACCGAGTCCCCTTCCTTTCGCAGGTCCTGGATGCCACGGTATAACGGCATTGCCTGCTCCATCTCTTCCATAATTTGGCGGACATCGGTGTACCTGATCCGTTGTCTGGCGGGCTCAGGCAGGGCTCGTTGCCCGACCAGCGACAGGATTTCCCACTCCGGTTTGGTTTCCCCGATCCGAGGGCCAGCCACCTCCGGGGTGAACCGGATGCGCCGCTCCGTGCTGGTTGTTGTGCCTCCGCCCCGCTGCTCGTAGCGCGTCTGGGCGGGAAGCAGGATCACCCTTTCTCCCGGCTCCACCAGCGTTGAGGTGTTCAGGATCAAATCCTGGTGGACGCGCACGGGAACCTTGCGCAACGCCTCCTCCATAAAGTTCGGCTCGGGCATGGTCTCCAGGAAGTTGCCGCCCACCACGTAGAAGAAGTCGAGATGGCCGGCATGGGCTGCCTGGAGCATTTGGCTCGCATTCATGCCCTTCCAGGACGGGACCGGATGGCCCCAGAGTTGCTCGAAGTGCCGCGCATTTTCCTCATTCACCGGCAGGCCTCCCGGAAAGCTGCCCGGCACCGAGCCGCACTCGGCCCCTCCCTGCACGCCGCTGTGGCCGCGGATGGGCACCAGCCCGCAGTTCTCCCGCCCAATCATTCCCCGAGCCAGCGCCAGGTTTACCACCGCGCGCACGTTATCTACGCCCCGCCGTTGCTGGGTGAGCCCCATGCTCCAGATGAAAACAGCATTTCGCACCCCGGCATAAAGCTCCGCAAAGCGCACGATCTCGGACCGGGGCAGCCCGGCCTCCTGTTCCAGCATCTCCCAGCTTTGCGATGCCACCTCCGCGCGCAACTCAGCGATTCCCGTGGTGTGCTCGGCGAGGAAGCGGTGGTCCACCCAGTCCCGCTCCAGCAGAACTTTCAGCGCACCGTTGAGAAAAGCCACATCGCCGCCCGGACGGACCGGAAAGAAATCATCCCTCAGGCGGCTGCCAAACAGCGCGCTCTTCGCTATCGACGGCACCCAGTAACGCTCCAGGCCCGGCTCGCGGTAAGGATTCACCACCACGATGCGGGCTCCATTCTGCTTGGCGTAATAAAGGTACTTGGTGGCTACGGGCTGGCTGTTGGCCAGGTTGGTGCCGAGCAGGATAATCATCTCGGCCCCGATCCAATCGCGGTAGGAACAAGTGGAGGCGCCCACGCCGACCATCTGCTGGAGCGCCACGGTGCTGGCCGCGTGGCAAAGGCGGGCGGCGTTGTCAATGTGGTTGGTGCCGAGCAGGCGCGCCAGCTTCTGCGCCACGTAATACACTTCGTTCGTCAGGCCCCGCGAGGTGGTATAAAACGCAACCCGCCTGGGGTCGGCGGCCCCGAGAGCCGCTCCGGCTGACTCCAGCGCCTCATCCCAGCCGACGCGACGGAAACCGGCATCCCCTCGCCGGTAGATCATGGGATAGGGTACGCGGCCCAGCTTGCGGAGTTCGCGGCTGGTCATGCTGCGGAGCCGGCCAATATCTGCCAGCTCAGCCGGATCCAGAGCCGGCATGGTATTCAGGCGCAGCATCTTGAGCCGCGACATGCAGAGGTGGACGCCGGGAATGGTGTCGTCCCGCAGCCCGTAGGGCCCCAAAGAGCAGCCGTCACAGACCCCGTGCCGCAGAATCTTCAGCCCGTAGGACAGGTTGTCGCGGTTGTCCCACAGCACCCGCAGCATGTCGCGGAAGTGATGCGGCTTTTTCTGGCCCAGGCCAAAGGGCACAAGACCGGCGATGGAGGCGCGGCTGGGTCCTGCTTTCGGTTCCGCCATGGTTTCTGCTGGACCGCCAATAAACAGGATAAAGGATAGATAGAGATGCCAGGCAATGATCTCCGAGCGATCGGACTTCCACTGCGAGACGAATTACGGCTTGGCTGCCGCAGCCATGGCAGCCATGCGCTCCTGCATCTGCCGCGTCAAGTGCGGCACCAAGCCGAGCTGCCGCTCGATCAGCATGAGCTGGCCCCTGTGGTGCATTTCGTGCTCTTTGACCGAGAGGATCATCTCAAACCGGCTCTTGGTTGCGGGCGTAGCGTCCGGCGGCATGGTGACCGGCTCGGCAAGAAACTCCTCGGAAATCCCCCGGAGCCATCCCGCCCACGTCTCGCCGTTACGGCGGAGCAGATCAATGATCGCACCCTTGGGTCGCTGCTTCTGCTCTTCTGCCGTCAGACGCTGCATGAGCGACTGGAAATCGAATCCCTCCAGGGTGGTCCGGCGCTCGATGGCGTGGAGTTGGTGTTGAATGTTGAAAGCCCCCGCAATGTGAGCCAGCAAATGCGCGACGCTGCGCGTCTCAGGCGATGCTTTGAAATCGTAGCGGTCTTCCGGAATCTCTTCGGCAATGGTAATCGTGTTATTGCGAACGGTCTGGAAACTCTCGGCCAGATGATTCGGCCCGTAGTAAGTCATGCGGCCTCCTTCAATTTTGGAAAGTAGCTTCCAGTATAACCGGAGCGAGCCACGCGAGCCAATGGCTCAACAGCCGGTTGGCGAGAGACAGACAAACAGGGAAAGCATGGCGGAAGCGGACGGGTCAAGCCCGGATCGTCGATCGGCACCGGCGCATGTGCGAGTTGGGGGGTTACGCAGTCGGCTGTCCCAGCCCTGCGGCCCGCAACACAGCTTCGTCCGGGCCACGGCCCGCGCAGCAGTCCGCGAGCTTGCCGTCGATCACCACGGCGGGCACCGAGCGGATGCCCAGGCTCTTGGCCCGGCCGGCCACGCCGGGGTCCTTCATCTCCAGGACGCTGACCTCGCACGAAGGGCAGGCCACGCGGTTGACGAGTGCAATCGTCTCCTCGCAAGCGGGACACCCCGCGCTGAAAACCTCGATCTTGCGTTTGGCGCTCATACGGATTTCTCCTTTCGTTATCACTTTCGAATGGGAAGTTTCATTCCAAGCCGAGCAACCCCTCCAGCTTCTTTTGGTCAAATCCCACCACAACCTCGTCGTCGATCAGAGTGACGGGGGTGGTCATCAACCTGAGATTCTGAAGCTCTTCCAGGGCTGCCGGGTCCTTGCTGACATCCTTTTCCTCAAACGTTATCGCTTTCTGCGAAAGAAACTCTTTCGTCCGCTGGCAGAACATTCAGCCGGGTTGGCTATAGACCACGACTTTTTTTGCCATAGTGAACCTCCATATCTATAAGTCTGACTTCGCCTGTCCTTCTATTGGGTTCCGACAGCATTGTGCTGGAGGGCTATCCCTCCGTTGCTCCCATGCGCTGAAGCTACCCATTTCAAGCTGGCCTAACACTACATCCATCATGGCCGACCACGCCCTCATAAGGGACCGTGCCTTCTAAACGCTTCCTGTAATAGTCAGG
>JADFGZ010000311.1 GCA_022567475.1 Acidobacteriota bacterium | reverse complement strand
CGGAAAGCATCGCTACGTCGGGCGGCAGAAATGGATGGACCGTATCCTGGCCGCGCGGGAGGTGTTCGGGGCGTCTTGTGTGATCCCGAACTTTGTCGCTGGAATCGAGATGGCGAGGCCGCACGGCTTTGATTCCGTGGGTGACGCCATTCGCTCCACTGCGGAGGGTTTGGAGTTTTTTATGTCCCAGGGAATCACCCCGCGTTTTACCACATGGTGTCCGGAGCCGACGAGCGAGCTGGGATCGCAGGAACCCGCCCCGCTGGAGTATCATCTCCGCCTCCTGGAAGTGTACCGCGATACAATGGAGAGGCATCGCCTGGACCCTCCGCCGGGTTACGGTCCCTCCGGTGCGGGTCAGGCGGTTTTTTCGGTTTCTTCTTTTATGGATGTATTGCCCATGGAGGTTTTGCCCTCCGTTACGACGAGTGAAACGGCACAATGACCCCGCCACCGTTGCGCGTTTCCGCCGTCTCTTATCTGAACACGGTGCCCCTGATCTGGGGGATGCTGCACGGACCACAACGGGGCTGCTTTGACCTGGACTTTACCGTGCCTTCCAAATGCGCCGACGCTTTGCGAACCGGACAGGCTCAGGCCGGTATCATGCCTTCCATTGAATACCAACGGATTGAGAATCTGAAAATTGTGCCCGGCCTCTCCATTTCCTCCTCCGGGCCTGTGCGGAGCGTCCTGCTGATATCCCGCTGTCCCGTGGACCGGATTCAGAGCTTGGCGCTCGACACCTCCTCGCGAACATCCGCCTGTCTGGCGGAGATTTTGCTGAAACGTCACTACAAAATTGCGCCCTCGCTGAAGCCAAGCGCGCCGAACCTTTCCGCAATGCTTCGGGAATGCGATGCGGCTTTGATGATCGGCGATCCGGCTTTGGCCTCGGAAATGCCAGGTCTTCACGTCCGCGATTTGGCAGAGGATTGGCACGCGATGACCGGTCTTCCTTTCGTTTTCGCATTTTGGGCGGTGCGCAGCGAAGCGGCCTCTGCGGAACTGATTGCGCCTTTTCAGCAGTCGGCAGCCTATGGTCTGGAGCACGTGGAGGAGATTGCCCAGTCGGAGAGCAAGCGGACCGGGTTGTCAGTCCCCCTGATTCGCACTTATTTGACGAAGAATATCGATTTTTCTTTGGGCAGGGAGAACCTGCGAGGATTACAGCAGTTCTATTCCTTGGCGCAGGAACTGGGATTGACCAACGGCGCAAAGCCACTGGAATTTATCGCTTAAACTGAACTGCGTGAACTGAACTGCGTGAACTGAACTGCTTAAACTGAACTGCTTGAACTGAACTGCTGAACGGATGGAAACTTTTAACAGCGGTGGCGGAGGTGACCCGTGAAAAGCAAATTGGTTTTGGGATTGGCGGTTCTGGTGTGGATCAGCTGGGGTGGAGGGAGCCTTCTCCGCGCGCAGCAGCAGCCGAACGCAAATCGGACGGTCCAGGCCGTGGTGTTCGATGCCTATGGAACGCTGTTTAATCCGCACACGGTTGTTCCGATTTCCGAGGACCTGTTTCCGGGGCGCGGCTCCGAGTTGAGCAACATATGGCGCGCCAAACAACTGGAATACACATGGCTCCGCGGCTTGATGGGGCAGTATGAAGATTTCTGGCAGGTGACCGAATCGGCCCTGGTGTATGCCTGCAAGACTTTGCAGCTGCAGTGCGGGCCATCCACGCACGAACGGATGATGGAGTCCTACCTCAAAATTGACCCGTATCCGGAAGTCCGCCAGGCGCTCGGCAACCTCAGCGGCTACCGGCTGGCAATCCTCTCGAACGGCACGCCGGATATGTTGCAGGCGGGGGTCGAGAGCTCCGGCCTCGATGGATTCCTTTCCCAAATCATCAGCGTGGACGAAGTAAAAACCTTCAAGCCCAATCCGCGCGTCTATCAACTGGCAGTTGAGAAGCTCGGAGTCGAAAAGGACGAAATTGCCTTCATCTCCTCGAATGCCTGGGACATCATCGGCGCAAAGGCGTTTGGTTTTTGGACCTGCTGGGTGAACCGCTCCGGGGCTACGATGGACGAACTGGGCTTCCGTCCGGATGCAACGGTCAGCAGCCTGGCGGATGTGGTCAACGTTCTGCCTGGTAGATAAGCACGCCGCGTGACAGAAAAGTAGTGAGGACAGGGAATTAGCCGAAGGCGGTTTCGCGCAGGCAGGCTTTTTACCCGCGGCGGCCCCGGATGCGGCCCGCGCTGGGCACGAACCCTTCGTAGTGCCGCATCAGCAGATGAGACTCGACCTTGCTGACGGTATCCATGGCCACGCCGACCACAATCAGCAACGAAGTGCCTCCGAAATAGAAAGTCACTCCGAGACCTTCCAGGATAAATCGCGGAAAATTCTCATCGATCCATCCGCCCACCCACGGGAGATGGTGCAGATGGATCCCGGAAATCATCCACTCCGGAACCAGCGAGACCATCACCAAATAACATCCGCCGACCAGCGTTAAGCGCGTGAGAATGTTATTGAGATATTCCGCCGTGTTCTTGCCGGGCCGGATGCCGGGCACAAAACCGCCGTACTTGCGGATATTGTCGGCGATGTCATTCGGGTTGAAAATGATGGAGACGTAAAAGTAGGCGAAGAAGATGATGGCGGACACGTAGAGCAGTGTGTACAGCGGCTCGCCCCAAGCCAGCGCATTGAACAAACTTTGCAGCCGGGGACTCGTCGACCCCATTAAGGCCAGCGTTTGCGGGAAGGTGAGAATCGAGGAGGCAAAGATCACCGGCATCACGCCGCCCGCATTCACACGAATCGGGAGATGGGTGGACTGGCCGCCAAAGACCTTGCGTCCCACCATGCGGGTGGCGTATTGCACGTTCACCCGCCGCTCTCCCCTCTCCACCAAAACAATGCAGCCGACAGCCGCCACCATCAGGACCAGCAAGACGATCAACTGAAAGAAACTCCACTCATTGGTGATGAAAACTTTCGTCCACAGCTCAGCTCCGGCTCCCGGAAGGCCCACCACAATCCCGGTGAAGATTAGCAGGGACATGCCTTCTCCGATGCCGCGCTGCGTGATCTGTTCTCCCAGCCACATCACAAAGGTGCATCCGGCGGTGAGCGTCACCACGGTTGTGAACATAAACAGGGGGCCGGGATCGTTGACAAAGCGCGCCCTGGAACGACTGCCGCTGGAGCGTCAGCGCGATTCCAAAGGATTGGGCAGTGCTGAGCACAACGGTCAGGTAGCGGGTGTAGAGGGTGATCTTCTGGCGGCCCATCTCGCCTTCTTTCCGCAGACGGTCCAGATAGGGCCAGACGGGGCTGAGCAATTGCAAAATAATGGAAGACGTGATGTAGGGCATGATGCCCAGGGCAAAGATGGTCAGCCGCCGGAAATTGCCGCCAGAAAAGATGTCCACAAAGCCGAATACGGTGTCGCGATTTGCTTCAAAGAATTGTTGCAACAGGTCCGCGTTGATGCCGGGGGTCGGGACGTGCCCTCCCATGCGAAAGACTGCCAGGATGCCCAGCGTAAAAAAAATGCGGTTGCGCAGCTCAGGGATGCTGAGGATGTTACGGATCGTGTTCACATGTTCTCCCGGATTTTAGAAACAACCAGTATATGCGAGGCAGGCCCGGTTGCCAAGCCTCTGGACTCGCACGCAATCAGAACGCAGGAGTCAGGATGCCGGGCCGTCGCACAGAAACAACTATTCCCGGCTCCTCAGGAGCTTCGGAACGCAATTTACGCTATGGAATTGTCCGAGGAGCGTGCACAGATATGCCGCAAAGGACTTTGAACACGGATCAACTCAAAGCCTTTCTCTGAACCCGCTTTCAAAATCGCGTACCGTGGATGCAGTCGGAAATTTTGTCTCTCGAGAATCACAAACACCCTGCCGATTGAATGGCAGGGTTATCGTGGGCTGGGCTCATCACAGCTTTGGGCCGATTAGCTGTCGCAGCCGCCTGCGCTAGTCATTATTAAAGACCCGAGGGCCCTTCACCGTACCATATTCCTCTCTGAAACTTATGCTCGCAGGTGATGTCTTCTAAAATGTCCCAGTCCGGCGGCGCCAAAATGTAGGTTCTGCGTGTCGTATAAGGCTTTGCCAGCGCCTTGGGGTCGGTGAGCGTCTTCTCGATCTCCAAGGCGTCATAGGTGATGCGCCGGATGCGTTCCACCATGCGCATCTCGGAGGTATGCACATGACCTGCCCCATCGAGCAAGGTTTCCTCGCGCAGCCCGATCGTTTCCACCACGAGCGTGTCTCCGTCCCACCGGCCAATCGCGTATCCATTCCATGTGAGGTCCATCTCCTCGGGATGTTTTCTCCCATCCATGAAGATTTGGCGTATCTCGTGATTGTCCTCGTAGAGGATGAAAATTTCGCGAGGGGTATGGACGATCTCGAAAGGCGCTCCAATCCGAGCCGCACCGGCGGGAAAACAGTGGCTACTTGGATCTAATTCGTTTCGTACACGGTCCCCATTGTGGTACAGCGGGTCCTTATTGTACAGGTGTCGCTCCTCTGCCCAAGCCGTCAGAACCATAGGCTCCTGCTCCGGCGCCGGGAAACGGGCCTCGGCCACTCCACGCCTCGGCCAGCGCGTCGTTGAGCCAGGCGAGGCGACGTTCCCAATCCCCCGCGACGTGCCCGTCGGCGCGGACCCGCTCCACACACTGGAGGACGCGTTCGAGGATGGCGACCGCGACATCGTCGGAGACGTGCTCCCCGCCGTAGGAGAAGGGAAGCAGCGCGTTTCGGGGAACCCGACAGATGATGTCGTCCGCGGCGTGACCGTTCCGCAGGTACTCCTGGTACGGGATGCGAACACCCTGTTCAGGATAGTCCTGCGTGATGCGGCGCGACCAAACTCCGGAGCCAATAGCGCGGAGAGGCTCCGGCTTGCCGATACCGTCGAACGGATCACGCATAACCGCATCGACCAACCTGAGAACACGAAGTGCAACCTTAC
>JADFGZ010000310.1 GCA_022567475.1 Acidobacteriota bacterium | reverse complement strand
GTCGGAGTCCAACACGCTGACGGTGGTCAGTGTTGCTTCCTCCACATCCGGGCTGGCCCGACCAGCCGCAACCGCCACCGCCCTCAGGAATGCCGAACGCCGAAGCGGATTGGACGACACAAGAATGCTGCCAGGAAACTCTGTCTTGGTTGGCAGCGCGTGTCGGCGCGACAGGATCACGAACCGGACCTTAGACAGGAGAGAGTGTTGCCGGAACTCCTCGTACACCGCTTTTCTACGCCTGTCCCCGTAAGCTCCCAGGACGACGACGTCAAAACCCTGTCCCTTGCGTGCGGCCGTCTCAGCCACGGCCTGCGCCACCGCAAGATCTCCCAAAGTGACTACTTCCGCCCCCCAGTGGACCAGATACCGGGGGAGGAATTCCTGCAGCTCATTTTTCCGGACGATCATCAGGATTCTCAGGCCGGAGATATCTTGCGCTATGTCCGGCTGGGCTGGCCCCTGCGCAACCGACATCGGGAGGTTTACGGTGAACTCCGAACCTTCTTCGGGCGTGCTCTTCACCGTGATCTCACCGCCCATCAATTCGGTCAGGCGCAGACAGATGGACAAACCAAGCCCCGTGCCACCGTAGCGCCGGGTGGTGGCGACGTCCGCTTGTGAAAAGGGCTGAAACAGCTTTCCCCGGACTTCCTCGGACATTCCAATCCCGTTGTCGCAAACCTGGAACCGGAGGGTTGTGCTCTTCTCTCCGTCCGCAGCGACAAGATCTGCCCGGATCACTACCTGCCCCTGTTTCTTCCTTTCATTCTGGGTAAACTTGATGGCATTCCCGCCCAGATTCAACAGGATCTGTCGCAGTCGCACCTGGTCTCCCAACACCCAGTCGGGGATGTCCGGGTCAATAAAGGTTATGAGGAGGAGGTCCTTCTTGGCCGCGCTGACTGCCAGGGTTTCACTAATCCCTTCCACGACATCACGGATCGAAACCGGCGCGTTTTCCATCTCCAGCTTGCCGGCCTCGATTTTCGAGAAATCCAGTATGTCATTGATGATGTTCAGGAGTGAGAACGCCGAATCGCGCACCGTATTCATCATCTGCCCCTGATCCGGTGACAAATCCGTCTCCTGCAACAACTCGATCATGCCCACCACGCCGCTCATCGGTGTGCGGATTTCGTGACTCATCGCCGCCAGAAAAGCGCTTTTGGAGCGGTTGGCTGTCTCGGCAGCCTCTCGGGCTTCCTTAATCTGAGCCTCGGCCCGTTTGCGTCCAGTGATGTCGCGTCCGGCCGCGTAGAACACGCCTTCTTCCGCATATGGAATCGCACTCCAAAGAAACCACTTATAGGAACCGTCTTTGCAGCGCCTCCGGTTCTCGAAAAACACTGCTTCATTGCTCACCGTCAATTTCTGAACTTGTGCCCGGGTTGCCTCAACGTCTTCCGGATGAACCATCTCCAAGACGGGTTTTCCTATCAGCTCTTCATTGGTGAAGCCGAGCTGCTTCTCAAACGCCAGATTCAGCCGCTTGTAGTGGCCATCGAACCCACCGATGAACAACAAGTCCGCTGAGAGATCAAACAAACGGTAGAGCTCCTTTTCACTTTCCTGGAGGGCCGCCTGAGAGCGCTTGCGCTCGGTGATGTCGCGGATAACGCTGGAGACCATCGGACCTTCGCTTGTATGCAGTGGGCTGAGACTAATCTCTAGAGGAAACTCGCTGCCGTCCTTCCGGCGCCCGGCAAGCTCCATCCCTCTCCCCCCCATCAGCCGCACTCGGGGGTCGGTCGCGTAGGCGGCACGATGCTCGGAATGTCCGGTTCGCAGGCGCTCCGGGACCAGCATTTCGATGCCCTGTCCCACTAGCTCCTCCCGGGTGTAGCCAAACAACGTCTCTGCCTGGGAATTGACAATCTGGATCCGGCCCTCGCGATCGACGATCACAATAGCGTCAGCCGAAGATTCCACGATGGTACGGAACTTCTCTTCCGTCTTCTGCAGCGCCTCCTGACTGCGTTTGCGCTCGGCGATCTCTTCCTGGGCCTGACCATACAACTCCGCATTGGCGAGCGATACCGCTATCTGTGACGACAGCATACTCAACACCTCAACCCGCTCGGGGGTGAAGGCCCCGCTCGTCAGGTTGTTTTCCAGGTAGAGGATGGCGGTAACCTGGCCATGGTGCAACACGGGAAGACACAGAAACGACCGCACGCCGCTTTCGCGCAGCTCCGCGTGCACCTCGTCCACCGTAGCCGCGGCATCATCCAGCCGCACCGGCTCACCACTCCGCGCCACCCGGCGCACGACGCCTCCGGACACACCGGGCGCCTCGTCAACGGGCAGGCCCGGCAGCACCTGCACCCCCTGGGCGGTGCCTGTCGCCACAACGGACCAATCGCCGCTGCGCGGGAGCAGCAGGTGTCCGGCCTGGGCTCCGGCGTTCTCGAGAACGATGCGCATGACGCTGGTCAGCAACTGCTCCAGGTCGATCTCGGCGGCAATCGTCTGCGAGACCTTCATGACGCTCTGCATGTCGAGGCCCTCCACCGTGCTGCTGGACGACTCCTCCGATGTGGATTCCGTCTCCATGCCTTTGAGCAACAACTCCGGATACTGTTCCCTCATCGCCTCCACCTTGGCCTTTGCGCCCCAGCGGCCGTAGCAGTCCGCCGCCTTCTGCAGGTAGAGTCGCGTGAACGTCACCATTCCTCGCTCGGAATAGAAGCCGGCGGCCAACTCGTAGGCCAAAGCCGCCTCGTTGAGGTATTGATTGGTCACGGCCCCTTGGATAGCTTGCTCGTAGGCGGCCTCCGCGCCCGCCACGTCGCCCTCCGCCCGGCACTTCTCGGCCAGAACGAGGTCGTGTTTGTGTTGAAAGTTCATCGGCGCGTGTTTGGCCCAGGCCCGCAACTGGTCCAATATCTGGCCGATGGCCTCACGCGGATTCAGTTCCCTCAGGAACCAGCGAGCCAGAGGCAGGCCCTTCAGAAACGAGAGAAGGCCCGGTTTCGGCTCCGTCCGGAGCCGGTGAGCCAGATGCAGGCCCTTCAGAAACGGGAAGAGGGCCGCCTCGTACGCCCCCCCTACATTAGCGTCCTGGCACGACTCGGCCAATCCACAGAAGCGAGCCGCCTGGTCATGTTCTCCGAACACCGTCGCCAGGAAAAACTTGGCGGTATACAGGCGCATGAGGCTCATACGTTCGTTGCTCTTTTGTAAGACCGCGAGGTCCCGTTCGTCGTCAAAAGGCGTGCCGGCGAAGTCGGTGGCAGAGCGGCCCCGAGCGCCCCGTGCCAGGATGATCGCGGCACTGAGGTACAGATTGATCATCATACTGTGAAAATTGAAGTGGTGTGCATCTGCGGATCGACTCAGCCGCAGGCATGCCTGTTCCACCTCTGACAGAGGCTCAGAGGCATACAGGGCGTGCTTGCAATATCCAATAGCGCTAACGTAGGCGTTGTGGTTGTCGCCGAGGTCGCGCTGGCGACGGTAGGCCTTGGTGAGATGCTCCAAGGTTTCGCGGAGATGACTGACCCAGAACAGGAGATAAACCCCTGCCACTACAAGGACAATGCCTTGGTCAAGTTGATAATAGGGGTCGGACGAGAGAGAGATCGCACGCTCCACATAGCGAAGGGCCCTTTGCGGGTCCTGCAGTACTCTACGCACAAGCATGGCAAACAGACTAAGGAAGAGCGGGAAGCCGTGCACCAGACACTGGTGTTCCAGGCACAAACGCATAGCGATCACAACATTGAACCCAACCAGTTGCGGGCGTGCCATGAAGACCGCCGTTACCAGGCGATCCAGGATACCGAACACCGCAATGAGCCAGCGGTCGGCGACATCGTCAGGGCGGCGAAAGCTTGCCAGATCGCTCTCCTCTAGGGACAGCTTCTTGATTGTTTTTTTTACGTAAACGAGCGTTCGAAACCGACCCATATCAGCGGGATAGGAGACTCCCAGCCTCTTCAATATCTCGACACCTACTGCTATCGCCTCGTCGTGGCGATGCGATGCCACAAGGGATTCTATTTGGATCTTGCGAACCGGAACCTCATCGAGCACATCAGCGGCACGCTCGAAGACTGCGGCCATGTAGCGTTCCATTGCGGCGACGTTGCCCTCTATGTAGGCGAGCCGTGCCGCCTCCTGGTGCAGGCCCAGGCTTAATTTGTAGTGGGTCTGCCAGGCGTCGGCCGGCAGAAGCCGCAGGCCGGCCTCACAGTGCTCGAAGCCCGCCGCGAAGGCCGCAGCCAGCTTTGGCGAGCGTGCCGCCTGCAGGTTGAGTTGAGCCAGGCGCAACCGCTCCTCCCCATCGGCCAACAGATCCGCCCCGATGTTGAGGTGATTCACGATTTCGAACAGCCGCTCCTCGATGCCGTCCTCACCGGCGTTGGCCAGCAGCAGGCGGCCGATATGGAGGTGAATGCGCCCGCGCTCCGCTTCCGGAATCAGCGAGTATGCCGCCTGCTGGACACGATCATGCACAAAGTGGTAGTCGCCGCCGTGCCCGGTCACCAAGCGGCTCCCAATGGCCTGCTCCAGCCGCTCGCGCACTTCCTCCACTTCGGCCTCGGCTACCGTCGCCAGGGTGGCGGCGTCGAAGCGGTTCCCGATACAGGCGGCCAGCTCGAGCTCGTGCCGCACCGTGGCTGGCAGGTCGCGCAGGTGACCGGCCAGCAGCGTGACCACGTTGTCGCCGGGCGCGGCATCGCGGACTGCCTGCATGTCCCAGCGCCAGGCTCCCCGCTCGCGATCGAAGCGCAGGTGGCCGTTGTCGGCCAGGCTGGTGATTAACTGCGTGGTAAAAAAGGGATTGCCGAGAGTCTTGCTGAAAATCAGCTCCGCAAGCTCGGCCACCCCCTCTTGCCTGCCCAGGGTGTCGGCGAGCAGCGCGGTCACGTGGTCGGAGGCGAGGTCCGGGACCGGGATCTCGAGGATGGCGGTGCCTGCGTTGTGCAGCTCGCCCAACATGGCGTTCAGCGGGTG
>JADFGZ010000309.1 GCA_022567475.1 Acidobacteriota bacterium | reverse complement strand
TCGACTACGTGGATGTCACGCAAATCGCTGGACTGGCGCACCGCTCGCATTATTGGACAGGACGCGGGCACCTGGGGAAATAGGCACGCTTTAACCCTGCCAGATTGAGAATATTGGGAGAAGATTACACGAGGTGAGAGGGGAAAGCAATTGTTGGACGGGGTTTCCTGGGCCAATAGCCCTGTCTGGAAACCCATTTCACAGCCCCAGGCTGTGATGTAAACTCTTTCAGTCACGCTGGTACAAAAGATCGGTCTGGTCAATGATGGTCTAAGGCTGCATCAGCCACTTCAGCGCCGCGAGCAATCCGCCCGCCAACTGGCGTGGTTTTTCGATGTGCCCGTAATGGGTCATAGGGACATCGAAGACCAGCACCCGGATCGGGATGTTCGGATTGTTCTTCCGGAACTCATTTGCGACCCGAAGCTCCCTGGCCTGGGAGGGATCTTCGTCCCAGTGTCCGTCGTCGAGCATCGCCACAGTCCAGATCATCTTCTGATAGCCTGTGACTGCCGAGCGCATGGTGGAAAACAGATCGCCGGCGACCTCGTCCGGGTTGACGCCGAATTGATTCCCTTGCAGGGCCTGCCGAATCTGCGATGCAGTATGCTCACGGAGGTTGTCAGCGCTGCTGTGCTCCATTGATTGCAAGATCTGTTTGAACTGCGGTCTGCGGCGCTCCTCCAGGCCCATCCAGCGCCGGGCCACCGCAAGTCTGGTCTCGTTCGAGTTCCAAACAGGATTGAGAGGGCCGAGGTAACCGCGCGAATATCCTTCCGCGGGGCGCGGCCGGATTTCCCATACGTCCAGGTAGTCGTCAGCGCTTCTGACTCCTCGGAACTCGCGCATGCTGCTCAGAGCGGCCGGTCCGCCGGTGCCCCAGCCGAACGAGAGCCCCTGCATGCGGTCCTGGAGGCTGGAGTCCTTCAAAATGAACTGGATTTCTCCTCCGGTAGAATGGCCGACCAGAACGACGGGGCCGGTCGTAACCGTTTCCACCAGCCGCTTCACCCCGTCGGTCACCACCCGGAAGGTATAGACCGCATTGCGAATCTTCCGTTCTTCTGCCGGGACGTCGCGGTCCAATAAATAGCCGGGAATTCGGTTCTCGTATTCGGTCTCCGTCCATCCTCCATGCCGGTAGTTGCCCGGAATCGTTACCAGCAGCACCGGGATCTTTTGCGCCAAGTACTGTCCCAGCCCCGGCCGGTTCAGAGGGTCCAGAAAGAACTCGTACCAGTTCGCCGAGCCACCGTGAATGATCACCAGCGTCGGCATCCCCGGCAGCGGATGGTTCGGCGTCAGGTGCAGGCCCGGAATATCCCAGTCCAAGCCGTAAACCTTGTAGCGCACCTCATGCCACTTGGCCTGGTAACCCAGCTGATCCGCCGGCAAGGTCTCGAGCTTACGGGGATCCAGGGCGCCGCCCGGCGCAGCGTCGGCAAGCGCCTTGACCTGTGAGCCTCCGTCCGGAAGGTCCCAGCCAAGCTGTTCAAATTGCTCCGGTGATACTGCGTGGTAAGGCTGGTCCTGCTGGAGCATTCTTACGATCTGCTCTTCGCCAGGACCCTGGGCCTTCACGGAGTGAACTCCGAGGGCCATCAGCGCTAGCGCGGTGCCGACTCTGAAACAGAAACTATGCATTCACTGCCCCTTTCCGTTGTACACGGAGTCTAGTAGCTCAATTTGAAGAAAGCAATCTTTACGAACGAAAGCAGAAATTTCCGATTGGAGCATCCCTGCCACCCAAAAGCATCCGTCAGCCACTCTGTCGACTCAAGTCCAGATTACCATGGCTTCTTCTAGGTGGTATCCTCGCTGACATTGCCCTGCCTTGTCGCCTACTGTTTATCGACAAATCCGCAGGTTAATCCGAAGTTCGCCCGAGCGACGGCGCACTCGGAATGTATGGTCCGCCAATCCGGCCCGACGCTCGACCAAAATCCGCCAAGTGCCCCCCGAAGTACCCTTCTAGAAAATCACCCAAATCAGCGGGACGGATGCGGTAGACCCCCTGTAACGCCGTTATGTTTACCTAACCGGCGCTCTTACGATTACTAAACCGTAGACGACTACTGAAGAGTAATCTGGGACTTGTCCTCCTCGACCGCGCTCGGAACCCGGCTAAAGGCCCAGGAACCCCCTACAACAATTGCTTTGCACCCTCCCCTCGTGTAATCTTTTCCCAACATTTTCGATCTTGCGGGGGCAATATCGTGTCAGTTCGCCAAGGAAAATGCTGTGCAGGGGGGCCTTTTTGTGCCAGTATCAGTGGAAGTGGGGAGCTTGGGAGGATAAGTCATGCGCCTTATTCGACTCATTCTTGCAGCGTTAATCCTGTCTATTTCGGGGCTTTCCTTCGCGCAAGATTGGATAGTGTATGTCAATCGGGCAGAACGGTTTAGCGTAAATTTTCCGGGTGAACCTACGGTGCAGGACATGACCTACATGTCGGAGCGCGGAGACACGCTCCCGGCGCGCGTCTATACCGCCCAAGAAGGTCCGCGGCGCTACTCCATTACCGTGGTCAATTACGCGGACGCCGACGTAACGGTTGTGCTGGGATCGATAGCCTATGAGGCGTGGAATTTCCGCAAGAGGGGCGGCGAGGTTACCTACGACGCGTACGCTCAAGTCGACCGCATTGAAGGACACCAGCTACAGATCACGAACGCGGACCAGAGTCGCACCTTCGTCGCGATCCATCTCCACGCCAGGCGTCTTTACATTTTGGAAGCAACCGTGCCTCCGGGTTCACCGCCGCCGGGGCAATTTCAGCAATCACTTTATATCCTCGACGAGGAGGGAAAGAGGATCCGCTATAATCTCGACCACGATGGAAACAGAACCACCCGCTCCAGATGACGTCGGCCGAGCGGGTCGAGAGCGATGATCCTGAAACCGTTTCTTCTGATGTTAGGAGGGTGAGATGCAGTTCAGATCCTTGAGCCTTGTGGCCATTGCTGCGGTTGCCTTAGCCTTGCCGGCTTGGGCGCACCATTCCCACGCCAACTACCAGACTAGGGAGTTCACGCATTTGGAGGGTACGGTAAAGACAATCCGCTGGATCAACCCGCATTCTTGGATCTACCTCGAAGTCATGGACGACAAAGGTCAGCCGACAGTGTGGGCTATAGAAGGCGGCAGTCCCCGCGCGCTCACAAGGGGCGGATGGAAGCGCGACGACGTCAAAGTGGGCGACACCATCAAAGTGCGGTGCCATCAGCTCAGGGATGGCTCCAACGGCTGTCTTCTCGGGTTTGTGACGCCCGAAGGTGGAGTCGAGAAAGAATTCGATTAGGCTGAGGACGGACGGGCAACGGTTCGTCTGTAATGTGCTGCCGGAAGAGCTTGCCTCGGCTGTCACAGTCGGGCTGAACTGGTTTGAAGAGCTGAAGTGCCGAGTGCCCACGGGGAACGGATTGATGAGCCTAATAACTGGCAGCCATTTGAGTACAAGATGTCCACACACAGACCACTTTCGTTTTCGCTTCGCTGGCTAACCATCCAAGACGGGCCGCGGTGATCCGAGTTTGAGCCGAAAGGGCTGCTAGCGTAGAATCTTGAGGCGAGCGAGAGTTGAAATCGGATATTCCCGATCAGGGCATTTCCGGCTAGTATGTTTCTTCACAACTCCCACTAGCAGCTATGCCGCTGACAACGCATAGCGATGGCCAGATGCAATCACCACATTGACCGCCCAATCCATGCGTGCTCCTGTAAGATCACGCCATAACCCGGGGGGGGACTTCATGAAGATACACAGTCGCACCATCACAGGCCTTTCGGTAGTCTTGTTGTTTCTGGGTAGCAGCACAGGATCCGCTGCGCAGTCCAGTCAACAGAAGCGGATCCTAGCCGTCAGGCCGAATCAAGCCGCGGTACAGTTTTATGACATGGCGACGGGCAACCTTCTCAAGGAGCTTCCCACTCTACCGCTTCCCCATGAAGTCGTGATCGACCGGCAAAGAGGCCTTGCGTATGTCAGCATCACCTACAGGGCTGGGGGCTATAATAATTATGAGACCCCATCACATGAAATCCAGATCGTCGATCTGGACAAAATGGAGATCATCGACACGGTCGATGTATCCCCGCACTGGGCACCGCATGGAATGGCGCTTGATCCAAGAAGTGGCCTCTTGTATGTCACCTGTGAATCAAACGGAGGCGAGCTGATTGCGGTAGATATGAAGCAGAAGACGGTGGTGGGTTCCGCAAAGGTTGATGCTCATGGTCCACACTGGGTCGCCATGCTTCCCTCCGGAGACAAGGCCTACACGGCAAACAAAGAGGTGCCGCATATCTCCGTGATTGATCTGAAAGAGATGAAGATGGTTAAGAAGATCCCGGCGCCGACGGGCACGGAAGGTATTATCGCCACGCAGGATGGGAAATATGTCTTCGCAGGCGTTCAGAAGGGGAACAACTTACTGGTTATCGACCCTGCGAGAGACGAGGTTGTGAAGTTGATCTCTTTCGATCAGCCCCCGTACAGCTTTGCACTCTCTCCCAATGGCGGCAAGCTCTACGTAACGCTCTTTAATCGCGATGAGACACGGGATGGCTCTGTTCAGGAAGTTGATCTCACGACTCTACAGCCTGGAGCGAAAGTCGCAGTTGGCCGCTTTCCGATCGGCATGGTCATCACGGCGGATGGTAGGACCGGAATTGTCAGTTCATTGCATGGAGATTCTCTTTCGATCCTTGACCTTTCGGAAATGAAAGTAGCTCGCACAATCAAGACGGGGAATCGCTCGCATGGGGTTATCGTGTTCTGACTTCTAACTCTGACTTCTAACAAGGACGAGCGGACACGGGTTGGCCCCGGGGTCCGTCGGCTCGCGTTCATAGACGCTGAGTACCCGCGCCCTGCTGACCTCCTCCCATCCACGCCGGAGTGCTTCCGGCCCCGCTGCCGAACCGACGCAGGCCACCAGAACAGCAACAACGAGAACCAATCGCCGGAAAGCGGCCGTACAGGCACGAA
>JADFGZ010000308.1 GCA_022567475.1 Acidobacteriota bacterium | reverse complement strand
TCAGCTTCGCCACGTTTTTCTCCCATCCCACCGCCAGGCTAGGCAAGCCGGCTTACGTGGGTCACTACTTTGTGCTGGGCGATGTGACGCTGGAGGACGACGTGCTGATCGGCTCGCAGGTCTCGACCCTAATGCCGATGGAATATTACGCCAGCCACTCCACCGCCCTGGGGAGGAATGATGAGAGGAGCGCATCTCAGATTCTCGGAACGCTGCTTGAGTCGGAAGGCCTGCGGGCGGACGGGACGCGCTTCCCCGTCGAGCTCCGGTTGTCCCCGATTGCCGGTGACGACTCGTCCGCATATGTGGCCACGGTGCGCGACATAACGGACCGCAGGAATCTTGAGGCCACGGTGCACGCACGAACCGAGGCCCTTGCTGCGAGCGACACACGGTATAGAGACCTCTACGACAACGCTCCCGATATGTTCGTCTCGGTAGAAGCCTCTACCACCAAGATTCTCGACTGTAACGACACCCTGTCGAAAGCCTTGGGTTATTCCAAGGAAGAGATGATTGGCCAGCCTCTTGTCTTTGTGTATCACCCTGACTGCCTGACGAAAGTGGGAGATGCATTCGATTCGTTTGTTCGGACTGGCACAGTGCATGACATCGAACTGGAATTGAGACGAAAAGATGGCAGCAAAATCCCGGTGAGTTTAAATGCGTCTGCTGTGCGCGATGCGAAGGGAACCGTTCTTTATAGCAGATCGAGCTGGCGAGACATTTCCGAGCGGAAGAGGATGGAGGAGGCGCTGCGGTTCACGCAATTTGCCTATGACCGCAGCCCCGTCGCTGTTTACTGGATGGATTCGGAGGCGCGGTTTATCTATGTAAATGACGCGGCTTGCCATGCATCGGGCTACTCCCGCGAGGAACTGCTCTCTATGGCAGTTGCTGACATAGGTACGCAGTTTCCGGCAGAGGCTTGGCGGGAGTTGTGGAAGAGGATAAAGGAGCGCGGTTCCTTGACTATCGAAGCCCACCACCGCGCCAAGGACGGAACGGTCTTCCCTGTAGAGATAACCGCGAATTATCTGGAATTCCAGGGGAAGGAGTACAACTGTGCCTTGGTCCAGGACATCACCGAGCGCAAACGGGCCGAGGAGGCGCTGCGCGAGACGCAAAAGATGGAGGCTGTCGGAACTTTGGCGGGCGGGGTGGCGCACGAATTCAACAACCTGCTGACCAGCATCCTTGGCTACAGCGAACTCCTGCTGAAGAAGCGAAGAGGAGACCCTTTCCTCAGCAAACAAATTGCGGAAATCAAAAAAGCGGGAGAACAGGCTGCTTCCCTCGCCAGCCAGTTGCTGGCCTTCAGCCGGAAGCAGGTTCTGCAACCTCAGGTCCTTGATCTGAACGAAATTGTGACAGAGATGAAAGAGACGTTGCGCGGCCTGCTGGGCGAGGACATCATGATTATGACCGCGCTCAGCCCGGAACTGGGCAGAACGAAAGCTGACGCAACCCAGATGAGGCAGATGATTCTGAGCTTGGCGAGCAACGCCCGTTCCGCCATGCCTCGGGGAGGCAAGTTCATCCTGGCGACGGAGAACGCGGAACTGAGCGAGGCGGAACTGAGCGAGAACGATGAGAGTGGTATCGCGGGCGCGCCTGCCGTCCGCCACGTGCTGCTGACCGTGAGCGACACCGGCTCCGGAATGAATGCGGACATTCTGTCCCACGTCTTTGAGCCCTTCTTCACTACCAAGGAGGTGGGCAAGGGAACCGGACTGGGGTTGGCCACTGTGTACGGGATTGTGCAGCAAAGCGGCGGCCGGATCCAGGTTTCCAGCGAGCCGGGACGCGGCACGAAATTCCAGATCTACCTGCCGCGGGTCGACAAGCCGGTTTCTCCGCCGAAACGAGCAGCCACTACCCGCAGGCGGCGGTCCGGCGGCGCAAAAACCGTATTGCTGGTGGAAGACACAATCCAGGTGCGGCAAATGGTCCGCCTGTTCCTCCAACGGGCGGGATACACTGTTCTGGAAGCCTCCAACGGCGCCGAGGCCCTGCAGATAGCACAGCAAAGCAGACAGCCGATTCACATGCTTTTGACGGACGTGATCATGCCGGAGATGAACGGGCCGGACCTGGCCGCGCGGCTTACGGAGGACCTCACGGAGATCAAGGTGCTCTATATGTCCGGCTACTCCAATCACCCCGTGGTCCAAGAAAGCGTCTTGAAGGCGGGAGCTTCTTTTATTGCGAAACCCTTCGCTCCAGATACCCTGCTGCAAAAAGTGCGCGAGGTATTCGACACGCCGGCAAAAGTTAGTTCGCAAATGAAACTCCGAAGGGCGCAAATCTGAGGGCCATACAGCGGAAGCAGCAGGAAGCGAAAGACAAAGACAACAGGGCCATCCTTACCCTCAGATTCCCCCCTCGGCTTCGTTCAACCGAAATTCCCGCCCGATGATTTTCCATCTCAGGTAAATGAAAGAGTTGAGGTCCCGATCCCGTGGCAGGCCGTTGCTGCGCCGAAAGCAATGGCGCTGGCGAGATTAGGAGAAACCTACTTAGAATGAACGTCTTACCAGATAAATGGTGTTGACTTTTCTGGACGAAGGGGCCTACAATAAGTAGAAGCTGGTGGATACCCCCCTGAAAATGAGGAACCTCTTTCTGCTAAGAGCGGAATGCCCTATGAAGGATCGTTCTCCTTTGCCGGCTCCTTTGCCAGTTTGGTCCAAGCGTGTTTTCATTGGGCTCGCGATCCTTTGCTTCACGTTTTTCACGCCGGTCTGCGGATCGGCGCAAGGGCCGTCGCTGTTTGTTCACCCGACCGGACTGGGATTCCAAGCGGACAGCGGCGACCCGACGCCCCTGGAGCAGGAATTTTTCCTCATGGGGGATGGCGCTGTGCTGGGATTTACGGCTACGGCCACCGTAACAACACCGCCGGGCGGTGCCTGGCTCTCGGTGAGCCCAACCATCGGGATCACGCCAGCCACCCTGACTGTAACGATCGACCCGACGGGCCTGCCTGACGGTAATTACCAAGGGACCATCACCATCACCAACTCGGTAGCGGACAACAGCCCGCTGTTGTTCCCGGTCAGCTTAGGAGTAGGACCATCTACCGGTGACACCACCACCTTCAGCCTAGTGGCCAGCCCCGTATTGTTTTCCTTTTCCCATGAGATCAATGGCCCGACCATTGCGGACCCGAACCCACCGGAGATCACCGTCGTATGTATTGGGGACTGCCCGGCGGGCGGCGTTGACTTCACGGCCTCTGTCATCACGCAGAGTGGTATCGAGTGGCTGGAGGTGTTGCCCGCCGAAGCCACCACCGATAGCACGCTGACCCTGTCGGTTGACCCGACCAACCTCACCGAAGACGACCACTTCGGAATCATCTTCTTGGACTTTGGAGCAACCGCGCTGCCCCAACTGGCCGCAGTGAACCTTGCGGTGACTCCCGATCCGGACGCTCCGCCGGTGATCCTGCCCATCGGCAACAAGATGCTGGGAGAAGCGGGTCCCTACACCAGCCCCACACCGTTGTTGAGCAGCGGGACGCCGCCGATCACTTGGTCGCTGGTCAACGGTCCGGGCGGCATGACGATTGACGGCGCGACGGGCATAGTGAGCTGGCCGAACCCGCCCCTGGATGGCAGTTCGCATACGATCACCATCCGGGCCGAAAACAGTTGGGGCTCGGATGAGGAGAGCTGGCAGCTCAGCTTGCCGCGTCCACCGGAAGTATCAGCCATCGGCGACGAGACGCTCGAGGAAGGCGCGCCGTACATCGGTTCCAGGCCGGGGCTGATTGGGACGTTGCCGGTGACTTGGTCGCTGGTCAACGGTCCGGGCGGCATGACCATCGACAGCGCAACGGGCAGGGTCAGTTGGCCGGATCCCACGGCGGATGGCAGCCCGCATGCGGTTACAATCCAGGCCACCAACAATGTGGGTTCCGACGATGAGAGCTGGCTGCTGACGGTGATCAGCGTCCCCCTGCCAGCAATCATCCTGCATCCCTCGGCGCTTGTTTTCAGGGCGTCTGAGGGCATTGATCCGGATCCCCAAGTCTTCATGGTGCAAAATGCAACCACAGGGGGGCTCGGCTGGACAGCCACAGTGGAAACGCAATCGGGCGGCGATTGGCTCTCGGTGAGCCCAGCCAGCGGGGTAACCGATTCCACGCTCACCGCCACGGCGGCCTCGGCCGGGCTGCCGAAAGGAGCATACACAGGGACTGTTACTGTCGCTGCGCTGCCCGGCGCCAATGTCGGCAATAGCCCGCAGGTGTTGCCGGTGGGCTTGGCCGTGGACGCGCCCGCAGTGGGCCGGAACGGAGTGATCAACGGAGCCAGCCTCTCCAAAGATGCGGTGGTGAGCCCCGGCTCGATTGCCTCGCTATTCGGCACTAACCTGGCCACCGAGACTCGGTCTGCCAGAGCAAAACCATTGCTCACCACCCTGAGGACGGCTACGGACACAGCGCTGACCTTGCCTTTTACCCTGGCCGGCACGCAGGTGCTGGTAAACGGCATCCCCGCGGCGTTGTTCTTTGTCTCGCCCGCCCAGATCAACTTCCAGATGCCCTCCAACGTCTCCGGACCTTCCGTCGAATTGGTGGTGGTGTCGAACGGCGTTCGCGGGCTGGCGTCTACGGTGGAAGTGGCCCCGGAGGTCCCCGGCATCTTCACCATAAACCAGCAGGGCTCGGGGCAGGGGGCGATCTTGAACGGGCAAGGGCGGTTGGTGGACGGCACGGCGCCCGCCGCGCCGGGAGAAGTGGTGCTGGTATTTTGCACGGGCCTGGGAATCACGGACCCGCAGGTGCCTTCGGGCCAGCCTGCTCCGGGCGAAGAACCGCTGGCGCGGGTGGTAGCGCCGGTGGAGGCCAGTGTGGGCGGCCTTCCGGCTGCCGTGCTGTTTGCCGGACTGGCTCCCGGCTTTGTGGGCCTGTATCAGGTGAACGTGAAAATTCCCGCAGGGGTGGAACCCGGGCCGCAGGTTCCTCTAGCACTGACCCAGAAT
>JADFGZ010000307.1 GCA_022567475.1 Acidobacteriota bacterium | reverse complement strand
GCGGCCATGACGCCGTTGTTCTTCACGTACGGCTGGATCGAGTTCATTATGAACGGTCGTGAGACGGACACGCGCCGCGGTGGGCTCGGGTCCGTCGACCAGTCTGCCGGTACATACTTGTACCAGTTCCAGCCGTGGTTGCCGTCGGCGGCGCGCTGGATTTTGGCCTTCCTCTTACTCGATTTCGTCAGGTACGCAATTCACCGAACATTCCACGCAGCGCCCCTCCTGTGGCGTGTGCATCAGGTGCACCACTCCGATCCGGACGTTGACGTATCCACGGCATTGCGGTTTCATCCGATTGAAGTGATCCTTACCCACGGCGCGTATCTCGCGATGGTTGCAGTCCTTGCCCCTCCGATAGGCGCTGTCTTGCTCTCCGAACTCGTCAGCATCTTCCAGGATTTTTTCGTGCACGCAAATACATCTCTACCGCAACGGCTCCAAAAGTGGGTGACCGTGGTCTTTTTCACTCCTGACACGCATCGCATCCATCACTCCGAGGATGTTTGGGAACAAAATAGGAACTTCGGCCAACTCTTTTCTTGGTGGGACCGGCTATTTCACACGTACGTTCCTGCGCCGGCTGCCGGGCACGATGCGATGATCGTCGGACTACGAGGATACCAGAACAACAACAGTCTCCGCCTCGCATTTATGCTTACGCAACCGTTCCTGCCGGAGCGGCGGAGAGGGGGTTCCCCGTGAGTGCCCGTTGCCCGGCCGGACTATCGCGTTCCGTTGAACCTTCACATTCATGAGTGTCAACGCAAAATAGAAAGTTCCTATTCTCTGCAAAGTAGAACATTCCTGTTTCTCATTGCGCGCCGCTGACGGAAGGAGCCCGTAGGGCGACTGGAGTTAGCGGCGGGCGGCCCGGCCTGCTCATCTCGCAATACTGCACAGAGGGGTTTGCTACGGCGCAGATCGAACCCTTCCATCCACTGACTCGGTCGAGTTTCTGCGGCCGGGCTGCGCGAGCCGTTCGCGGATCGCTTAGCGCAAAAACTTCCGTTGCATTCATCACAGGTATTGCATGGGCCGAATTGTTTGGGTCAGCGATGTTTATGCATGAATCATTTCCGTCAATAGGACCACTACGAATTGCAGCGTGTCATTGACAGCCCTTCTTTATAATTATTTGTGGGGAGAAAGCGGAAAGGTCTGGTGGCTCATGTGGTGGGATGTCACTCTGGAAGCAATTCGTCCATTACCTTTCCAGCGGCAGCAAAGCGTCGACAACTAGGCGCTAGGGGTAATCATGCCTGGAGGTTCTCCTCTGCTCCAAAGGATAGAGAATAGTATCTCGGATAGAAATCACGGTCAGTTCACCATGCCATTGAAGTACGATTTATATTCTTCAGTCAATCAGCGGATTATTGATGGACTGATTGCTGGAGCAGCCTTCTTTCTTGCTTATCAACTCCGGTTTGAGGCGGATGTGCCTGCGGTTTCCAGCTATCAGCTGTGGCTGTTGTTACCGCTGTTGATCCTCGGACGGATCATGGTCAATTGGTATTTCGGAATCTATTTTTTGGTGTGGCGGTATATCAATATCGGGGACGCGGTCCGTGTGACGAGTGCGTGCGCCACATTTTCTCTGGTGTTGCTGGCAGTCAGGCTGGCGGCGCCAGACTCGATCCAAATTTTGAGAGTTCCTTTGAGTATTATCGCCATTGAGTTCTTAATTACATCCATGGGGCAGATGATCGCCCGTTCGATCCGTAGAATGTTCTACGAGCATGGTCGGCGGAATAGCTTTGACACGAAAGTAGGGAGACGTCTGTTGTTGCTGGGGGCCGGCAGCGCTGGAATTATGGTGGCCAAGGAGGTGTTGCTCCGTCCAGAGGTTGAGGTAGTGGGTTTTCTGGATGATGATCCCCAAAAAATAGGAACAGTGATCAATGGTGTCCGCGTGTTGGGCGCTATGGATGATCTGCAGCGCGTAGTCCTCGATAAGTCGCCGGATGAGGTGGTGATTTGCATCGCGAGCGGGACCGGCGCAGTGTATCGTAAAATTCTGCGACTCTGTGACGGATTATCGATTCGGACCAAAGTAGTGCCCAGCGTTTCGGAGATTTTGGAAGGCAATGTTGGGATTACTTCCTTCCGGGAAGTGAGCATGCACGAACTGCTGGGACGAGAAACCATTGTCTCACCCGGGGTCAAGGAACGCGTGTGGGGCTACTATGCCGGCCGGCGCATTTTAGTGGCCGGAGCGGGGGGCTCCATCGGCTCAGAGCTAGTCCGGCAGCTTGCCGAGTTCGAGCCCAAGACTATTTTGTTGCTGGACAAAGATGAAAACGGGTTGTTTGAGTTGCGCAAGAGCCTCGACGATTTGAACTTCTCAGGCACCTTGGAGTTGTTAGTAGCGGACTTGCGTTTCAAAAGTCAGTTGACAAATATTCTGGCGCTTCATCAGCCGGAGATCATTTTTCATGCCGCAGCTCACAAGCATGTCCCCATGATGGAGGTCAACGCCGCCGAGGCGGTGTTCAATAACATTTTCGGCACAAAAAACCTTTTTGAATTGGCAACAGAGTTCGGGGTGGAACGTCTCGTGTTCATCTCATCGGACAAGGCGGTCGCTCCGACAAATATTATGGGCGCCACCAAACGGATTGGCGAGTTGATGGCACAGAGGAACGGAGGAGGAACTCATTTCAGTTGTGTGCGGTTCGGGAATGTCTTGGACAGTCGGGGAAGTGTCGTCCCCATTTTTCGAGAGCAGATTGCTCGGGGAGGTCCGATTACCATCACCAACCCGGAAATGCGCCGATACTTCATGACGATTCCGGAAGCAGTCCATTTGATCCTGATGGCCGGGCAAATGGAGGAATGTGGCTCCCTGTTTGTTCTGGACATGGGGAATCCCCGGTCCGTTGTAGAACTTGCCCGTGAGTTGGTCGAGATCAACGGCTTGCGCCTGGGCCAGGATATCCAGATGGTCGTGACGGGAACCCGCCCCGGTGAAAAGCTGACGGAGAGTCTGTGCTCGAGATACGAAACGCTGGTGCGCACTTCTTACGAGCGCATCTTGCGGGTAGAGTCGCCTCGCCCCCCACGAGAGCAGCTCGAGGCTTGTTTAGAGAAACTCTGGGATGCGGTTACTGCTGGAGACGAACTCGCGATCCGACTGGCTTTTTGTGAGGTCGGAATCCGGTTGCCAGCGGGGCCGACTCCCAGGACCATTCCGCAACCTGATCCGGTTCCCCTTTATCAGACAAGGTGATGGGGAAGAACGACAGTCGAATCTTTTGTCTCATTTCTGATGTAAGTCTGATGTAAGGATGCAGGATTCCTGAGGTGAAAGCAATCAGCCAATGGATGCTGCTGGCAATAGTAACCGGCAGTGTCTGTGCTTTCGGCGCCGTGGAGCCGGGAGCTTATAGCTTCGCGATCATCGCGTTATGGATTGTGTGGCTTGCCATGCAATGGCATGACGCCCTTCGAGGTCATCGTCCGGTTTTTCCTCCCCGATGGCTGCTCCTTTTTTTTCTCCTAGGCCTTTTACAGATCACTCCGCTGCCGGAAACATTCCTAGGGTCGCTATCGCTCACGCAAGCTTCCGCCTTCACCCCGATTGGTGACGCTGACTTACCGTCGCGGTGGATAACTCTGAGCGCCGTGCCGCACGACACGATCATCGCGTTATACAAGCTGGCTGGATACGGTGCGGCTTTCCTCATCGTTGTTTGGGGGTTTTCATTTGATACGAAGCAAAGAGTCCTGCTCACAGGATTAATCGCGCTCGGATGTGCCGAGGCTTCCTTGGGACTGATGCAATACTTGACGGGCGTGGATCATTTCCTATGGTATGAAAACAGCTTTCATCCCGGAGTGGCGACGGGGACTTACATCAATCGGAACCATTTCGCGGGCCTGCTGGAAATGACCCTGCCGTTGGCTGGGGGGTATGCCTACTACTTCACGACGAAACGCCGCGCGCCGGCAGCGAATTTCAAAATACAAAAAACGTCAGACGCATGGCGAGCAGCATTCTGCGCCTTTCTTTTGGTAATCCTGTTTCTCGGAATTGCCTTTTCGCAGTCGCGCGCAGGAATCACAAGCAGCGTGCTGACCTTGCTCCTGATGGCTTTCTTGTGCCACCGGAAGCAGCAATCCGGCCGCAAAGGATTTGGCTTTACGATATTGTTCCTGCTGGCTTTTGTGTACATCGCCTGGATCGGAGTCGGTCCGATTCTTGCCCGCTTCGAGCACCTTTACCAAGAAAAGAATTTTGTGCTGGCGGGCCGGCTTCCCATATGGGCGGAAGGAGTGGATCTATTTCTGGCAGCGCCGTTACTGGGCTCGGGTTTGGGCGCCTTTGCCACTGTTTTCCAGAGATATCAAAGCAACTTCCCGAACGGGATATTCGAGCATGCCCACAACGATTACCTGGAGATTGCGGCGGAAACAGGGGCGGTGGGGTTCGCGATTCTTTTTATTCCTATCCTGGCGCTCTGGTTCATTGCGGCGCGCCGGTTTGTGAAGGAGCGAGAGCCTTACAGGGCGGCTGTCTTGCTGGGCGCTTGGGGCGGCATGTCATCGATCTTGCTGCATAGTTTTACGGACTTCAACTTGCAAATTCCCGCCAATGCCATTGTCTTTTCGATTCTGGCTGGAATTTGCTACAAAGCCTGTTTTGGCGCCGACTCTCCGGCTAAGCGGCCGAAAAATTCTATTGCCGGTCCGGCGCCGCCGGATGATGATGATCCCGAAGACGGAGTACCGAAGCGGCTGGCAACCCGGTGGAAGAAATCGTATTCCTGTTGGATCGCGGGGACCGCCACGGCGATTGTATTGTTCTCCTCTGTTTCCCTGGTGCGGCATTACCAAGCGGAGAGGCAATTAAAACACCTGACAAAAGAGGGACTGCAAGCTGCCGCTCTGCTCGATCCCGGAAGCGCCCAGATTGCCCACGCCGCGGGTGTTTACCACAGGAACGCAATCTCGCAGGACCTCCCGGCTGCGCTTTCCTACTTGCGGCAAGCCGTGCGAAACAGTCGGCAGGATCCCAATATGTGGCTCAGTTTAGGCCTGGCACAGGAAGCAAACGGGCAATTCCATCT
>JADFGZ010000048.1 GCA_022567475.1 Acidobacteriota bacterium | reverse complement strand
CCGCGTCGAGGGCCAGCCGGACGCCCACCGCAGCGCTCGGGCGGAGGTTTTCCCGGAGCGTCCCCCGGTGGAACCTCCGAAGCTGCCTGACCTGCTCCCGTGTCTGCCGAAGCCAGGAGAGGGCCACGGCCTTGCGTTCTTGCAGAAACATGCGCTGGATACGCAGAGGCGATTGGATGGAAATGAAATCCCAATCCGGCGTTGCGAAAATTCGCTCGCCCAAGGCCCTCGGCGGCAGCTCCACCTGGGCGGTTCGCAATGCCTCTTGCGCCTCAGAGATATCCCTGCTGCTGGCAGGCAGGCCTGCCTTGCGTTGCAGCCAAATCAGTAGCAGGGCAACTGCATTCAGTCCGACGGCAACCGCGAGGAGCAGTTCAATGGGGAGTGACTCTATCATGACCGGACTTCCCTTGGCCCGGCCTTCCAGACCGTGCGCACCGATTCCATAAAGGGTGGCTCTCGGGGGGGATTGGTTCAGAAATTGCTCAACTGTAGCAGTTTCACAGTAGGTGTAGCCTGTGGATTGGGTGCCAATCCTACTTAGGATGTCATTCCGAGGGCCGAGGTCTGTTGTCGGCCCGAGGAATCTGCTTTTCCGCCGAGAACGGACCAATCCCCGCATACAAAAGCAGATCCCTCGCTTCGCTCGGGATGACAGCCAAAGAGGATGTCTGATCCCGATGGTGGAGCGGTCTACACCATTTGTGAAAACGGTATAAATGCTTAATCATGCATTCAACCATGCCCTGCACTGGAGCGTCTTGCATTGGAGGCTCCGGTTGAGTTCTGCACACCTATTGGGGGAATTTTTTCAACAACTTAGCTATGTCGGGGGGGAGTAAATCTCAGACACTCTTACACAAAACAGCAGCCTAGCAGGCTCCATAAGTTATAGCAAGAGGAATGCAAATTTGGTGAGGGTTTAGGAAAATGCTTTGGAAGCTAAGCATGGTCCTAGAAGTTATGGGGCAATAATCAGAGCCTGCCTGCGGTCCAGCGGACCTTCGGTCCGGCGGGCCGCGCACGCCTGCCCCGAGCCATGTCCCGAGCGAAGCCGAGGGAGAAGCCGAGAGATCAGCAAGCGGACCTCGAATGCCAAGCAGGCAACAAGAGTTGAATTGACCGCCCCCTCCGAATGTGGCTCCGGCTTTCCTGGCGGCTACGAATAGATGTGCAGAGGCACGCCTGCCACTTTCTTGCAAAACCCGATATGGAAGCCAGCCCTGCTTTTTACACCCTTCTGGTTTTACCACCGCCGTTTTTTCTGATGGAATGAGGACCGGAAGGATGGCCGGCCGGCTTACGATGTCTCCGCCTGCTTCTCAGCCAGTTCCCCAATCACGGGCAGCTTGAACCGCTCGTTCTTGTAAGCCTTATAGGCGCAGACGATCGCCACAATGATCCCCGCAAACGGCAAGAACAACAAGAGGAGCCAACCCAGGATGGGAATCATAGACAAGACGATGCTGAGGGCAAGCCACGCGAGTCCCAGAAACAAGGCCTGGAAGGAGTGGAAGCGGATGAAGCGGTCCTTGTTATAGGGCTCTATCACCAGCCAAAGAATAGCCGGTATCCAGAGTAAATAGGCGAGCAAGGCGGCTACGTTGGGGCTGAGCCCGCCGCCTGATTTGGTCGAAGGCGCTTGCGGTGTTTGTTCCATGCAACATCCTCCAGTTTTGAAGTTAGCTTTCCGCACGATCATACACCTGCCGTTTTTTTTCTCAACCTTCAAAATAAGCCCGGAAGCAATTAAAGGTCAAAAAGCTCTCCAGAAAAAAATGATCTTGTAGTACGATACCGAATGAAAGCTGCAGGATGAGGCGCAGCCGAAAAAATCCTTTCCTGAGGATCGCTTTTGCCAGCCGGAGAACCAGCCACCAAGCCCGATCCAGGAAAGGAACAGCGAAAGAGCCACCGAGCCCTTTTGTTAGTCCAAATAGAGATAGGAAACACCGGAGACTTCAGTATTGGGCGAGGAGAAAACATCAGCGAGGGCGGGTTGCTGGTGTTCACCCATAATACGTTCGCCCCCAAGACCGAGACCATAACCCGCTTCAACCTTCCTTCTACCCCTCACGAGTGCCACATCGAGTGTCCAGGCGTGGTTGTCCATGTCCAACCTGGAGCCCATATGGGCGTCGAGTTTCTTCAGCTGAAAGACGAACACCGCAAAGCCATCGCTGCGTTTGTCCAAGCGACGTTGGCAGGCGACAAATAGTTCCAATCCGAAAAGGCCCCCCTGTTGCCGGTTAGGATACAATGAGAAAATTGCTCTGCCTACGAGCGTGGACAGTTCATCCCGAAGGGGGATTGAAATGAGTCAGGAGAAGCGATCTTACAAACGTTACCCTGTTTCCGGGAAAATCCTGTTCCAAACAGAGTCAATGGAAGCCCCGGGCGAGCTAATCGATATCGGAAAATGGGGGGCTCAAATTCGCAGCAAGCTTAAGCCTATGGAAGGAGAGGAGCTTACAGTCCAGTTCGCGGTTCAGGACTATCCTGAAGGGTTCGAGGTCAAAGGGATGGTGGTGCGTGTTCAACCGAATTCGTGGGCTATGATGTTCTTACAAGAGACCGTGAAACTGGTGACGCTGCTGCAGTTTCTGGATAAGAGGACTCAAGAGGAAATCCAGGAGCGCGGGGAAAAAGAACCAGAGGAAAAGAATCTGCAGCAAAAGGCGGAACGGGACCTATACCGTGCCCAGTGGGTGGAAGCCGAAGCACGTGCCCGCAGGCTAGAAGAGAACCTGACACAAACAAAGCTGGCGTTGCAAGACCAAAGAGAGCGTGCGGATAGTCTGCTCCGGCTGTTAGAAACAGAGAGAGATCAGAGCCAGGCCCAGTTGAGCGAGGCGGAGGCACGGGCCAGCAGTCTGGAACAGAAGTTGGCCACCCTCCGCCAGACTCTGATGCAGGAAAAGAAGGCTGCGGAGGCTCTCGCCCATCAGTTGAAGGCCGAACAGGGCAAGCGCAGGACACAACTGAGCGGCTTCGAGAGTCATTTGCAGAACCTGGAGGAGCAACTATCCTTGGCTCAGAAGCAGTTCCAAGACCAGCGAGAGATGGTGATCCGCATGCTTCAGCAGCGAGCCGCGAACAAGGAAGAACACCTATAGGCCGAACCGCCCCTAAGAAAACGCCCCTACCAGAACCCAATACCCCCACAGAGCACGCCGAATCCCAGAGTTTTATTTAAAGGGTTTAGTGGGGGTTATGTCACAGAGCGTGACACACAAGCGGATCGAGAAAGCAGCTTCGGGCTGGAATGGAGTGAAAGGAATTGGCTGGGGCGCCAGGATTCGAACCTGGGTGCCATGCTCCAAAGGCATGTGACTTACCACTAGTCGACGCCCCAACTATTTTGCGGTAACGATACCCGGCAGAGGGTCTTGCAATTCCCGGCGGGATACAGTCCGCGCCACGAAGACATCGGCGCCGGGCCGTCGCAACCGCCGTGCCGCTGTTTGTGCCTGGGAATAGTCTTCAAAAACGCCAAAAACCACGGAGCCGCTGCCCGTCAGCGACGCCATAACGGCCCCGGAACGCAAAAGCGACCGTTTCACTGCGGCCAGACCGCGAAACGCCGAAAAAACAACCGGCTCAAAATCGTTTCCGAGCCGAGGCCAGATTCCTTTACCGACCGAGCCACAAAACAACTCTATGGTATGGCGCGTAGAAGGGGATGTCAACAACGGCGCGCGCAGCCTCCGAAAGGCCGTGGCAGTGTCCATGCTCCTTCCGGGATACAACAGCACACAGTAGCGGCGGGGTTCTTCCTGGAGCGGGTACACCTCCTCTCCGCGCCCAATTCCGAGCGCCCTCCCTCCCAGGAAAAAGAACGGGACATCCGAGCCCAAGCGCGCAGCCAGAGCAAGCAACCGGTCCGCCGGCATCTTCTTCCCGGCCAGATGGAGAACGGCCCGTATGACGGCTGCCGCGTCACTGCTGCTGCCGCCCAATCCGCTGCCGGACGGGATTCGCTTCCGCAGGAAAACAGTAACTTTGCGGCGGAGGTTCAGCTCCTGCAAAACCGCCTCGGCGGCACGCACCGCAAGATTTTGCCTCCCCGGCGGCACCTCGATTCCAGCAGTTTCCAGGCTGACGGCGGGCGGGCCGGCTGCGAGACGAACTTCCAAGTGATCGGCCAAAGAAATGGTCTGGTAGATGGTGCGCAACTCATGAAAGCCATCCCTCCGGCGTCCAATGACACGCAACCCCAGGTTGATTTTTGCGTATGCCTTCAGGGCAACAGAGTTGCTACTCCTCAATTTGCGCTACTCCATAATTTGCGCTACTCCATAGGGCGAGGAAACGGGTCCGGCGATAGAGAAGCCGGTACGGCGTCCACTCTCTAAGGAAAAGATTTCTCGCGGGGATAATGGCCTGGAGACAATGCGCGGACGAAAAGAAGGCTACGGGCTGGAATCTTTGTTTTCCTGGGCCAGCTTGACCAGGGCGTTTTTGATTTTCTTCTCCACCTGGGCGAGCTCTTCCTCATCCACATCGTTTTTTGGAAGACGGTTCCATTCACCCCGCGCGGCCTCCCACTCCATCTGCGCTTCGCGAATCCGCCCGGTTTTATAGTAGATGTCGCCCATATGGTCACGGATCGTAGGATCGGAAGGGAGGTACTGGACAGCTCTTTGCAGGTATTGCTCGGCCAGATCCCAGCGCTCTTGCCTGTAGTAGGCCCACCCCAGACTGTCCAAATAAGCGCCGCTGTTGGGTTCCATCTGCAAAGCGCGCTGGATATAGTTGACCGATTCTTTCAGGCGAATCCCCAGGTCTGCCAGCATGTAGCCCAGGTAATTCAGCGCCATGGCGCTATTGGGATTGATCTCCAGAGCCTTGCGAAACGCTTCCTCGGCGCGGCCGTGCTGTCCCTCGCGCTCCCAGATGGAGCCGTTCAGAAAATGAATATACTCGAACTCTTCTTCTGAATCGGAAAGGCCTTTGGCCTTCTCGACAGCTTGCCGCGCTTGCTCAAACTGCTTGGCCCGCAAATGAATCTGCGAAAGAGCCAGCCAGATTCCGCGATCTCTCGGGGTGTTATCGAGAAAAGGCTGGAGCAGAGCAACTGCGGCTGAAACCTCGCCCATGCTGGCCAGCAACGAGGCTCGCTCGGTGGCCAATCCACGGCTTTCCGGATACGCCTGGACAGCCTTTTCCGAGGCTTCCAAGGCCCTATCGTATTCTCTGTTCTCCTGGTAAGTTTCTATCAAGCGAACTTCGGCCCGAATGGCCGAGTCCCCTCCCAGCGCCAGCATCCGGCGGAAGGTTTCCTCCGCAGCCGTGAAATCTCCCTGGGTCCGGTGGAGAAATCCTATTTTCTCAAGAAATATGCCGCGGTTTGCCGCTTCCTGGAGAGTGTAGGTGCTTGCATCTGCTTTGGAGGTGGACTCCAGTATCGTCTCGATTATATCAATGGCCTCTGCAATTTTCCCTTCCGCTTCCGCCAGCAAAGCCCGGTTGTATTGGACATCCAGGTTGTCCGGAAACAGCTCCAGAGCTTTATCCAGGTTTTGTCTCGCCAGTTCATATCTGTGCTGGAAGCGATAGACCTGACCGAGGCGCAGATAAGCTTCCCCGTCCTGCGGGTCGGCGCGAATGACAATCTGGAACTGATCCAATGCTTTATCGTACTGCTGGCTCCGAATATAACTCTGCCCCAAGGCTTTGCGGTAAGCCACGTTATTCGGTTCCAGTTCCAAAGCACGGCTATAAGCCCCAGCGGCCGCACCATAATCCCGCACCTGTTCATAAGAGTAAGCCAGGTTCGTCAGAAGCCGGGGATCAGAACTGTCCACGGTGACATTTTCCAGCAACTCGATGGCCGCCCGGTAGTCACCGACATCCACATACAGCAAAGCTAAATTTGTAGCTGCGTCCGGGGAATCCGGCTGTAAGGCGACCGCCTTCTTGAGGATTTCTTCCGCCTTGGCGCTCTCACCCATCGCCCGGTAGAGTTGCGCCAAAACCAGATAGGACCCGACATCTGCGGGGTCCCGTTCCAGAATCTCCTCGAACTGCTGCACAGCGCGCTGCCGCATCTCGGCGGGCACCCGGCGGCTTCTTCCCCCCGTCAGGAAGCGCAGATAGAGACGGCCCAGGAACTTGCGCGCTTCGGAATCTTGCGGATTGCGCTGGACGGCATTTTCCGCCTCCCGCAAAGCATTGCGCCACCGTCCGGTGGCCGCATATAGGTCCGCCAACTCCAAACTGAGGAAGGTGGAGTCCGGGTCATACTGCAAGGCCAGCTTGAGCTCTTCAATGGCCTGGTTGAGCATGTCGGCACGCTGAAAGAGAGCGCCTCTTTCCTGATAGAAGTGCCCCAGCGAATAGTGATAGTAGGCACGAGCCTTGTCCGGCTCAACGGGCTGTCCGGAAACACTCGCCGTCGCTTGGCTGGCAGAATCTTCTGCGGGCTCAGGCGCCTGCGCGACCGCCAGTCCCGACAGCAAAGTCCACAGACAAGCCAAATACCCTAGTCTTTGCAGTTGCATGCCCTAATCCTCGACCGGAGACCCGGAAGGGCTCCCGCCCGTCTCCCCAGGTGCTGTAGCTCTGCCGTACAGTATAGCTCAGTCACAAGCAGCTTCGGAACAAGATTCGGGGGAACAAGATTCACCGGGAAAACCGCCTCAGTTTGTTGTTCCCAATCCGGAGGCAGCTTGCAGAATCATAAACAATAACAATGTGACACGGCACCGAGACTCTAGTGCCGAAAATGCCGCACCCCCGTAAAGACCATGGCCAGACCGAGACGGTCTGCCACGGCGATGACTTCCTGATCCCGAATCGACCCTCCCGGCTGGATCACCGCCGCAACGCCCGCTTTCGCCGCCTCCTCGATACCGTCGGGAAACGGAAAAAACGCATCGGAGGCCATTACGGTCCCCTGCAACGGCAGGACCGCTTTGCTCGCCCCCAGACGAACCGAGTCCACCCGGCTCATCTGGCCTGCGCCGACGCCTGCCACCTGCAGTCCTCGCGCGTAAACAATGGCATTCGACTTGACGTGCTTTGCCACTTTCCACGCAAACAGCAGGCTCGCCACCTCCTCCTCGCCGGGCCGCCGGATCGTGACAGGTTTCAGATCTTCGGCGGAGAGCACATGACGGTCTTTTTCCTGAACCAGCATTCCGCCGCTCACCTGCTCCATATGCAACTCGCGATCCATGGGAACCGAAGTGTCGATCTCAACCAAGCGGAGATTTTTCTTGCCCGCCAGCCGCTCCCGGGCTTCTGCCGTAAAACCGGGCGCTGCAATCGCTTCCACAAACGTCTTGGCGACCTGCTCAGCTGTTTCGCCATCGAGCGGCCTGTTGAAGCCCAATACCGAGCCATAGGCGGAGACGGGGTCCGCTTCGTAGGCCTTCTGGTAGCTGGCCGCCAGCGTCGGCTGGACGGATGCGCCGCAGGGATTCGTATGCTTGATGATGACCGTGGCCGGCTCGGAGAACTCCTGTGCCAGGTCCCAAGCCGCCTCCAGGTCGACCAGATTGTTGAAGGAAAGCTCTTTGCCTTGCAGTTGCCGGCCTCGGGCCAGTCCCCCTTTTTCATTGCCGACCGTCGCATAGAGGGCGGCAGCCTGGTGCGGGTTTTCACCGTACCGCAAGTCGCAGAGTTTCTGAAAGCGCACACCCAGCGTCTCAGGAAACATTTCCTGCCGGCGTGTCACCGTCTCTTGCCCGGTATACTCCACCGAGGCCAGCGTGCCGGCTATGGCGGTGTCGTATCGCGCCGTGCAGGCGAAGGCCTTCTGGGCCAGACTCCAATGCGTCTCCGGGCTCAACTGTCCCGAATAGCGCTTCATCTCATCCAAAATCCTGGAATAGTCCTCCGGCGAGGTGAGAACCGCCACATCCTGAAAATTCTTGGCGGCCGAGCGGATCATCGCCGGCCCTCCGATGTCCACGTTTTCAATCAAGTCGGAAAATTTCGCCGAGGGGCGGGCGGCAACCTGCTCGAAGGCATACAGGTTGACCACCACCATGTCAATCCAGCCGATCTTTGCCTGCTCGAGCATCCGGCGATGTGTTTCGTCATTCCGTTTGGCCAGAATGCCGCCATGGATGGCGGGGTGAAGGGTCTTCACACGGCCGTCAAGCATCTCCGGAAAACCGGTCACCTCCGCAACGTCCTTTACCGGAATCCCTGCTTCCCGCAGCATCTTCCCGGTGCCGCCGGTCGAAACAATCTCCACTCCCCATTCCTGCAATCCCCGGGCGAAGTCAACCACACCCGTCTTATCCGTAACGCTAATCAAGGCACGCGAAATCCTGCTCAAGAATTATTCTCCTTTTATTGCTTGATGAATCCGAAATCGGCGAGCGGCAGCGCGGCGCTGAAGTTCTCCGCCGCCTGCCGGTGAAACTTGCGGCGAGGCTGCTACAAACCTTTAGCTTTGAGCTTGACCTGGCCCTTCTCTACTTCCACCACATACTGCACTTGGTCGCACTTGAAATCGCGTTTGAGCTGAGCGGTTTTCTGCTGGACAAACCTTCGGAAATCATCCGGACTGATATTCGCGGCATTCTCTCCGCATTTGCGCTTTGCCGCAACCAACGCTTCGAACAGCTTGTCCACCTTCTCCGGCTCCGAGGCCGGGTCGCGCCACTCCACCCGGCACGCCAAGTGCTTTTTCTGCTCCGCCCGCAAGCTCGATCCCGTCTGGCGGGGACCCTCCTCGCGGTCCCTGAGCCCCTTCCGCCAAAGATCGGAGAAAACGCTATAGCGCTGGGCGAGTCCATTGTAACGGAAACGTTGCGCATAGGTTAGCTTTGGGGCGTCAGCATATTTTTTGATGAGGTTCTCCACGCGCCAGCGGCTGTCGGTAGGAGGCCGTTGCGATCCGCCGTTAAAATAAATGTCAAATTCTATTTTGAGCCGGCGCAGGCTTTCTTCCAGGTGGAAGAGTTCCTCATCAACCGTCATAGTAAAAACCTCAGCATCCCAAACTGTATAGTATCGTTCGGTCCGCCGGGAGGTCAATATGGAATTGCCCTGCGGGAGGTAACACGGAAGCATCTTCTCCGAAGCTTGGTATCCTCTGAACTTTATTATACTTACGCCCTAAGAGGTTGTTGAAAAACTGGTGTATGGGTCAGCTTGCTAATCCCTCGGCTTCGCTCGGGACACGGCTCAGGGCAAGCTGCGGGGAAACTGTCCGGCAAGGGGTGCCAGCGGACGGCGGGCGGCCGACTGCATTTCTCTACCCCTACTCCCTGCCAGGGCCTCGGCTATCGGTGCCGGATCGGCTCAGGAACGCGCTCGCGTTCGGGCGGATACACTGCCAGACTCCATTCCAGAGGGATATTCTGAGGCAGGTAGCAAATCTTGTCATCGCAGGCCTGGTAACTCAACCGACCGCGAATTTTCAACTCCCGGCTTCCGGAGAAGATCGGCCGCAAGACATCCATTCGCCCCAAGGTGATATCCTGCGTCACCCGGAATTTTCCTTGATAAACCGGGACGGTCTCCTGGATGGCGGGCAAGTGTATCATTTCCGGCGTTGGATATTCCGCCGGATGCAAGACGTATTCCGAAGACGGCTCCAGCTCCAGTTGGATCGGGATATAGCCTTGGACAGAGGGAGCATAAACGTGCATCTTCGGCTTCAAATCCAACTCGACCACCAAAGTCAACCGGACACTCGGATGGACTACATCCTGCGTGGAATAATATTTCAACTCCAGATGGTCCGTCTCCACCCGTGTCTCCCACGTGCCGGCCTCGGAACCAAACTCCCGCAGCAAAATGGTCGGGGCGGTCACACGGTCACGGAAGGAATCCGGAAAATACTTTGCCTGCACGATCCCTTCCCGGTCCACAACATACGTTCCCGGATAGGGGATTCCGTAATAGAAATGGTCCAGGGGGACGTGGGTGTTTAAGATTCCGAACTCTCGAATGATCCTGGAGCCGACATCGGACAACATAGGGAAAGTGATGTTTTTCCGTTTGGCAAAATCCGCCAGAATCGCTTCCGAATCGTACTGGATGGAGCTGACGCCATACCCCTGCTCCCGGAATTTTTCGACGTATTGTTCCAGCTCCACGAGCTGCGTTTTGCAGTACGGTCACCAGTCTACGGAGCGGTTGAAGACGATCACCGCCCCCTGGGGACCGACAATGGAGTTGAAGTCCTGCATCTTGCCGAATTGATCCGGAGCGCGGAAGAATGGAATCTTCTCTCCGACGGCGGGTCCGGTGGAAGTAGGCAGGTTGTTCTTCCACGGCCCTTCGATGCCGCGTTCCCAAGGTCCTTCCAGTGGGCTTTGCAGAGCGCCTTCCGGCTGCGTCTGCCCCAGCAGCAGTGGCGCCAGAAGCAGAGACATCGCCAGCACAAATCCGGCCCTGACGCCGTTAGAAAATCGCAACCCGGATTCCCTGCGGTGTTTCCAGTTGTTTGCGTTCATTGCGGCTCCTTGCAAAGAATCCCCAGCGGTGCGAGGGTCTGCCTGCGACAGCTATTTTCCTTGAGAGCGCTGCTTGGGGGATCAGCCTTAACGTCCGGCATCCGTATAGAACCCGCCCACGATGGCATCGTACCAAAGCTGCACTCCCACCGGGGCCACTCCGCTGGGAAGTCCGGCTTCCGGCGCGCTATAGCCGTGTATGCCGGCATCGAATTGATACACCCGAAATTTTGGAGCCGGATTCATGGCGGCATACCGGGGCAGATAGACATTCCGGTAGATCTCGGGAGCGTGGTCCCGGCTGTTTTTCGTAATGATCAGTATCAGAGGCGGAACCGGCTTGGCGTCTTTCCCGGAAACCTCCCGAAGGTAGCCAATGTATCTGGCGACCAGGGCCTCGGTCTCCCGTGAACTCAGTTTTAACCGTCTGGCGGTGGCCTTTGCCGCCGAAGCCATGGCAGCGGTGTTGTCAAAATGAAGGATGTTTTCCGCCTTGAACTGCGGACGCTTGGTGCCACGCTCCCAACTTTCGTGAACTTCCTCCATCACCATGGCCAGGCGCTCTAACGCCTTCACTCCCTCTTCCTGAATCAATTCAAATCCGTAGTACCGGGCGGTGTCACGCCAGGAGCGAATGCGCAGGCAGTTGAAATCCATCCCCCACGGTTCGCTGATACCCTGGATTTCTCTTGTCATCTGCCCGTACAAGGACCCGAAGGGGGAGCTTTCCATCCCGACGATGCCCCGAATGTTGGTGACACGCTGGCTCAGCATCATGGCAAAGGGTCCGCCCGTCGAATGGCCGTGAGCATAAATCGAGTATTCCTCTTCGGGCAGGTGCTGGCGCAGCATTTCCCTGCCCCCTTCCTCGAAAGCCACCGGCCAGCCCGCCATGCGATTGTAGAACTCCGTCCCTTCCTTGGCGCAGGCCAAAGTCAGCGTGCCCCATCTTCTGCGCCGGGAGTCTTCCTGGTCCTTTACCACTTCATACTGATCCGGGGTAATCACGCCGTCGCGCTTCCAGATCGGCGTTCGCACGGTGCCATCCGCGCGGATGGTGTCGCCGGGCCAGTCTCTGGACGGGTCCTGCAGGTTCAGCCGCCCCGGGTAGGACATGTTGACCACCTTGAAGCCGAACTTGCTCGTCAGGAAGCGGGAGAATCTATCCTTCGACATGTGGTCTCCCGATCCCCCGTGCAGCACGAGAATGCCGACTTTTTTGCCGTCCGCTCCCGTGGGAATTTTGGAAGCGTCCACCGGCTCGTAGACTATCGCCGCAATGTCCCAATCCAATTCGAGAGCCCGGATTCGGATGATGGATTCCTCCGCCCGCAGAGGGATGTCTGGCTTTGCCAAAACCTTTTTCGAGGTCTCGACCAGTTCGGGGCGGGCGATTCGAATCCATTCCCCTCCGCTCACCTGCTCCACATCGCGTTTTGAATCCTCCGCGGCCACGATCTCATTGCCGCCAACGCTGAAAAGCAAACACAACAACGCAACCGTCACGAATTTGGACATTCGGCGCATGATCTTATTTCCTCCCGGGGCTGATTCTCTCATTAGCAGTTCCGTACTTTAGCAGTTCCATACTTTCCTAACGGCAACTCATGCCAGCCGGCATGGCTGGTTCGGCCATCCGGTGCAATCGGAAGCAAGGCTCCCGAAACCGGGCTGCACGGCAATCAAGCGGTAATATTTCCTTTAACTTTCAACTTTCAACTTTCAACTTTAGCCCACCATAAGATTTTATGCCAGCCGCCCGGTTGACTCAAGCTCAGATGATCGCGGCCTCTTGTTCGGAATCCAGGGCTACTGTTTCAGTTGGAGCGCCTTGCGGGTGATGGTAGTAACCGGAAGCTGGTTCATCTGGCGCAGAGAAACCCAACGCTCCCGAGGCGCAACGACCCGGCGGTCCATCCGGGCCGCGTAGACAGCCACATGCAGTCTGTTGGATGTGATCGTGTGCTGCACGTGCCCGAGCAAGCTGCCCAGCCGAATTCCGTTACGCGGCTCCTCATTTCGATGGAGGTTTTGATGACGAGAAGCGCCTTCCCGGCTGTTCTCTTCCCACAGGGGCGACTCCCAGAACCCTCCCATCCATTTCGCCGTGCGCGCCCTGCGAACCAACAACACTCTGCCTGCCGCGTCGAACGCCAGAGCCGTTGTGAACCGGCGCGTCACCGGTTTGGACTTCTGCCTGACCGCCGGGTATCTCTCCACTTGATTTCGCTGAAAGGCCAGGCAACGGCTCCGCAGCGGACACTGCTGGCATCGAGGCTGCCTCGGCAGGCAGAGGGTTGCCCCCAGCTCCATGAAGGCTTGGTTGCAGTCGCCGGGCCGCCGCCGCGACAAGAGCGCATTCGCCCATTGCCGGAGAATTTTCTTGCCACGGGCAGTTTTAGGATCGTCCGGCAAAGCGTACAAGCGCGCCAGGACCCTGGCGACATTGCCATCCAAGACCGGGAGCGGGACCCCGTAGGCGATGCTGAGCACGGCAGCAGCGGTGTACTCGCCGACACCGGGCAACCGGAGCGCGGCGCGTAGGTCGCTCGGAAACGAACCCGCGTATTCGCGCACAATCATCTGCGCCGCTTTCTGCAAGTTTCGCGCCCGCGAGTAGTAACCCAGCCCGCTCCAGCACGCCAGCAACCGTTGTTCGTCCGCGGCGGCCAACGCTTGCACGTCCGGGAAAAGGCGAACAAATCGCTCATAGAATGGAACGACCGCCTGCACGCGGGTCTGCTGGAGCATGATCTCGGAAACCCAAATCCGGTACGGGTCGCGCGTCTTTCTCCAAGGAAGGCTCCTCTTGTGCAGGTCATACCACTTGAGAAGCTTTTGCCGAATCTGACTCTCCGGATTGCTTTTTCCGATGGAGCTTGCCGTTGTTCTTTTTGCGTTTCGCGTTTTTGAGTTTGGCGTTGGTTTCGTAACGCGGCTCATACCCGATGCACGCTCCTATGCAAACCTGTGCTACAGACTTTTCAGCAAACGCACCAGCGGCGCAGTGGGAAGGCCGGGCTGCAAAAAGTGTTGAGGGGTTCCAGCCGCAGCCGTGACCAGCTCCGCGGCCCGGTATCCGCTGCGAACCGCGCCCTCCATGGTCGGAGGCCACCCGGTGGCCGTCCAGTCTCCCGCCAGGAAGAAATTTTCAAATGGAGTCCTCGCGCCCAGCCGAAGCGAGTCCAGTCCCGGCTGGAGCGATACGGTGGCTTTTGCTTCCTTCACAACAATAGACTTCACCAGTTTCGCCTTCCGGCTGCGAGGAAACAGCTCGTGGAGTTCCCGGAGCGCCATCGACAGGATTTCATCCTGCCGCATCGTCATCAAACCCCGCGACGCGCTCACCACCAACTGGATGTATTGAGGTGTTGCAGAACCCTGCTGACTCTCTCCCGGTTTTCTTCCAATTCGGGAGCGGTTGAAGATCCACTGAATGGTGCGGCCGAGCACCGTAACATGGTCGAGTTCCTGGCCGGGGTCTTGGCCGGATTCCTGGCCGGATTCCATGACAGGCCGGTCAAACCACAGATGGATTCCCGTGATCGGAGACCACTCGGGCTTTCGCAATTTTTCCAGCTCCGGCCACAGCTCCGGGAGTTTCTTTGGAAACAGGCTGGCCAGGGCGTCGGGCGGAAGCGCGCTGATGTAATAGTCCGCCCTTTTCTCTCCGCCGTTTTGCAACTGGAGGCAGCCGACCCGTCCCGCCTCCGATTGCACCCTGGCTACATGCGTCCGAAGCTGCAAGGAACATGTTTCATTGAGAATCTTGCCGGAATAAAGCTCGCTCAAGGGAACCACCGGGACGCCCATGCGATACCCCCGGCGGTTGCTGAGAAACGCCTCCACAAAAACCTGGAAGGCGTAGCGGCTGGAGAGGCGTTCCAGGTCCTCGTTCAAGGCGCTGGTCAAAACCACGCGCCAGAAATTTTCAATGGCCGCTCTGGTTTGCCCCTGTTGCTTCAGCCAAACCATCATGGGCTGGCCGTCCTGCGGCTCGCGGTCCCGGAGAACGGCGAGCATGGCCCGTGCGATGACCCACCGGTCCCGCCACCCGAGATCACGAAAGCGCAACAGCGACGGGAGCAAGTGAAAAGGGGCTGGAAGGACCGAAGCGGTTAGCGGGGAAAGCCCGCCGGGGCCCAGGAAAAGAAAGCTGTCATAAAAGCGGAATTTCTCAGCCGCTCCGGTGCGCCGGAAAAAATCCAGCAGGTTGGTGCAGCATCCCAGCAGCACGTGCTGGCAATTGTCGACCGGCTCGGTCCCGCCCGCCGGGATAAAAGACGAAGCGCGGCCTCCCAGCACCGGACGCTTCTCCAGCACCTCCACCTGAAACTGAGCTTCCGCCAAGCAGGCAGCGGCCGCGAGCCCCGCCAGCCCGCCTCCTAGAATGATAACCCGTGGAATGGTTGCCTCTCCAGTTCGCGCCCTGCCTTATGGCGGAGCCACATCCGGACGCCCCGCAGCACCACCCCGATTTTCTCCATCTCCGTCAGCGCAGCGTCGCGCGCGAACACGTTGCATTCGTTGCGCTCGATGGTTCCCAGGATGCCGCGGTAGATGGCAATCAGTGCCCACAGGGCGGGCCGGCTCTCCGGCTCCACCATCTCGACCAAAGGATAAGCCCTTTCATAGAAATTTTGGGCGCGAGCGATCTGGAATTGCATCAAGCCGTAAAATTCCCGGTTGTAGACGCCCGCTGACAGTTGTTCCGTGGAATAGTGGAAGCGCTCCAGGTCCTCCAGCGGAAGATAGATCCGGCCGCTATGGGCGTCCTCGCGGATATCCCGCAGAATATTCGTCAACTGAAAAGCGATGCCGCACTCCTCGGCCAGTTTTTTCGCCTCCGGGTCCCGGAACCCCAAAATATGCAGAGAAGCCAGGCCCACCACCGACGCCACCCGGTAGCAGTATTGATAGAGATCGTCAAACGTCCGGTAGGAGCGGATGGACAGGTCCATCTCGGCGCCGGTGATCAGGTCATAAAAAAACTCAGCCGGGATGGAGTAGCGCCGAATGGCGTCGTGAAACGCGGGAAGAATCAAACTGTCGCCGTAGTCGCCGCCCAGCGCTCGTTCCAGCGCCCGCCGCCATTCCTGCAAGCGGGCTGCCTTGTCGGAAACCGCGTCCGTGCCATCGGCCACGTCGTCGCAGTAGCGCATGAAGGCATACACGGCGCAGAAAGCCTCGTGGCGCGGCCTGGGGAGCAACAGGAAACCGTAATAAAAATTTCGCGCCCGCTGCCGGGTCAGCCGCCGGCAATAATCGGAGGAAGCTGCGAGAAGAGTCGGCATTTCACCTGCCCTTTCGGCGGGAAAACAACTGGCTGGCCAGAACCGATGCCAGCAACAGGGCCTTTTCTCCCTGGCCGAGCACGGGACGCCGGGCCAGCACATTGTAGTTTTGCCGTTCGATCCGTTTCAATATTTCCATTCCCGCGCGGCTGAACAGCTCCACGTCCACCGCCAGCCGGACGCCTACCTGCGAGGCCAGCGGCAGACCCTCCCGAAACAACTTCCAGGTGCGCTCGACTTGTTCCTTCAGCAGGGCGGCAAAATTCTCGTTATACCGGGAATGCGCCAGGTCGTCCTCCGTATATCCGTGCCGGGCCATGTCGTCCAGCGGCAGGTATATCCGCCCGATGCGAAAATCCCGCTTGACGTCCTGCCAAAAGTTGGCCAGTTGCAACGCCGTGCAGGTGCAGTCGGAAAGCCTCTTCCGCTCCGGGTCGCGATATCCGCACAGGTGGAGGACCAGCTGGCCCACCGGATTGGCCGAATAGCGGCAGTACCCCAGAAGCTGCTGAAAATTCCGGTAGCGCGTCCGGGTCTGGTCCTGCCGGAAGGCGGTGATCAAATCCAGAAACGGTTGCTGGGGAATCTCGAACTGCTCAATGGTCTCCCGCAAGGCTACAAACACCGGATGGCGGACGCGGCCCCGGTAACAGTCCTGCAACTCCTCTTCCCACCGGTCCAGAAGAAACAGCGCACGGGCCCGGTCGCCGGTCTCGTCTCCCAAGTCGTCGGCCCAGCGGCAATAGGCATACACCGGATAAAAGTGGGCCCGCAGCTCGCGGGGAAGCAGCAGACTGGCGATGGGAAAGTTTTCGTAGTGACTCCGGACCAGCTGCTCGCAATAGCGGCGGGCCTGATCGAGCGAGGGAGGCGAGGCAGGAAGCTCGCCCGTCCACTCTGCGGGCTGGGAGACAATGGAGGGGAAGGACAGCTCGGCTCTCATTTCTCAAGATACGGACGACCGGGAACTCCGGGCCGTCCTCAGGGAAGGATCGCCGTTTTCAGGTCGCCGTTGCGGTTTACCATGTGCCGCAGCAATTCGGGGAGACCGCTCAAGGGCGCCTCGCCGGTAATGAAGTCCCGGCTGTGAATCTCGCCGCGGCTGATCGATTCCAGCGCTTTCCGAATATATTTGGGAGTGTGGTGAAAGCTGGCCTTCAAAGTGATTTCCGAGTAATGCAGCAGGGAGGTATCGAGCTGGACGGTGCTGCCGCTGGGACAACCCCCAAAGAAATTTACCGTTCCGCCCCGGTGAACCATATTGGCAGCCCACTCCCAAGTCTGTGGCGTGCCGACGGCTTCCACAGCAACGTCAGCGCCCCCGTTGCGGGTCAATTTGCGAACCTCCGCCACCACATCCTCGGTGAGGGTGGCATCCACAACCTCGTCCGCCCCCATGCGCTGGGCCGCCACAAGCTGGCTGTGTCTTTTTCCTACCGCAATCACCCTGGCGCCTTTCAGCTTTGCCAGACGGATGAACATCAATCCGACGGGCCCCATGCCGATAATGGCCACAACATCGTTGCGTTGCAGTCCGGTTTCTTCCAGCCCGCGCAGCACGCAGGCCAGGGGCTCCACCAGGGCGGCGTCGACAAAGTCGATGTGGTCCGGAATTTCCAACAAATTCTGCCGGACAATGGGCCCCGGGATGCGAATGTACTCCGCGTACGCTCCATTGTTAAACAGCAGCCGATCGCAAAGGTTGGCGCGGTCCCGAAGGCAATAACGGCATTCCCCGCACGGAGCGGAGTTGGCGGCAACCACCCGCATCCCCGTCCGAATATTCCGGACCTCCGGGCCGACCTCTTCCACTACACCCGCCAACTCATGTCCGAAAATCGCCGGGGGTTTGATCATGCGAGCATGATATCCCTGACGATATACTTTGAGGTCTGTTCCACAGGTCAGGGCAGCCTTGATCCGAATCAGCACTTCGTCGGGACTCAAGGTGGGAACGGGCACCTGTTCGACTTTCAGGTCTTCTTTGCCGTACAGAACGGCAGCTGTCATTCTCCTCGTCACTGTTGTTCTTACCTCACGGCGCCCCGCAGAATCGGCAGGGCTAATTTAGCGCCTGGATGGACTATACACCGCCCAGCGGAGAGATCCGGCTCATCCTCATCCCGAACCCAGCGCCGCGGCCAGCCCGCCAGCCGCCCGGCGGGAACTCCCTGCGAGCCTCCATAAATCTTTTACTCCACTGAGGCTCCGGAATCCCTCCCTCACAATTTTCCAACCAGATAACCCATCATGCTCTCTCCGACAACGCTCAAAGTCAATGGAAATACTCTGTTCCGAAGAATCTGTAATGGACTTGATGGCGCAAAAAGGTACCCCCCCAGCAGGGCTGCCCGGGCCACTCCTGCTGATTCCATATCCACCGCAATGGCGCCGGAGGTCTGGCGGGGACGGTTCTCCAGTCGTATTGCCC
>JADFGZ010000047.1 GCA_022567475.1 Acidobacteriota bacterium | reverse complement strand
GGCTTTACCAGTATTTTCTGGCAAGTTATGCGGCAGAATAACTGAATCGATGCGGTAGCTGGACCGGAAACAGAGCCAGTCGAGCACACCGCAGAAGCGGGCGTGTAGATGGAAGCGGCAGCGTCGCAAATCAACATCGTGCTGAACTGGGTCGTGCTGAACTGGTTTGAAGAGCTGAAGCAGCGGGTGCTGACAGGAAACTGATGAGTATGAAATCGGGCACAATACTTGGTCCCTCCCAGATCACCGGCCAGATCGGCCAGGGTGGTGTCCCAGGGTTGTATCCAGGAGGGGTCGACCGTGCAAGTGTTAGTCGGAATCCGGAACGAGCATCCGGATAATACCGTCCTGCCTCGACGTGATGAATATCTCGCCATCGCCGCTGCGACTGATCTGCAGGTCTGCGCGAGTGACCGTTGCGCCCATCGCCGCCTCCACGAGCTCCCGTAGCGTGACATACGTGCGGTTGCCACTGGCGTCGCGTATGTAAAGCTGGATCTCCTCGACGGGCGCCACAGTCTGTGGAATTCCGTCATCAGCCGCTTTCATCGCGGCGAGGTCGGCCACAAACAGACGTCCGCGCACGATGTCACCAAACACGAACTTGCCCCGGAGCGCGGGAATGCGCCCGTGGTACGCGAATCCGCCCGTCACGGACTGCCCGTCGTTGTGGTCGTAGATCGCCACGGGGTACGTGAACCCGTCCGGGCTCTGCCCGTTCAGAATCTCCGCCGGCAGCGGAAATACCTGGTTGAGCGCTCCGCCCGGCCTCGTCACGCCGTTATCGAAGAACCCCTCGCGCTGCATCCAGCCGTAGTTGAGGCCTTCGCGAACGATGTTGATCTCCTCGATGTGGCTCATGCCAATGTCTGAGGCGAACATCGTCCCGTCCTCAAGGTCCCACGAGAGCCTGTGGGCGTTCCGGAAGCCGTAGGCGTAGATCTCCCCGAGTGTCTCAGGATCGCCATCCGCGGCGAACTGGTTGATCGGTGGAATCGTGTAATCCCCGACTCCTTTGGTCCCTCCCGACTCGGACGGGCTCCGCGGATCGATCCGCAGGATTGCGCCGACCACTGTATCCAGGCGCTGCGTCTGGCCTGGATTGCTCGCATTCGGCCCGCCGCCATTGCTGAATCCGAAATCGGTTCCGCTCGTGTAGAGCAGGCCGTAGTCGGGGTCACCGGGCTCCGCCGTCGGGTTGAACTCGAGGTGGCTGATGATGTGTCGAGAGTATTCGACGGCATTTCCGACGCGGAGCAACTCACGCCGGGCGCCCTCGAATACGTTCGCCGCCGGGTTCGTCGCGCGCCATTCCGTGATGACGCTGTGAAAGGTGGCATCGGCTTGCGTGAACCCCGGCGGAATGAAGTGCGGCGTCGCGGGATTCCTCATCGCCCGCTCGACATGCGCCGTGTAGAACAACCCGTTCTGCGCAAATTCCGGGTGGAACTCGAAACCGATGAACCCACTCGCTAGGCCGCCGTAGAAGGTGAGCGGGAAGGCGGCCCCGACGTCGGCATACAGGGAGGGCCGGTTGTCGCGGTCGAGCAGGTACAGGAAACCGCGCGAGTCGTTGGCGAAGCGCCGGCCGTCCGCAATGTCGCGGACGTAGCTGACGCGCGCCCACCCGGCAGCGTCCTGATCGTCAGGGTACAGCCCGCGTGTATCAGGCAGGCGCGCGACGTCCCTGATCTGGACGCTCAGTCCACGTTTGACGATCGGCTCCGCAATCGGATTGCTGATTTGCGCGTGCATCGCGCCGGCGGCCCAGAAAGCCAGGACTATCAGGATAACGAACGGTATCCGCATGCGCATGAATCCTCCTCGGGCCGGCTGGCGTGCTTCTGCGCCTCCAGCACGGCGTGGCACTGGTAAAGAATCCGGGCGTTCTTCCACTCCTCGGCAAAATGTGCGGCACGGATCCTGATTTCGTTCCAACTGAATCGCATTCGGTTTCCTGCCGAGAGAGGCAACAAAAGAAGGATACATCAAACGAACGACAGTAAAAACTATTACCACAGCGCCAGCGAGGTGCTCGATGATTCTGTCGGCGATTCTCCGACCGATGCGCTGGCCGACTCTCCGGTAGCGGTCATTTTCCGGAAACTAACGTTATCCGGCATAGTGGAACTGAGCTGCTCAGAAAGTGGCAAGATTTCGATGATGTGTGGGTGCTTCCGTGTTGGCAAGCACCTTACCTATATTAGGGTGAGCGGTCAGTCCAGTGTTTGGACAACCACATGAAATCTCAAACGTCCATGTAGTTTTTCATCCAGTATTCTGCCAAGTCACCCCATCGGGCAAACCAAACATCTTGGAATTGCAACATGTAGTCCAAGGCGCGTTCCTGAAAGCCGATGCGGTCGGGTATGCAGGAATGCTGGGGATGAATCCCGTAGTTAAAGGCCCCCGGAAATTCTTCTTTGCCGAGCTTGTAGTATGCATCAAAAGAATCTTTGAAGAATTCAAAGGCGTCTTTCGCACTGCGCAAGCCCCTGGTTTCAAAAATCGCATAATCGTTGGTGGTCGTATGACGGCTGCCCACGACGACGATTTTCTTCTGGTTGCGAGTTCTTATGCCATAGGGTAAATCATCCCCTTTTAACCCTCCCATCCAGAGGTATCCTTCATCCGCCAGGATTTCCGGTGTCTTGTCGGTGCATACCCCACCCGGATTGTCAAATCCGATGGGACGTTGCCCGGTCGCCTTTTCAATGACCGCTGTGCATATTTGAATTTCTTTCCTCTCCTCGGAAGGTGTTAAGCGTGTCGTGGGCACTCCGCCGTAAGGGCGGGAGATAATCTCGTGCCCTTTACTGGTCAGTTCGCGAAATAGATCGGGGTATTTTTCGACCATTCCCGCAGTGGGGAAGAAAGAAACTTTGATGCCAAACTTGTCAAGCAGCTTGATAGCACGCCAGATCCCCACAGTGTATTCGTATTGACCAGTCTCGGATTCCCCTCTGAGGTCCCTCTTATATCTTGCCTGCGGATCGCTCAAGGTTTGGTGGCCTCTCCACTCCCCGGTCACATACATATAAACGCACAAGGGGCCGTTATTCGGCCATTTGATTTTTCCAGCCCTCTCTCGATAGGGAATGCGAATTTCATCAAAGGGCCAATGGGGCCACGGGCTGGAATGCCCATCTTCAACCCCTGCTGCGAAGGCGTGGTCGTCTGGCGCCTCGCGCTGTCCCCTGCCAGTTTGGCTGGCAGCTAGGAAGGCTCCTGTCAGTGAGAACGCTTTTAATACATCTCTCCTTTTCATAGGTCCTCCTCCTCATGAAGACGTGTCTGGCCGGAAATTGTCGATTTTAACGCTGGCTCGGCTCCAGATTCTACGCAAGATGCCTTGGCGGCTCAAGCCCAGATTGCCAGGCTAACAGAACAGCAGGCTAGGCGGCGGCGGGACGCAGCAATGAATAAGCTGTAAAAAGCTGTCCGTGAAAGTGGGATGGGCGCTCACGAAGGTTCCGGCTGTGTGTTTCGCTGTGAAACGAGGTCCAAAACTTGTCCCAGAAGGCTCTCCAACCGCCCCAGACGACTTTCAATAGCTGTAAGCCTCAGTTCAACGGTCCCGGCGTTTCGCGAAGCTCCAAGGAACAGAGTTTCTACGTGTCCCGGTTGGCTTACCATTCTCTCCACTTCAGCAAGCCTCCGCAAGAAGCGCCGACTTGGCTGCCGGGTCCTGGTTTCATAACGTGCGATAGCAGACGGAGAATATGCAGTTAGTTTCGCTAGTTCAGGCTGGGTGAGACCTAACCGTGCGCGTATTTCCTTTACACTTTCCCCGGACGGCATATAGTTCAGAATTTCCTTTTTGATTTCGTGGCCGCGAGGATTATACGCCCATATGCTTCCGTTGCAGCCGCACTTTTTATCATGTGTGCATCCAGTCCCCAGAGACAGCAGACTGCCTTGCCGGGGCGGAAAGGCAGCTGAGACGGATCGAGAGAACCATCCCTTACCTGTTCCGCATGAATATTGGCTGCCTTCCAGGTGGTGGTGTTCCTGATTGCTGTGGGGGTGCCTTGAGGGGGCCCACGAGAATTCACAGCCAGTCTCCCCAAACAGCCCATTTTAAAGTCTCTGAGCCATTCCAGCAGGCTTCTATGCTAGATTATACGCTTATTTCAAGCCATTCATTCGCAAGCACCAGGAGTGACCAGACCGATTTTTTGTGCCAACAGTAGTGAGACTCTACAACATAGTCCGAGGCTGTAAAACTGGATTCGGTGGCAGGGATGGGCTAGAAACTGCGCGGCCCTCGCTCCTGCCCGACTGAGAAGCGCCCATGCCCGCCTGGCTTCCTTCCCAACGCGAATTCCGAGGGCTAGGGCTCGCGCTGACCTTGGCGCTCGTGGCGCTCTTCCTGGTACGCACGGTTTTTCGAGGTTCGCCGTGGGCTCCGGACATCGTCGTCGCCATCGGGCTCGGCGCCCTAGTGCTCAACTCACGCGTCGCGCGCTGGATCGGGCTGAACGTCGCCGGCGGTCGCGAGGGCGACCCGTACGAGCGCGGCCTCCGCTTCACGGGGAAATGGGTGTTGCGCCTCGCCATCATCTTGATGGGCCTGAAGGTCCGGACGGACATCCTCGAGGCGCAACTCCTGCTTCAGGTCCTGCTCGTCCTGCTCTTCACGCTCCCCGCGACATTCTTCGTCGCGCATACCGCAGCTGGTCTGCTGGGGCTCCGCCGGGAGATGGCTGACCTTGTGGCTATCGGCACGATGGTGTGTGGCGCGTCGGCCATCAATGCGCTGGCTCCGACCGTGTTCGCGCACCGGCGCGACCAGGGGCTCGCGGTCACCGCCATTTTCCTCTTCAGCGTGGTCGCGCTGCTGACGTTCCTTCCGCTCGGGACGGCGCTCGGGCTGGACACCGAATCGGCAGGGCTCTGGGCCGGGGTCGCAGTGAACGATCTGTCGTCGAGTGTCGCCGTGGGGAGCCAGTTCGGCGAACAAGAGAGCCTCATCGCCACGATGGCCAAGGCCACGCGCATCCTGCTGCTGGGCCCGCTGTTGATCGGCTTCAGCCTCCTTCGTCGGCGGGCGCCCGCCGAAGGCAGGGCGCGCTTGCGCCTCGCCGCGCATCTGCCGCTCTTCGTCATCGGCTACTTCCTTCTGTTCGGTCTCCGTCTGCTTGGCGACTCCTTCTTCTTGACGGAAGGAACACCGTCCGAGGTCGCGTGGATGGCCGTGCTCGATGCAAACGATCTCGTCGTCAACATCGCCATCGTCACTGTTTGCGCAACGATTGGGTTGCAGATCCACATCCGGACCCTCCTCGAGGTGGGTTGGCGAACGGCGGTCGCCGCCGGCGCAGCCTGGGGCACTCTGGCGGCGCTCTCGCTTGGGATGCTCTTTGCCTTCTTGCATGACGCGACCGTCATCGGTCTGACGGCGGGTTTCGGAACGGTCGGCCTCGGTTTCGTCCTCTTTCGCCGGTGGGCGCCCCGTCCGATCTCCCTGCGCGCGAGACTGGACGGCGGCGAGCCGCTCTCGGTGCGGGAGATGGTTGAGCTATTCGACCTGCTCGACCGCGACGGCGCACTCGATGCCGGCGTCGCCCGCCGCGCGCTCGCACGGGTCGAGCCGGCCATCGGCGAACTGGTGCCGCTACGCCAAAGCACGATTCAAGGCGGCATCAACTACCGGCGGCTCACCTTCTGGCGGAGCGCGCAACAAGGCTCGTCGCTGGTCGGCATCCTGTGGACCCCGGGCACGACCGCGCACATCCACTCCCATGACTACTCGGCCGTGTGCCGCCGCATCGAGGGCACGGTCGAGATCACCGAGTTCGAGCGCGCTGCCGAAGAAAGCCTCCGTGTCGTCCGGCGGAGCAGGCTTGGTGCATCGTCGATGACCGAGTTCTCCGAAGCAGAGACCATCCACGTCGTCCGGAACGCAGGCGCACACGACGCCATTGATCTGCACTATTGCGAGCCGCGGGGTTCGCGCCGGGCCGAGCGGTTCATCCCGCGGGACGCGAATGCTCCGCTGGCCCCGGGTGAGAAGCTGGCGGTCGACGTCGTCGATGACAGCCTCCCCGTCGTCGACGCGGAACTCGGAGCGTGAGTCGTAATCCCTTATTCAATCTGATATAGCGAACAGAAGGAGACCACAAGGGATTGTCCAACCATGACCACAAAGGCTGCGAGAGTCCACACTAAAGCACCACTACCAGACGTTGTGTAGTGGGTGTAGTGACTTGTGATGGGGTATGAGAGGAAGGGCCGGAGGCGACTTGGCTGGGGTCCTCCAGGGTATACCCTCCCTATATACTCACTACAGTCTCTACAAACACGTAACTAAGTGCAGGAAGTCCCCGCATCCCGGGAGCTGCGCGGTCGGCGAGAATGACCCTGAGATTTCAGCAGAAAACAGCCGGGCCGATGGGTTCTTAGGAGCTAAGAGAACCGCTCGGAGCCTCCGGAGACAACAACTGCGCTGGAAAGGCTCCGTTGAAAGCGAATGGTGTATACTCTCGACTGCCGGAGGGGCAAAAAACCAATTCCGGATAGAGGGAAACAGTGATGAAAAAGAAAAAGAGGAAAACAGGCTCCGGTAGAAGGAAGTTTCTGAAAGGGCTAGGTAGCGGAGCACTCCTCGCTGCTGCTGGAGCCAGCACGAGTTGTTCCACGCCCGGGGCGGTAACGGATTGGTCCTCCACGGTCGATTGGATCTCGGTAGGTGCTGGAGCGGCCGGTCCTGCAGCAGCAATCTTCGGGCATGACAAAGGCTTCAAGACCTTGCTGTTAGAGAAAGCCGATGTGATCGGCGGGAGAGCTTCCCAATCCGGCGGGATTTTGTACGTCCTCATGAATCACTTGATGAAAGAAGCGGGAATTCCGGATTCGCGAGAAGAGGCTCTGAATTACTTCCGTTACACCGGCGCGGGATACAACTCTCCCGAACATGTGGAAGCCTACGTGGATCATGCGGCTCGGGCCGTGGAGTATCTGCAACAAAAAGCGGATGTCAAATTTCGAATGAGCGAACTGATTGATTTTTGGGCGCCGTTCAGCGAGGGGGGCTGGCGTCTCGATGAAAATATTGCTGTGGGTTCCAAGAGACTGGGGCGGTCGCTTATTTGCGAGCCGTTTCCTGCCGAGACCCTGAGCAATTGGAGAGACAAAGTCCGACTCTCCGTTTTTTATCACGGTTTGGGAGAAGCCCTGGAAGGCCAGGAGCACAATCCGTCCCTGATGAGGCTGACAAAAGGAGCAACCCTGGGACCGAGCGTCGGCCATTCCGGCCCCATTCGCGGTTCCGATAGTGTCGCCTTAGCGCTTTGGAGGAAGCGGTTGGGAGCGAAGTTAGACGCGATGCTGAAAAAGGATGAGGAGCAGCGCGTGGCGGGGGCTTCTTTAGCAGCCTACCTGTTTCGCGCAGTGCTGCAGCGCGGAATCGAAGTGCGCCTGGAGACGCGTGCCGAGAGGTTGCTGGTGGAAAATGGACGCGTAGTGGGCGTGACGGTTCATCACCGCGGCAGAGAAGAAAATATCAAAGCCAACCGGGGGGTTGTGCTGGCCACCGGTGGCGGAGACGGATGGAAATTGGCTGCCTGTGCCACAGGGGCAGTCTACAGTGAGATTCGTATTCAGGGATTGGGCAACTTGCGAGTTCCGGGGGAGAAAAATCCGGATGGGTCCCCCGTGAGCCGGGGAAACTATGAATTGCGAATGCGGCATAGCTTGGTTGTCAACCGCTTTGGGGAACGATTCGCCGATGAGGTTCCTTACCAGGGGCTTGGAACGAAACTCCTGGATTTTGACAGCCATCGAGAGCATCGCTTCCGGAACCTTCCGAATTATTTCCTTTTCGACAGCCAGCTAATCGAAAAGTATTCTTTCGCGGGCCGCCCGCCGGGCGCCACGGAAGACTTTGATTGGGTCGAACAGGAAAGGACCCTTGCAGATCTCGCTCAAAAGTTAAATCTGCCGGCCGCCAAACTGGAAGCCACAGTCTCCCGCTTCAATGGGCATGCCAGAAGAGGAAGGGACACGGATTTTCACCGGAGGCCGGAGACCTTGGGTCCTTTGGAGAAGCCGCCTTTCTATGGTGTGCAGGCGATGAGACCGGATCATGACCCCTTTCGAGCATCCACCTCAATTGTTACGGACACGCATGGGCAGGTGCTCCACGCCGAATCGCGGAAACCCATTCCGGGTCTGTACGCTTCCGGCACTGTGCAAGAGGACCACGGAGTCGTGGGCGTGGGCTATCATGCAGGGATGCATTTAGGGATGGCGGTAGCCTTTTCACTGTTAGCGGCGGAGCATGCTGCCTCGGTGTAAGGACTCGATCCAGAGTGAAGAGGGAGATCGATTCTGCAAGCAGCCGGGAGGAAGAAGAAAGCGCCTGGGGCGGCCCAGGCGGAGGGCAACTGTGTGCCCTTTCCTGGTTGGCTCCTACCTTAGGTCTACCCGGCAGAGTCCCACAAAGCCCAGACCCGTCCGGCAAAGCCATGCCTGCGATGATTCCCTCAACAATTGCGACGGCGGCAGCGCATTCCGCGAAGGCGCCGCCGTTACGGATTCACCCGTGTCGGGATAATACCTTGCAGTTTATCGCCCAACCAGCGAAGAATCATCGGCTGCAGCTCCAATTTGACCTTCAGCATTTCCGAACCGCGGCCAGCGTCATCGTACAGGAGAAATTCGCTCTGCTTACTTCTGGACAACCGATAGACCTGACGGGTCGAGTCTGCCAGACTCCCTCGCTGATAATTGTTATCCTCGCTGCTCGCTATGGCGAAAATGGGCACGTCGCTCGTGGTCAGGAACCGTTTCGCTTCCGCATTCGGTTCCAGGGAGGTCAGCAGAATGATGGTCTTTACCCTCGGATCACCCAGCGAAGCCTGCAGCGTATGGACGCAGGCAAGCGTCGCTGCCACTGCGCCGATCCGGTTCGAGTCTACGGACGGCTGGGACGCCAGGAACTGAATCGCGGCCTTGACGTCCAGGTAAACTTTGCTCTGATCCAGCTTGCGTCCCCCGTTGGCGCTCTTTCCCTTTCCTCTCCAGTCAAACCGAAGAGTCGCCATTCCCTGCTTGGCGATTTCGCGGGCCATAAAATGGTATGTCTGTTGGTCGTGCTTGGCGCCGTGGACCATCACCACTCCCGGAACCTTCGTGTTCGGATCCACGCCGCCAGGGAGCCGCAGAGTCCCGAACAGCGTCCCCCCATCCTCCGATTGAAAAGAAACTTCAATCTCCGTTCCTAAGGCCTTCAGATTGTGCTCCATCCAACGGACGACTTTCTCTTCCAAACCGGCGGTGTGTGAGAACATGACCGCCCCGTGCCCGACGGCCAGCAAAAGGTCGCTGGAACGGTTGGTGGATATTGCGTAAGCTTCCGCCATCTCCCGGAAACTTTTCTTGTCGTCTTTGCCCACCACGCCCAACACGGGTACGCTGTGATCGGATTGGAGATATTGCTTAGCTTTCTTACTTAAGGTTCCTGAAATTAAGACGAGGGCTTGTATCTTGGGGTTTTCCGCTGCCTCCAGCACGGCGTATTCCGAACTCATCCCGGCTCCGACAACGCCGATCCTGCTGGCATCCACCACGGCCTGCGAGGAAAGAAATTCAATGGCGGCTCCCACATCGAGCTGTATCCCTTCCAAATCCTTGGAAGAAAACTCTTCAAAGAACTTTTTGCCGAGACTTGTCCCAGTCCCTCGCAAATCGAAATTCAGGGCAGCGATTCCTGCCTCAGCCAAATCCTGAGCCAGATACGTGTCGTAGATCGAACGATCCACCCATCCAGGTTCCGTCAACAAGACGACTGCCGGTATTGGATCGTTGCTGGTTTGCTTGGGCAAGTATAAAGACCCCGTCAATTTCCAACCGTCCTCCGTGACGAAGCTCACGGCGCTGCTCTGGCCGAAAGCCTCCCCCAGAGAGCCTTGCCAAAGACCAAAAGCAATAGCGAATGTCACCAGAAACAATCTGTTTCTCCTGTAAAGCCTCATTTTTCCTCCCTCTCTCTTTCTCCCCTTGGCTCATCCTAGAACAAGCTGGCAGCAAACCCGGAGACAACACCCGGGATGGAACCGGCGCCTTCTTCAACGACGATCTTGGGAAAATTCCAGGCCCCCGTTCGCAGGTTTTCCGGCAGACAACTTCTCCGCAAACCACCGCACGATCATCCTCTCCAGCTCCGGCTTGGACTTGAACATCTCCGATCCACGCCCCGCGTCATCGTAGAGAAGGAATTCGCTCTCTTTGTTGTTGGAAAACAAATACGTCTGCCGCGTCTCCTCCGCCAAACTTCCTCGGTTGTAATTGATATCTTCGGTGCTGGCAATGGCAAAGATGGGCTTGCCGCTCGTTGTCAGAAACTGCTTGGCTTCCCCCTTGGGCGCCCTGGCGGAGGTCAGCAAAACCACCGTCTGAATCCTGCCGTCTCCGTAGGCAGCCTGCAATGCGTGACCCGTACCGGCCGTTGCAGCAATCAAGCCGATCCGGCTCGCATCCACCCCCGCCTGCAATGCGAAAAACTCGATCGCGGCTATCACATCCAGATACGTTTTGCCTGTTTCCTCATTCGACAGGTCCACCCCGTACCGGCCCTTCCCTGCGTTAATACTTCTTCCTTTCCCCCTCCAGTCAAATCGTAGCGTAGCCATCCCCTGCTTCGCCAACTCCTGCGCCAGTCCGTAATACGTCTGCTGGTCATGCCTCGCGCCGTGGATCATTACCACTCCCGGAACTTTCGTGCTCCCATTCATCCCACCGGGAATCCGTAACCTGCCGTGCAGCGTCCATCCGTCCTCGGACCGAAACGAAACTTCCGTTTCCGCCCCCAACGCCTTCAAATTATGATCCAGCCACTGAACGACCTTTCCCTCCAACCCCTTCGTATGGGAAAACATTCCTGCCCCGTAGCCGACGGCCAGCAACAAATCGCTCGAGTGCCTTGGGGACGCTGCGTACACTTGGGCCATTCTCCAGAAACTTTCTTTGTCGTCTTTCCCGACCACTCCCAGCACGGGAATGCTGTGATCGGATTGGAGATACTTTTTGGCGGTCTCCCCCAAGGTTCCCGAGATCAAAACGAGCGCCTGGATTTGGGGGTTCTCCGCAGCTTCCAGGACTGCATAGTCTGCACTCCAACTGGCGGCGACAATGCCGATCCGATCGGCATCCACCATGGCCTGCGAGGAAAGAAACTCCAGGGCGGCTCGCACGTCAAGTTGAATTCCTGCCAAGTCCTCCTGGGAAAAGGACTCCAAGTCTCTCTCCCCGAGACTTCCGCCAGTTCCCCGGAAATCAATACTCAAAGCAGCAAATCCACTGTCGGCTAGATCCTGAGCCAGATAACTCTCGAAAATCGAACGATCCTCCCATCCAGGTTCCGACAACAGGACAACTCCGGGTATCGGATCGTTACTGGTTTGCTTGGGCAAGTATAAAGACCCCGTCAACTTCCAGCCGTCCTCCGTGACGAAGCTCACGGCGCTGCTCTGACCGAAAGCCTTCCCCAGCGAGCCTTGCCAAAGGCCAAAAGCAAAAGCGAATATCACCAGAAACAATCTGTTTCTCCCGCGAAGCCTCATTTCCCCCCCTCTCTTTCTCTCTTTGGCCATCCAAGATCAAGCTGGCAGCAAACCCGGAGACCACATCCGGGATGGAACTGACGCCTTATTCAACGACGATCTTGGGAAAATTCCAGGCCCACAGTCACAGGTTTTCCGGCAGACAACTTCTCCGCAAACCACCGCACGACCATCCTCTCCAGCTCCGGCTTGGACTTTAACATCTCCGATCCACGCCCCGCGTCATCGTAGAGAAGGAATTCGCTCTCTTTGCTGTTTGAAAACAAATACGCCTGCCGCGTCTCCTCCGCCAAACTTCCTCGGTTGTAATTGACGTCTTCTGTGCTGGCAATGGCAAAGATGGGCTTGCCGCTAGTCGTCAGAAACTGTTTGGCTTCCCCCTCAGGCGCCAGGTTGGAGGTCAGCAAAACCACCGTCTGAATCCTGTCGTCTCCGTAGGCAGCCCGCAAGGCGCGGCCCGTGCCCGCCGTTGCAGCAATCAAGCCGATTCGGCTCGCATCCACCCCCGGCTGCGAAGCGAGCATTTCGATCGCCGCCTTCACGTCCAAGGGGATTCGTTCCGTCTCTTCCGCCGACAAGTCAAACCCGTATTTCCCCTTCCCCTCCGCAATACTTCTTCCTTTCCCCCTCCAGTCAAATCGCAAGGAGGCCATGCCTTTCTTTGCCAACTCCTGTGTCAATTGGTAATAGGTTTGCTGGTCGTGCTTCGCGCCATGCACTAATACGACGCCCGGCACCTTCGAGTTCCCACTCACCCCGCCGGGAATCCTCAGCGTCCCTTGCAGGGTCCATCCATCCTCGGACCGGAAAGAAACTTCCGTTTCCGCTCCCAACGCTTTCAAATTATGATCCAGCCATTCGACGACTTTCTCTTCCAGGCCGGGGGTATGCGAGAACATCGACGTTCCATGCCCCTTCGCCATGAGAAAGTCGCTGTCCGGGTTCTTGGAAAGAGAAAAGACATCTGCTGCCGCTTGGAACCTTTTCTTATCTCCTTTCCCAATGATGGAAAGAATGGGCAGATCCGCTGCACGAGCTTGAATCGATTTTCTGGAGTCTTCTTCCAGTACGGCAGAGAGCATGACGAGCGCCTTCACAGCAGTATTCTCAGCCGCTTCCAGGGCGGCATAATGGGCGCTCAGGCCAGTTCCCAGAAGGGCAATTCGCGATGGGTCCACGCCCGGATGCGAAGTTAGAAACTTCACCGCCCCCTGGATATCCAGGCGCAGCCCCTGAAGATCTTTTTCCGAAAACATCACAAAATCCTTTTTCCCAAGGCTGCCGCCCATTCCCCGAAAGTCGATCGCCAGCGCGGCAACGTTCCGTTCGGTCAGTTTGATCGCCAGATATCCGGCGAAGGTAGACCGGTCAATCCAACCGGGTTCGGTCATCAAAATAACTCCCGGCATCGGAGTCTGCGGAATCCGCTCGGGAAGATACAGCGTGCCTTGTATCTTCCATCCATCTTCGGCCAGATAGCTCACAGCGGTTTGCCCTCTGACCTCGCCCACCAAGGAACCTGCTAAGCTGAGCAACAGAACAAAGATTGACGCCACCGCGGATGGCGCTCTTTGAAGTTTTGTCTTCATTTTTTATCTCTCCGGATTCAAATGCTGCAAGGGTCAATACTGTACGGTCCGAGGACACCCGCAGACCTGGCGCAGGCTTCCGTGCGAGTTAGAGCATTCTCATAGTTGGTGAAGGCCTTGACGACTGCCTCGCGCCCCAGTTTCTCGTCACGAGCCCGACACACCTCGCTCATTCCACACGCACCTAGCGGGCTGAGGACCTCGTACGAGCCAAGCCTGGCGCCTGGGGATATGAGCACGGATTACCCTCGCCTAATTGAAAATCATGGGGAAAGATTACACGAGGCGAGGTTGCAAAGCAATGTTAGAAGGGGCTTCCTGAGCCTGTAGCCGGGCTCCGAATCGGTAAACACTACGGCGTTACACGGGATCTATCCGGCCTTTCCGGTGAAAAGCGGTATTCGCCAGCACCAAAGCGTGGCAACAGCTCGGCCCTCTGCTGGGCCGTTTACTCGCAGGTTGACCGGGCGTTCTACCTGAAATATTCTTCGGGTCCAGCGGCAAAGTTTTTTGGAGTGGGTGTCATACATAACTCAACCGCAAATCATTGGCGGCGACGGCTCGCACCTCTCCTCTGGCTCCCCCCAGAAGGGGATGTCCGCTTTGGGCTCCACCCTCCTGCTGCATCGGGGCAAACGAGATTAGCACTCCGATTCCTACCAGTACCGTCACCTGGAAAATCGTAGTCTCTCCATACATCCTAAGTCATTACAACTCAGGTCTCTGGGTTACTCCCTTACAGCTTCGCGGTAATAGCTCAGGTCTACGTACTTCTCAATGGGCGGGATGGGCTGGGGCAGAACACCAAACTCCGCCAGGTTCTCCATCACGGCCTGTAGCCCCTCCATATCGATCCTTGCTTTGGGGTTATGCCTGTTGATCAAATTTATCAACCTTTGCTCTGCCGCAGTAATATCCGTCCCGCCGAGCCGGGCAATGAGCTCCACAGCAGCGGTTTTGTTTTCCGGTTGGGAGATCCAGTCCAGCGTCTCGACATACACGCGGATAAACCGGACCAGAGTGTGGCGGTTGGCTTCGGCCCAAGACCGTCGGGCCATCGCCACGGAGAATTGGAATTTCTCGGGAACATATTTGGGGGCGTGGTCCACTTGTGTAAAGTTGTCATTGGGGTCCATGCGAGCCGGAGAACTGAAAATGGTGGCATCAATCTCGCGGTTTTGAAGGGCGTAATAGCGAGCCATAGTATTGAATCCATAGACGATCTCAAATTCGCTTTCTTTGATTCCATTTCTCGCCATCATTCTCCGCATTATGAAGCAGTCTTGCCCCGTTAGCCCGGAACATCCGATTTTCTTACCCTTCAGGTCACTGTAGCCCTTGAGTTCCGGTTGAGCCAGCAACACATTCGACACGCCCATGCGTCCACCCATGAAAATGACCATATCAATGCCCTGCTCAATCCGGATCAAGGCATGACTGGAGGCATTTTGCGCCATATCGGCTGTGGCATCTTCCAGCCGATCCATGATGGGCTGGTAATGTTGGTCTCCGTGCAAAAACTCTATCTCCAGATTTTCCCTTTCCAAAAGCCCGCGCTCCCGGGCAACGTCCAGGATTCCGACCCCACCAGCCGGCCCGGCCGAATACCGGATGCGAAAAGGCCCTTCCTGCTCGGATTGTCCCCGCGGCGGGGAAGAACTGCACGAAAGCCACAACAGGGAATGCAAGACAAGAACTGAAGTTATCCGTCTTGATATATTTCTGCCCATTCTCATTACCTCCCGCGATGACGAAAACCCCAACCTCGCTTTCCTGTCCGTGTAGAAACAGCCTTGGATCTGCATGTCTTAGTACCTGAAATTAACCAGCAGGCGCCGGGGGGGGGAGGTAGTGCCACCCCACTGGGGCTGCTGTGCGTAGAAGTCCAAGTTTTTCACTTTGATCTCGTAAGTGCCAACCCCCCGGACCAACCGCTCATCCACGGTGGCCTTCAGCTCAGTAGGACTGACCCACTGCGTCGGTAATGGCGTCCTCTCAATGTAGACCAAGGACTTCTGAATGAAGTTCACCCCTTTGAGGGTGAGGGCAAACGTCGCGTCTCCTTCCGTCACCATGCTCGGAGAGATGGACGCAATACCCGGAGTCGGCGCCCCGAACGACCAGACAGGACCCTCGTCGGTGAGTCCGGAGCGATGTCGAATCCCTCGCTCCATACGCTCCTCCAGCGCTTCGAGCACATCACTGGCGTCGTGATAGGAAGACTTGAAGGAAACGTCAAACCAGGGGTGGTACCCGAGCTCCACCAGCTTGCCGTCCTTGATGACCCATTCAACCTTCTTTAGGTTGTCAATATTTTGCAAGGGGTCCGCATCCGGCAAGTAAGCCCCGATGGCATCATTACTACCTTTCCTGCCACTGATGTTTTATCATTTCCTCGAGGTTCGGCGGTAGACACGGCAGGCAATATCTATGTCGCCAGCGCATCCAGCGTCATCCAGGTCAGCCCCGTCGGCAATATTACTCACGTAGCGGGCATTAGGGGAGTTTACCTTCTCGGGCGATGGTGGCCTGGCGACCAGTGCTTCGCTGTCTATCCCCAAGTGTGTAGCAGTGGACGTGGTCGGCATACCTCTACATCGCCGACATGAGGCACCACCGCATCCGCAAGGTCAGTCCCGGCGGCACCATTACTACAGTAGCGGGCAATGGAGTTGAGGGCTTCTCCGGCGATGGCGGTCCGGCCACATGTGCCGCGCTGAATTTCCCCGAGGATTTAGACCCGGATTCATTTTTTACTTCGGAGACGTTCGACCTGGCCCTGTTTGGACGTCAGGGTAGGGACACGGGCTTCCCTGCGGTGACCTCATTCAACGAGACAGCCCGACAGTTGCAATTTCTTCTGCGAATCGAGTTTTAGCAGGATTTCGGGCGCAGCGCGGTTTCAGAGATCACTCGACCGCAATGGTGGCCGTGTTGCTGCTCTGTCCGCCGATTTGGATCTGGAGCGAAACGGCGTCGCCCACCGGCGCCGCTTCCGGAATGCGGACGTTCACCTGATAAAGCCCCACGAAGCCGGGGGCCAGGCCGGAGAACAGCACCTCGCCCGGAACGCCGCCAACCAGCACCACCGGCGTCGTCACCGTCACGCTGGGCGGGGAGCCGCCCGCAGGCTGGCCGGCCTCGACCGCCGGGTCCACAGCGCCTAGCCCCGTGCAGAAGATCGAAACGATTTCTCCGCGCGCGGCTGGCCGGGTCGACCGCCCCGGTATGCTTCCCACCGGAGCCGCAATCACGTCGGAGTTCGCCAGCAGAACGGCCCCCTGCCCGGTGCCTTGCTGCGTGGTCGTGAAGATGCCCGGAACCTCCGGCGCAACGTTCACCGTCGCCGTCAGCCCGCGCACCCCGCTCAGCACCACCACCGCCTGCAAGCTGGTCCCGGAGACGCCGGGCGGTATCTGGAAGTTGATCTGCAACGGCGAGACAAAGAACAGCGGCGCGGGAACCTCATTCACCAGCACCTGCGTTCCGAGCAACTCGGTCGGCAGCGGCAACTCGGTGGCAAGCGCCGTACCCGTAGCCAGATTGACGCCGAATAGCGAGACGATGGAGCCGGGGCTGTTGACCGCCTCTTGCGAGAAGCTGGCGCCGTTGACGATGCCGTTTTGCCCGATGACGGGCGCTCCCACCGCCAGGCTTACCGCCAGCACCTGCGGGCTGTTGGCGGCGTTGCTGCCTTCGAGCGCCGCAATGGTGACCGTGCCGGTGTAGGCCCCCGCGGCGAGCCCGCTGGCGCTTACCGTAACCGTGAGCGTCGAGGGGGCCACCCCGTTGAGGGGACTCACCGAAAGCCAATTTCCGCCCGTGTCAGTGTCGACGGTGGCGGACCAGCCCATGTCCCCGGCACCTGCATTCTGCACCTGGAAGCTCTTTATCGGCGGATCAGTGCCAACTTCAGTCGTGAAGAGTAGCGAAGCGGGGTTCAGGCACAATACGGGTATCCCCGGGGCAGTGAGCGTCACCGTAAGGACAACCTGCACTAAGAATACCCTGTTATCGGTGTCTTGGACGGCGACCGAGCCGACGTAGGACCCTTCCCCAAGGCACCCTGGTGTAGCAGATATACTGAACCCATCCGGCTCAGTGGGTGCGGTCCCTGTCGCCGGCGACACCGCCAGCCAGCCCCCCCCATCCTGCGTGATGACAGTGGTCGAATAGAGAAGCGGCCCGGGATGAAACCCAACTGTGAAGAGCGTAAGGCCTTGCGATAGCATCTCTTCCTCGCCACCCGTGGCGTCAAACTGCAATACGTCTAGGCTGACTTTAAGTCTCCGATCTCCACGAATGCGCAGGGTTACCTGCACCGTTAGAGGGCTGTTGGTTACCCCGTCTGCGGAGATGGTGATCGTCCCTATGTACGGAGGAGAAGGTAAATCATTGTTATGTGCCAAGCCGATCACGTCAACCGATACGGTCAGCGTGCCCGGCGTGGTCCCGCTGGTTTGGCTCCCACCGTTCACAAACAACCAGTTGACACCTGCTGGTGTCGTTACAGAAGCCGTGGCCGTAAAATTCAATGCCGCGCTATTGCTCGCCTCGACAGTCAACGTTTTCGCCGCCGGACCTTCTTCAGGGATGCCCGCGTCGGGCAATTGGTGGAAAAAATCCAGCGAGGCCGGGTCAACCACCAGCGACGGCGTTTGCGCCAGCCCGCTTAGCGGCGCGAGAAAAAGTATCGCGAACCCTTTCAGGACGATGCGATGCCAGCCCAAAGAGAAACAGTAGGTCCTCATAAACCCCACACTTTTGCACTGTGCTGGGATGTTGTCAAGCCGGGCGCCGTTGACAATCTATCAAACGGCCCGGCGAAGACAGCCGGAGCAATTTCCCGCTTGTTTTACAAAATCAGCGTGCTCAACCCGCCTTCAGAAATCACTCGACCGCAATGGTCACGGTGTTGGAGGGGACGCCGCTGATGGTGAGCATCAGGGGGACCGCCGCGCCGGGGGAGACTTCCTGGGGAACCTCCACGTTCACCTGATAGAGCCCTACAAAGCCCGG
>JADFGZ010000306.1 GCA_022567475.1 Acidobacteriota bacterium | reverse complement strand
GTCCATTCAGATCGGCAGTCTGGTGCGGCACGTGGAGATTGAACGCTCGGAACTGCTGGCGCGGGTTTGTCCGCTGCTGCCGGAGACGGCAGCAGAGATCGGCGATGTGCAGGTGCGCAATCGCGGCACCCTCGGCGGCAGCCTCGCTCACGCCGACCCGGCGGGGGACTTCCCGGCGGCGGCGCTGGCGCTGGAGGCGCGGCTAACGGCCTCAAGCATCGATGGGCAACGGAGCATCGCAGCGCAGGATTTCTTCACCGGCCTGATGATGACCGCGCTCCGCCCCAATGAGATTTTGACCTCGATTGCAGTCCCAAAGCAGGGAGCGCGCAGCGGCTCCGCTTACGCCAAGCTGCACCAGCAGGCTTCCGGCTTTGCCATCGTCGGCGTGGCCTCGCTGGTGAGGCTCGATGCGGCAGGCAAGGTGGAGGAGGTTCGTGTGGGGATCACCGGCGTTGCGGACAGGCCTTACCGGGCGAGGGGCGTGGAAGAGAGGCTGCGCGGCAGCGTCCCCGGCAGAAAAGAAATCCGAGCGGCCTCGGCGCTCGCCGCCGACGGTGTGGAGCCGCTCGGCGACATCCACGCTTCGGAGGATTATCGCCGTGATCTGGCCGCCGTGTTTACGGTCCGGTCACTGTTAAAGGCGGTGGAACGGGCGAGAGGGTAGGGGAAAAACCCATGGCAAATTGGAAACGCCAATTTGCTATGGCTGCCACTTCATTAGGTTGTCCATCACACCCTATACCGCTCCATGATCTGGTCCCACTTGCCCTGAGCGCGAAGAATGAAGTCGAGCGCCTCCCGCACCGCGCCCCGGCCGCCTTCCCGCCGGGTGACCATGTGGCAAACTTCTTTGATCTCCGCCTGAGCGTTGGCCGGCCCCACGGCGAAGCCCACACGGCGCAGAACGGGCAGGTCCTGCAGGTCATCGCCGATATAGGCGATTCGGCTGTCCTCCAGCTTTACCGCCGCGCGGACTTTTTCATAGGTCTCGAGCTTGTTCCAGCTTCCCTGCTCCACAATTTCCATGCCTAATTCTTTGGCCCGCGCCGTGACGCTCTCCGAGCGGCGGCCCGTGATGATCCCCGTCCGCAGGCCCACGCGATGCACAAACGAGATGCCCACGCCGTCGCCCACGTCGAACATCTTGACCTCTTGCGGCTCGCCCTGCTGGTTGGGGATAAGCTGGCTGGGTATAAGAAGGATGCGCCCGTCGGTCATCACGCCGTCCACGTCCATCAGGATCAACTCGACGCGCCGGGCACGCTCTTCGGCGTCATCACTGTAATAAGGGCTGCTCATGGGAATAAGAAGACAGAAGTCAGGAGTCAGAAGCCAGAATGGCCTTGGAGTAGGCGTTCAGGAGACGGCTGGTTTCTTCCAGGGAATTCATCAGCGTCTCTGTCTTGCCGTAACCCAAATCCTGTGCAAGTATCAGATAGTAAAGGCTTTCCTCAATCGACCCTTCGGCCATGTTCATGAATCGCGCTTTATCAGCCTTACCCCGCTTCCGAAAACCCTCCGCGATATTGGCCGCAACGGAAACTGCGGCTCGTCGCATTTGGATGGTCAAACCATAGGTTTCCTGTTTGGGAAAAGCCACGGTGAAGTTGTAAATTGCAAGCGCAAACTCATGAGCTTTTTGCCACACCAGCAGATCGCGAAAAGTCCTCGCCGCTCGCCTTGGTGCGTGCATTCTGACTCCCGACTCCTGCTAATTCAAAACATCTGCGTAGTCCACAGATCATGGAGGTGGAGCAGGCCTTCGAGACACCCTTGTTCGTCTACGACCGGGAGAAAGGTAATTTTTCGGGACTCCATCAGGTTCAGCGCGCGCGCGGCCAGCTCCCGGCGGCCGATGGTCAGCGGATTGCGCATCATGCACTCACCGGCAGTCGCAGCAGTCATCAAATTTTCCTTGGATCGGAGCAGCCGCCGGAGGTCGCCGTCCGAGATGACGCCCACGAGCTTCTGTCCGTCCTCGACGACCCCGTCCTTGACGACCCTGTTCTTGACAACCCTGTCCTTGACAACCCTGTCCTTGACAACCATAGTCATGCCGAATCCCTTGCGCGACATCTCCTCGACGGCCTTCGACATCAGATCCTCAGGACGCACGACGGGAACAGCCTCCCCCTCATGCATCAGATGCTCCACCCGCTTCAGCTTGCGCCCCAGCGCTCCGGCCGGGTGCAGTTCGGCGAAATCCTCCTCCTGGAAACCCTTCTTCTCCAGCATCACCACCGCCAGCGCGTCGCCCATGGCGAGCGAGGCCGTCGTGCTGGCCGTCGGGGCCAGGTTCAGCAGGCAGGCTTCTTTTTCAATGCTGACGTCGAGCAGCACATCGCTGGCGCGGGCCAGCGTGGACTCCGGGTTGCCGGTCATGCTGATCAAGGGAATGCCCAGCCGCTTGACGCGCTCCAGCAGCCGGATGAGTTCTTCCGTCTCCCCGCTGTAGGAAAGCGCCACCACGGCGTCGCCCCGGACCATCATGCCCAGGTCCCCGTGGATGGCTTCGGCGGGGTGAAGGAAAAAAGAAGGGGTGCCGGTGCTGGAAAACGTGGCGGCGATCTTTTTGGCCACCAAGCCGGACTTGCCCATTCCGGTGACGATGACGCGGCCGCTGATGCCGGAGAGCACCTCCACGGCCCGCTCAAAGCTGCTGTCCAGACGCTCGACCAGCGCGGCGACTGCCCGCGCCTCGGTCTCGAGCACCTTGCGGGCGGTATCGAGGACAGATGAAGATGGATTGGATGGACGCGGCTGTCCCGATGGGGCGGAATGCCCCGCCCGGCTCGGCTGACCCGATTGCCCGGCGGCGGTTCGGCGCTTGGTCTTTCTCACAGCCATTTCTTCACGACTTCCTTCTTCACAACTTCATTTCTTTACAATTGCTTTCTTTACAACTTCTTTTTTTACAACCAGGGCCGCACCACGCGGTCCATCTCCAGCAGACGCTCCAGAAGGCGCGCGAGTTGCGAAAGCGGCAAGGCGTTGGCGCCGTCCGATAGCGCCGCCGCAGGATTGTCATGCACTTCCAGGAAGATGCCATCCACTCCCGCTCCCACCCCGGCGCGGGCCAGCGGCTCAATGAACTCCGGCTGGCCGCCGCTCGCCGTGCCCGCCCCGCCCGGCAACTGCACGCTGTGGGTGACGTCGAGCACCACCGGGTAGCCAAAGCCCCGCAGAATGGGCAGCGAACGCATGTCCACCACCAGGTTATTATAGCCGAACGAAGAACCGCGCTCGGTGACGAGAATCCGCTCGTTGCCCGTGCTGCGTATCTTTTCTATGCCGTGCCGCACCTCCTGCGGCGAGACAAACTGCCCCTTCTTGATGTTCACCGTGGCCCCGCTGCGTCCGGCGGCGACCAGCAGGTCCGTCTGCCGGGAAAGGAAAGCGGGAATCTGGATGACGTCGCAGACCCCGGCCACGGCCTCGACTTGGGAAACCTCATGGACGTCGGTCAGCACGGGGACGCCGGTCTCCTGCTTCACGCGCCGGAGGGCTTCGAGGCCTTTCTCCAGGCCCGGCCCGCGATAAGACTGGAGGCTGGTGCGGTTGGCTTTGTCAAAGGAGCTTTTGAAGATCAGCGGAAGCTTCAGGCGGCGGGTGATCTTCGAGATGGCATCCGCCATGCGCAGGACGTGCTCGTCGCTTTCAATGACGCAAGGACCGGCAATCAGGAACAAAGGGGCACCGCCGCCCAGCGAGAGACTCCCCAGCGAGATGGAACGATTTGCGAGCATGAATTGTGTCGGTTTTAACCGTTTAGAGCCTTGAGAGAAAGCTTAGTGGCAAAGCCCTCAGCGGCTGAAGCCGCATTTATGCTGGTGTTCTTTAGGTATGGCTGGAGCCTTGCCCTTTCGTCTCGATTCATACCAACCACAGTTGTACGGGCATTCTCAAGTTCAAGCCGGATAATGCGCACAAGGTCCGTGTCACGTTTCATCCTCGCCATCCTCATACGGTCCAAGGAAACGCTCGCCGTTGAAATGGATTAGGTGCGTTGGCGCGTCCGCCACCCACACTTCGGTTTCCCACGAAATGTCATTGAGGTATTTGACCATTGAGGCGCGATCAAAAAAAGCAGTGACGAACACAAGACCGGCTTTGCAGCCTTTGAACAGCGCTTTCAATTCGCCGCGTCGCTTGGGATTTACCGGTCCGTGACTCGTCACCGCCTCAATGAGCACAAGCCAATTCTTAGATTCTATGTACACAACAACATCCGGTATCTTGCCATGCGCTTCAATGGTGACACCTAAGCTCTTGAGCAAGTCCTCATCAAAGTGTGCCATCTTCTCGTCAGTGTCGCCAACGTAAACGAGCTTGCCGCCACCCGTAAAAAGCTCACAGAAATCCTTGATGATTCACTCAACAAGGATATTTTGCCCGCCAGGCGAGAGCGTGATTGTTTTGCCCTCTGCAATCTGAATGGGTATTCGCCGCATCTGCCGCTCTTGCGCGTATCGCTTTTTGAGCGTTCCAACAGACGCCAAGTAGATCCTCAGCCCCTTCTTCCATTCCGATGTGCCATAGGTGCGCAACAGCATCAACAGGCCACCCTCAATTTGATACACAGCATACGGGCTGTTGGTGGGGCGGTCGGGCTTGTCGGGATTGATTACCACAATGCCGGCATCAAGGAATTGGTGAACGGTCTGACGGCGCACCGTCTCCCGTGTGTTGGGCGCGTATCTCTTGCCATAGTAGGTATCGAAAAACTCCATCATAGGCGTAATGCCCATGAACGGAGCTTTCACATCCGCCCACGGTGTTTCCGGCTTGAGGTCAAGCAAGGAAAGTAGTGTCAGCGCAGAGCGCTCATTCTGTTGTTCACGTGGTACGCCAAGGTCCCTGAGGATGCCAAGTGCCTCATCAATTCGTTTCTTTGCGTGCACGGGGTCCGGCACGCTTGTTGGTTCTGGCAAATTAAGAGCCTCCTCAACCAATGCATCAAGCTCCGCCTGGTCCGGGAACAAATCGCCGATATGTATACCAACCGGAATTAGTTTTTTGGCCCTCTGACTCGTGAGTATAAACCCGTTGGCCTTCAACTGAGCGCTTCCAGCCCAATATTTTCTCCGAGATACTGCGAGCGGTTTCCAGCCACTCTTTCCGAGTCCCAA
>JADFGZ010000305.1 GCA_022567475.1 Acidobacteriota bacterium | reverse complement strand
CCGTGATGCCGCCAAAAAAGCCATGACGATCTGAGATTGCATCGACAGGGCGGCGGGCGGAGAAACTGGAGCCGAACGAAAATTGAAAATCGGAAATTCCGGCTCAAATCTCCTGAAGACACACATCGAAGGAAACAGGAAAGGCGGGAATGTGATGAACAAATTTCTTTACGGATTGCTGGGTATCTTTTTCTTGAGCGTTGCTTATGCGTTTCTTGGGGGCGCTACAGAACTATTGGGGCAGCAAGCGCCACCTTCGCGGGAGACGCTCCGTCTGAAACAACACCCGGTGCAGTTCGATCAGGCTTTGGGAGCGGGCGCCGCGATCATTGGCGAAGGACGTCTTCGGCAACTCGATGCAACTCTGGTAGAGATCCCGCCCGGAGGGGAACTCGCCCCGCACCGGCACTTGGCCGAAGAGATGATCTACATCGTTTCGGGCAAGGGCTATTCGCTGATGTGGAACCGCACGGAAGGGAAGAAGGAACGGTACGAATGGGCTGAAGGGGATTTGCTGTCGCCCGCCCTGAATTCCTGGCATCAACACTTCAACGGTTCTTCGGACGCTCCCGCCCGCTACCTGTCAATCACCACCTCGCCTCTGACGGAAAATATTTTTCGCAACAGCGCCTTCCTTTCCTCTTCCGATTTCAGCTTTGAGGAGCGATGGGGAAAGGCAGTGGGACAGAGGCCGGAATATGTGGGTAATGCAACAGAAGGTCCCGATACGGTTCGAATGAATGTTGGCCACATATTGCCGAATCTCAGGAACCGGGAAATGAAGGATCGCGGGGAAAGAATGCTGGGAATCACCATCAATCCGTCAGGAGATATGGCTGACAATCAGCTGTTGGAAATGGAAGTGCGGGAATTTGTCGGGATGGAAGCAACCACTCCCTCTCACCGGCACCTGTGGGAGGTCGTCTACTATATCCTGAGCGGAGAAGGATATGTATTGCTGCAGCGCGAAGGGGAACCGGAAAGGAGGGTGGATTGGAAAGAAGGTGATTTGTTTATCGCCGAAGCCAATGAATATCATAACCTGCGCCCTCTTGCGGGCGCTGGCGTGCGTTTTCTTCAAATCAAGGCGTCCGGATACTTTCGGCGTGTTGGGATTGATCCGTATTTAATGCAAAACAAGCCGCCTGAATAAGAGGCGGCGCAAAGCAACGGCGTGCTGAACTGGTTTGAAGAGCTGAAGCAGCGGGTGACGGTAGAGCAATAATCAGAGCCGCGACAGTAATGGAGCGCCCCCGAAACCTGGTTCAATCGCCTAGCGTTTGGTGACCGCTTGCTTACGCGCGCGGCTCGGATGGAAGACCCAACGGCCAGCGGTTCCTGATGATCCAGGCAAGAGAGCAGCAACAGGAATCTTCCACGCAAATCCACGTCGTCCTCAACTGGTTTGAAGAGTTGAAGCAGAAAGTGCCGACGGGGAACCAATGATTTCCTGTTTGAGAGGGCAGATTCCGAACTGCATCCGAGTCTACAATATCGAGGGATGGAGAGTTTCCAAATGAGAAATCGCTTCGTTAGGTTGAGTCTTGCGGGTTCGATTCTTGCGGCGGTGGCGGTGCTGGCCTTCTCGCCCATTATACTTTCTCCGACCGCTCAGCAGCCGGGAGCGGCAAATGCCCAGACTGCGGCGCACCCAACGGATCTGACTGGACTTTGGGCGAGACATTCAGACCGGAGCTATGCTCGTAGGTTTGACGAGGTCCCTCCGATGACGCCTTGGGCAGAGGAGAAATACAAGGTTGTCACGGAGGGCATGGCGCCGGATGAAGGGGCACGAGACGACACGGACCCCATCATCACCGCCTGTGCTCCGGGCGGCATGACACGGATCCTGCAGCAGGGCCGTCCCTTCGAGATATTTCAAGTCCCTGGCCGGGTGCTGATCGTCTTCGAGGTGGATTCCAAAGTGCGCCACATCTGGATGGATGGGCGAGAACATCCGGAGGACCCGCATCCCACGTGGATGGGGCACTCGATTGGCCGGTGGGATGGAGACACACTCGTCGTCGACACGGTCGGTCTCAACGACAAATCCTGGCTCGATAGTGGAGGTCATCCGCATAGCGAAGCTCTGCACGTTGTGGAGCGCTTCCGGCGCGTTAGCCACGACGCCTTGGAGGTCGAGGTCATGTACGAGGACCCGCTGGCCTATAGGAAACCCTGGAGGGGAAAGCTAAACTTCCAGTTGAAACCGGACTGGGAGCTGATGGAATGGGTCACTTGCGACGACCGGATACATCGTCGGCTGGAGAGTGATCCGTGCGTGAATCCGTCCTGGGAACTGGCGGTCATCTGCAAAGAGCGTGGAAGCCGTCTGCGGCAGGGGAAATAAGGGAACCGAAGGAAAATCGAGCTTTCCCGAGTTGTTTATGATTGTGAAAGGCCATGCCCCAGGGCAAGCGGCCCGGTTTAGTTGCAATAGCATCGAATCTGTCGTACGTTTGGGGGTGTCACAATGAAAACTAAACCGCTAGCTGTTTTGCTCATGGTTGTGGGTCTTCTCATGGTTTCAGGGCCGGCGTTCGCACACCACTCGGAAGCGGCATACGACCTGACCCGCGAGATCACCTTGAAGGGAACAGTAACGGAGTTCAAGTTTATTAATCCCCATACGCGAGTTCATTTTCAAGTGAAGGACGAGGAGGGCAACGTCGCACAATGGGTTGGCGAAATGGCTCCTCCGAACAACCTGCGCAGGGCTGGCTGGACCAGGAATTCCATTCAGGCAGGCGACGAGATTACCACTACTGTTCATGTCGCCAGAGACGGCAGCAAGCAAGCGGATATCGTGACGCTTGAGGTCAACGGCAAAGTGCTGCGCGGCAGAGAAAGGTAAAATGAGTGGGAGTTGCTCGGGCGAAGCGATTGAGGTTTGCATATCATAGTCGTTCATGCCGCTTCGCGGCAGCCGGAAAGCATGAAAATGGCGCTTGCAGCGTCTAGGGAAGGCGGAAATCTAAAAATCTTTACAATAATTCCCTGCAAAGGGAGGAGGATTTTATGAAGACGATCTCTGGTAGCAAGGCACGTTATTCCGGGAGATTCAGCAGAGCGTTGTTGCTGTTAGTATTCTTTCTCTGCTCTGTGCTTCCAGCTTTAAGTCAAGGCAGACCGCAACGCCCGTTGCCCGAGGGAACCGGCAAGGCGATGGTTGAGGCATCTTGCGTTCAGTGCCACGATCTCAACAGGGTGACCCGGCCAACCGGACATACCCCGGAGGAGTGGCAAACGATTATGGACGACATGGTCAAGCTGGGCATTTCTCTGACGCCGGAACAGATCCCGGTGGTGACTGCTTATTTGGTCAGCAATTTTCCGGACAGGTCCATCAAGGCGGTGTTAATTCCCGGGCCCGTCGAGATCTCCATCCAGGAGTGGACCGTGCCCACACCCGGCTCGAATCCTCATGATCCTCTCGTAGCGCCGGACGGCTCCATCTGGTACACAGGAGGGGGAGCCAACCTGATGGGGCGGTTCGACCCCGAAACCGCCCAATTCAAGGAATATCCCCTGAAGACGCCCAATTCAGGCGCTCACGGCTTGGTCGCCGACACAGAGGGCAACATCTGGTTCACCGCGCAAAGAGGAGGCTACATCGGCAAGCTCGACCCGGAAACGGGAGATTTGAAAGAGTATAAAATGCCCGGTCCCGACGCCATCCATCCCCACACGCCCCTCATCGACAAAAAAGGGATTCTTTGGTTCACCATGTCGGCAGACAGCATGATGGGGAGGCTGGTCCCGGAGACCGGCGAGGTGAAGTTGGTCAAGACCGCCACGCCTGACGCGCATCCCTACGGACTGGTGATCGATTCCAAGGGCATTCCCTTCTTCGCCATGCACGGCAGCAACAGGCTGGGCAGCATCGATCCGGCCACGCTGAAGATTCGGGAATATGTCTTGCCGAATTCAGACGCTCGTCCCCGGCGCATCGCCATCACCCCCGACGACGTGCTCTGGTACAGCGACGATGGTCGCGGCGCCCTGGGCCGGTACGACCCCAAGACCGGCAAGGCCAGCGAGTGGCCCTCTCCCAGCGGGCCCAAGTCCAACCCGTACGCAATTACCACCGTAGGGAACATCGTGTGGTATTGCGAAACGGGGGTGAAGCCGAATACGGTCGTGCGCTTTGACCCCAGGACAGAGAAATTCCAAACCTGGCCGATCCCCTCGGGCGGAGGTACCGTGCGGAACATGATGCCCACCTCGGAAGGCAACCTGTGGCTTGCCACCAGCGGTGTCAACGGGATTGCCATGGTCGAGGTGAAGAGCAACTAGCGTTCCTTTTATCTTGAGATTTCCTGGTGGGTAGATCGGCCGAGCGCCTATGCCATACAAAGCCTCTTCGCTCGCGCGGTTCGATCTGCCCCCTTCGGAAGCGCGCCGCCTGCAAGAACAAATTCCTCCGCTGGTTGTCCGCCGGAACCAACTGGGCAAACCGCAGACGGTGGCCGGGGCGGACATCTCCCTGGAGGAAAAAACCGGCTACGCCGCCGTCATTCTCTATTCTTTTCCTGAATTAACCGAGATCGAACGCGTCTGGTGCTCGGGGCAGTTGCGGTTTCCTTACGTGCCGGGCCTGCTGGCCTTTCGGGAGATACCGCTATTGCTGGAGGCTTTTGCCAAGCTCCGCCGCCGCCCGGACCTCATCCTGGCCGATGCCCACGGGTGGGCCCATCCACGCCGCGCGGGGCTGGCCTGTCATCTGGGCATAGTTCTCGACACGCCCACCATCGGCTGCGCCAAGTCGGTGCTGATTGGGAAATATGAGATGCCCGCCGCCCGGAGCGGCTCCACTTCTCCGCTACGGGACGGCACAGAGAAAATCGGCGTTGCGTTGCGGACCCGCACCGGCGTGCGCCCCGTGTTTGTCTCCTGCGGCCACCGGGTTTCGCTCCCGACAGCGGTCCGGCTGACGCTTGCCTGCTCGGACGGCTACCGCATCCCCAAGCCTCTGCGGGAGGCCGACCGCTGGGTCAAACAGATTCGCATCAGCAGAGGTGTCGAGAAGATTCAAACCCTGTGAAGCCCGGCAGTTGCTCTTGGAAGTGGATAGGAAAGTATTCGCGTGTCCAATGTAGATCAGCCGCAGATCAACCATAGATCAGCGCGGACGAGCACAAAG
>JADFGZ010000046.1 GCA_022567475.1 Acidobacteriota bacterium | reverse complement strand
GTTCCTTGCGTCTTCAACGGCACTGCGATCCTCAGCCCTTTCCCGCCAAGTCGGAGCTGCAATTCTTTCACCAACCGGTGAGGTTCTCTCGGTGGGCACTAATGAAGTGCCATGCTTCGGCGGAGGTCAGTATTGGGGAGAAAAAGACTCCCCGGATGCACGCGATCACATTAAAGGAAGAGATTCCACGAATCAAATGGAGGTGGTGGTTCTAAAGGAAATTCTTGAAATTCTCGATCCGGATTGGAGTAATCTGCCAGGGAAACAGCAAGGAGAAAAAATCGCTGAGTTTTCCGAAAAATTAAAAAGCACTCGTGTGATGAACTTGACAGAATTCGGCCGGGCAGTACATGCGGAAATGGAAGCCATAATAGCGGCAGCCCGCGTGGGCATTTCTATACGTGGGGCAACCTTGTACACGACCACCTTTCCCTGTCATGGATGTGCAAAACACATTGTGGGAGCAGGCATAAAGCGGGTCGTTTATGTCGAGCCTTATCCGAAGAGCCTAGCCATCGATCTCCATGACGATTCAATTGCTCTCGACAGCGACCGCGCAGAAAAGCTACAAACAAAAGTCAATTTTGAGCCCTTTGTGGGTGTGTCGCCTAGACGTTATAATGATTTGTTTTCAGACACAACCAAACAAGGGATTCGCATTCGCCGAAAGGATTCCTCAGGCAAACTTATTGACAGCAGGCCCGGTTTGCGTTTAAGTATGAGCCCATATAATTATGTACAGAGAGAACGGTTTGCTGCCAAAGAAGCAGCTCAACTATTTGAAACAGGGGGAAAGCCATGAGTTCACGTTTGATAAGAAACGATTCCACTCAGGAGGGGAAGAGATTTTGGGAGATGGTAGACCTTGTCGCATCTCGTGCGCCCAAAGCCCCAGAACGGGCGTCTTCTTCCACAAACGATCAGGACTCCAATACCACACCGAGACAAGATGACGAATAGCGTTAATCCGACAATAACTTTACATCGTGGAGCCCGCCTCCTTCCATCTGCAACACAGTAGGGGGTCAGACCCTCAGGGCAACCCTCTCAAATTACCTCCACCGCAATCAAGAAAATCACCACCTAGAAGGCAGCCACTATGGCGTTCATCCCAACAGCCAGGGGATGGTCCTCTCGATCCGTCGCAGCCGTCATTCCACCACCTAAACTGCCGTTTGGATTTCCACTTTTTTGGCTCATAATGCGCGTAGCTGTGAGGAAGCGAAACTACAAGGCGTCTGCGAGAGCATGAGCGAGGATTTCCATTCAGCCCCGGTCCCGATCCGGATGAGTTGCCGATACTCGAACGGGCTGACCGTCAGCTACGGCGCGCGCGCTTTGGCTTACGACGATTCTTCCCTGCGGGTCTTGTCATCGGAGGATTTTGCCAGGGGGATTACGCTGAACATCTTTGCTCCTTTTTGGGAAGGCATCACCGCCTGCAGGGTCGCGGCCTCGGCTCGGAACCGGAAGCAACCCGCCTACTTTGAGCTGGAGTTGAGTTTGTTGAAAAAGCCGCTCCCGGCTGTGCGGGCGAAGAAAAAACCAGCCGTTGAGCAGACCCGCAAAGCTATCCCCAAGGAGGTGGCATTTGCTGCGGAACAGATGGCCGCCGCGTTGGAGTTGGCCGCCGACAAAGGGATCTCCCAGGTGTGGCGACAGCTCCCTCCCTCCCGGCGTCCTTTATTTCTGACGGTGAGCGCAGCCGCAGTTTTGCTGCTTTTGCAGGAGAAAGGACTCCTGGATGTGCAGAATTTGCTCGCCGGGGCCAAGGAGAGGCTCAGCAGATGAGAACCTCGCGGAAGGACCGCCGAAGCGAACGCGTGCCGGTAACGCAGCGGCTGCTGCTGACCATTCTTGGGCCCAGCGGAGCCGTAATATTGAAAGAAATCGTCACCACTGTCGAAATCTCCCAGCACGGGGCTCGGCTCAAGGGACGGCGCACCCTCGAATCGAACTGGAAGGGATTCGTGGTCCAGTTGGGTTCCGGCCAGCAGGCTCCTTGCCGGGTCGTCTGGCAAACCAAGTCCGCTTCAGAGCCAGCCTCTCTGGAAACCGGCGTCGAAATTCTGGCGGCCCATAATTTCTGGAGACGAGGCTTTTCCAATCCCGATGCCGAACCGGAGCCCGCTGAGATCGTCATCGAAGACGCTTCGGTGACTCCGGAAGTGTTGCTCCGGGAACTCGGCGAAGCTTCAGATTCTCAAGCCCAGGGAGATCTGCAAGTTCTTGAAGCTGTTTGGTGCGGGTTGGTGGAGCAATTGGAAGAGCGCAACCTGTTCACTCGCGCCGAGCTGATCGCCGCAATTCGGAAGATCGGGTTGAAACGGAATCCGTGAAAACCGAAGGCGCAGAATGCGACACCGAGTATTATTTCTGGACCAGCCATTCCACGAAGGCCACTGCCCGTTCGGGGGCTGAAATTCCCCATTCCGGTAGGAAGAACGTCTCTTCAGAGGAAAAATGGTGCGGGAGGGGGGATTCGAACCCCCAAGCCTTGCGGCGCCACCCCCTCAAGATGGTGTGTCTGCCAGTTCCACCACTCCCGCAGCGGCGATGATTATTGACTTGGAGCTTCCGGCGGTGTCGTCTCGGTCTGTGCTGGAGAGCCCGTTTGTGCCTCGTTCGGGTTTGGGGCTGGAGGCGAGACCGGCGTGATCTCAGTCTGCACTCCCATGCCCGCCGGCAGTCCTTCGAGTTCTATGCCCCCACCGGCTGGCGCGGGTACTGTCTGCTGGGTTTCCTGCTGGCCGCCCAGGATGGACTCTCCCCCTCCCCTGGCTCGATTGGAGAGAACAGACAGCGAAATCGAGGTCAGCATGAAAAGGATGGCCAGTACGGTGGTCGCCTTGGACAATACGGTGGCTGTGCCGCGGGGGCCGAAGGCCGTCGCGCCGCCCATTCCTCCTCCGAAAGCCGCCGCGACGTCGGTCCCGCGCGCGCTTTGCACCAGGACGATCAGGATCAAGATCACTGCAATCAGCACGTGCAATGTTGTCAGCAAAGTTAGCATGGGGATCGACTCACTCAGGGTTCCGGCGGTTCACGCCCGGAAGTTGACGATGGCGGCAAAGGATTTTGCCTCGAGGCTGGCTCCTCCCACCAAAGCTCCGTCTATATCCGGCTGCGCCATCAATCCTTGAATATTGCCGGGCTTCACGCTTCCGCCGTAAAGAATGCGCATCCGGCCGGCTGCCTCAGGCGGACCTGCCTGGCCCAAGCGTGACCGAATGAAGTTGTGGGCCTGCTGAGCAATTTCCGGCGTCGCCGTGCGGCCCGTCCCAATAGCCCAAACGGGTTCGTAAGCCATTATAATACGGGAGAAGTCCTGCCCGGTCAACCCGGCCAAACCGCCGCTCAACTGCCGTTCGAGCACTTTCTCCGTATCGCCCGCCTCGCGTTCCGCAAGCGACTCTCCCACGCAAACAATCGCTTGAAGGCCCGCATCCAAAGCCGCGCGAATTTTCTTGCTGACCCCCTCGTCGGTTTCGCCGAAAAGCTGCCGCCGCTCGGAGTGGCCGATCAGCGTCGAGCGGCACCCGGCGTCGCGAATCATCGCGGCAGAGACCTCCCCCGTCCAGGCCCCTTCGCTTTCCCAGTGCAGATTCTGGGCGCTGATCGAGATTCCGCTCCCCTCAGCCGCCTCCACCGCGCGGCGCAGCAGGGTGAAGGGAGGGGCGATCACAATGTCGCAATGCGCGGAGCCGGCCACCAAAGGGCGGATTTCCGCAAAAAACGATTCCGTCTCGGCTATCGTTTTGTACATCTTCCAATTCCCGGCGATCACCGGTTTGCGTGCGGGTTTGCGTGCGCTCGGATTCATACTGTCACCTCCTTGGGAAGCAGGAAACTGAGAAAGCGGCTTCCCGCCGGAATCCCGATGTTCCAGAGAATGTATTTCTCAAGCTTTCGGAGAGTCTTCCGCAGCGGACATCTTGGCGCGCACTTGCTTGTAGGCGCGGGCCGCGCCCACGCCCAGGAAGGTAACTACGATGGCGTAAACATACCACGCCAAGTCCCGGCCGAACAGAATCAGATACAAATAGGCCGAACAAAAGAAGAAACCGGCCAGGCTGGCCGGCAGCACGAGCGACTTTTTCTGCCGATAGCTGTGAACGATCCAATACACACTGGCGAAGAAGAACGGAATCGCTCCCACGTAAATCCCGGCAAAGATCAGCGGGTTGACCCCGTGCCGGGCCCCCAATTCCATTGCTTGTTGATAATATTCACTCAGCCAGCCCAATGAACCTCCTCAAAAAAGACGGGCTTTGAAAGAACAGACTTTGCAAGACAGGTTTCCCCCGCCCAGGTTTTAGATGCAGACACGCATCGGATGACTCAGATTTCGGAGAGAATCGCCGCCCTCGCCGGCCATCCCGGGCTGAGGGCGATTACGGAGGAACGCTTTTCCCCGCCATCCCCTGTGAGCAAACAAGCTTGACAACCGGGAATCCCTTCGATAGTGTCGCTACTTATTCTCCTAGCGAGGTATTTTGTTTTGGCAGGCAACATTGTAACGCTGACAACGGATTTTGGCCACTCCGATCACTACGTCGGCGCCATGAAAGGCGCCATCCTGAACGTGAATCCGGAAGCGAAGGTGGTGGATATCTGCCATGACGTTCGGCCCTACGACATTTTGGAGGGAGCCTTCGCGATTGCCCAGGCATATCAGTACTTCCCCCCCCGGACGATCCACTTGGTGCTGGTGGACCCTGGCGTGGGCTCATCGCGGCGGCCCCTGCTCGTCACCACCGTCAAACAAATTTTCGTAGCCCCCGACAACGGCGTTCTTTCTCTCATCTTCGCCCGCGAGGAGGTGACGGTCTATCACATCACCGCGACCCATTACTTCCTGGAGTCGGTCAGCAACACCTTCCATGGAAGGGACGTGTTTGCGCCGGTTGCAGGCTGGCTGAGCCGCCAGGTGGAGCCGAGCAAGTTCGGCGAGCCCATCACCGACTTCGCGCGCTTCAACGCGCCAAAGCCCAAGAAGGTCAACGAGCGGATTCTCAAAGGGGTGGTTCTGCGGGTGGACCGTTTCGGCACTCTATTGACGAACCTGACGCCTGACGATCTGCCGCAACTGTCGGCAGAGAACCCTCCGTCCATCAAGATACTTGTGGGGAAGACGGAAATTACCAAGATGAACGTAAGCTATTCCGAAGGCGCGCCGGGCGAGGTCTTCGCCATCATGGGCAGCACCGGGTACCTGGAAATCGCGGCCAACCGCGCCTCGGCCTCGCAGTCGTTGGGCGTGGGCAAAGGCGCCGAGGTGGGAGTCATTCTCGGCTGAAATTCGGAAGTCCGGTATAATAGTTCATCATGGAAGAGAGAGATTTTTTCACAGAAAAAGAAGAACTCCGCCCGGCGACGCTCCATTGCCCCTCCTGCCGGGAGCAAGCGAGCTATGATCTTCGCTGGATCGTCCGGCGGAAAAAAGCGTCGTTGCCGCCCCGGGCCACCGAACAGGACCGCCAGAAGTTCGCCCGCGCCCAGCCCTACATGGTTCGCAAGGATGACCTCGTTTCCTGCAAAAATATACGCTGCCGCAAACGCATTGAGGTCTCCGGAGTGCAGTCGGTGGTTTTCTTGTAAGGCCCGGCCCGGAAGCGTTGCCGAGCGGTCACAGGAAAGAAGAATCCGCCTCCCGGCGCAGGCGTTTTTCGAGCGCCCGCATCTCGGCTCCCCACTGCAAAAAACGCCAAAGACTCTTCCGTTCTCTCCAGAGGAATTCGCAGAAAATGCTGCGGGTAATCGTTTCCGCCGGGATGCCGGAGAAGGTCTCCAGACGCCACCGCAGATAGGGGCTTCTCCAGGGCCGCAGCCGGTAGCCTCGAGAGGCCGTCCAGAGGAAACCCAGGGCATAGAGGATCATAGAAGCACTGTGTGGAGCCGCCTCGAACCCGGCCCCGGAGTTTTCGGCACTGCTGGTTACAAGTGTTTCAGAATGCAGATCGTCAGGTCATCGTGGAAGTTGTAGCCACTAAACGCTGCGACTTCCTCCTGCAAGGCGCGGCAAATTGCAGCCGCAGACTTTTCACTGTTTTTTTCCACCACCCCAAGAATCTTCTCGGCATCGAAAGAGTCTCCCGCCTGGTTCTCCGCCTCACTCAGGCCGTCACTGAAGAAAACCAAAATGTCTTGGGGGCGAAGCACAATCGAGTCCTCATGGTAGGAGGCTTTCGGCAGAACTCCCAGCACCGGACCGCCCGTCTCCAGCCGCCGGGGCTCCTCCCCCGAACGGTAGAGAATGGGCGCCACGTTTCCTCCGTTCACATAGATCAGCCGCCGCGTGCTGCAGTCCAGCGCCGCATAGAAGGCCGCCACGAACTGGTGGGCCGCGGTGCTTTCCACCAGTTGCTGGTTGGCCTTGCGAAAGACCGACCGGATGTTGAAATCGTTTTGAATCAGCCCGCGAAACAGGGCGCGGAATCCGGTCATCAACAGGGCGGATGGAATTCCGTTGCCGGAAGCGTCCGCCACCAGAAACCCGTAATGATCATCCGGCAGCACGATGAAATCCAGCAAATCGCCGCCCACCATCTTGGCGGGAATGGTGATACTGCCCAAGTCAAAACAGGGGATCTGCGGGGGAGTTCGGGGCATCAGGCGGGCCATGATCTCCTTGGCCATGACCAAATCCCGTTCCATCTCCCCATCCCCTTCCCGGAGCATCCTCTGATGGATCAGGGCGCTTTCGATGAGGCCCGAGGCCTGGATGGCAAACGCGGTGAGCGCTTCCCCATCCTGCTCGGAATAAGCGCCCGCCTGGGAGGACCTCAAAACCAGCGCGCCCCGCACGTGCGGCGAGGCCCGGAAGGGGACGGCCATCTGCGAACGGACGTTCTTTGTTGCGCCGGTCTTCCGCCGGTTGCCGGACAGGTTGGAAATCATAAAGGAGGAGGTGGCGTGCAGGGCGGCTTGCAAGGCTCCCTCTCCCGCACTCAAGTCCTGATCGAACAGATCGGTTACCTGGCCTTGAATAGTCCGGGTCTGCTCATCGAGAAGAAAGATTCCCGCCGCATGATCCGGGGCCACCTTCTGCAACAGGCTCAGCAAATGCTGCAATACCCGGACCAGGTCCAAGGAACCGCTGCCTGCTCTCAGCTCGCCGCGCAGTCCGCTCCACCGCGAATCTTTTTTCATTGCGGGTTTCGTTGCGGGGGCTTGCCCGCTTTTCTGTTTTGTCACGTTGCTTTCTCAGTGCTTTCTCAGTTGATCTGCAATCGCTAACCATAGCACGCATTGTTTGCTCCACCGGGGCTCAATACTGGAAGCCCACGGGAAGCCAGATGACGTCCAGCGTGCGGTTGCTCAGTCCTCCCCGTCCTCCGCCGATTCCTACCAGCAACTGGAGGCGCGATTCCTCCGCGCCTTTTTCCAGCAGATACCGCTTCACGGTCTCCCCTCTCGCGGCAGACAGCGCTGGCGGGTTTTGCTCCTCCGGCCCGGCATAGGATTCGATGGAGACGATCCCCGTAGGCTCCTCCCGCAACCGTGCGAGAACCTTCTCCAGTTGAGCTTTCGCGCCGGGCTCGAGCGTCTGGCGATTCACGCCAAAAATAATCTGCGCCATGTTCTGCGGCGCGGGAGGCGGCGGAGGGGGAGGAGGAATCTCGACCTTCACCGACACAATGCAGTCCGACGCGCCGCCCCAGCCGTCTTCCACGCGGCCGGTGACCGTATAGACGCCCGGCGAAAGCCCATCGGTATGGAGACGCACGGCCTGACCTTCTGCTCCTTCTGCTGGACCTTCTCCTTGCAACCGGCCTGCATTGGAAAACCAATGGTAGTGCAGCGGATGGCCCAAGCTGTCGGTGGCCTCCGCCGTGATGGCGACTTCCTCCCCCGGCGCGACCACCGGAGGTTCCGAAGCGCAGGACATGGTGAGGATGTCTGTCGGCCGCACGACTTGAAAATGCGCCACGCAACTGGCGGAATGTTCGTAGGCGTCCTGCACTACCGCCAGGACGCTATAGACACCGGGGTTTACGCCGCTGAGATCAATCTTCACTTCCGGGGCATTGCTTTCCTCCCCTACAATGCGCCCTCCGTTCACCGACCACGCATAAGCAAGGTCGTGCTCCCGCGAGTCGGCGGCCTCCGCCTTCACGCCCAGCAACTCCTCGGAATCCTGCTCGATCTGCTCTCGATCCAGCGTGCACTTGACGCTGACCTCATCCAGCTTGCTCCAGGGCCACTCCGCAGCCTGCAAGCCAGCCGGATGCGCTAACCCCGCAAAACAAACCAAGAAGATCAGAAAACTGCGAGCGCCCATGCGGCCACGGCGGACTTTTCGCTGGAAGCCTCCCTCACCTTTTGCTGCCATTTCCACCTGCATTCCGTGTCTCCAATAAATAAATGAATAGAGGTGCGTTTTCGGCGGCCAGCGCAGACTCCCACCAGCCGGTCCGGCAATCTAGCCAGTATCTACAGCGAACCCTCATTATACGCAAGCGGGAAGGAAAGTGGCCCCTCTGAAAGCGGATATGCCCCCAGATTGAGATGGAAAGAGATGAGCCGGCTCCGGTGTATGCCTGCTCGCCTCAACCCTCGCCCCAACCTTTCTGTGGCGCCGAGACCGGACGGAATTTCATTTCCTAAAAATCGATCCCCAAAAAAGGATGCGCACAAAAAGCTCTTGACTCTATAGTTCACTGCAGGGTTTAAGCTGTTATTGATGAGCAGAAAATTTTTCATGGCCAGACTGCTTCTGAGCCGCCGAATGGGAAGTTTTGTATCCACAGTGTCACTAACAGTGGCACTAACGGTGGCGCTAGTTATTGCGACCGCCCTGGGTGCCTCCCATGCCGCGGCCCACGAACCCATCTTCGGAGTGGGGCCACGCACCATCTGGAAGGGAGGCTTTGGTTTTGAAACAGAGTTGGAGCGCGAGCGTGAAGAGATCGACAGCCTCTGGAGTCTCAAGTACGAGCTGCTGTACGGAATCACCTCCGATATCGCTGTAACCCTTGAGGTCCCCCACATACTCGAAAAGCGGGAGGGCGCCGAGACTGCGTCCGGTCTGGGCGACGTGCTGCTGCGCAGCAAATGGCGGTTCTATCGCAACGAAGTGTTGGGTGGCATCTACCACGCTGCCGTCTTGGGCGGCATCGAATTTCCCACCGGCAAAACCTCCGGTTTGGCCCTGGGCTCCGGCAGCTATGACTATTTTGTCGGTCTGGCGGCGGGGTACGAGGGCCGCCGCTGGCTCACTTTCGGGGCCGCTCGCTACCGGCTCAACACCGGAAACTCTCGCGGGTTTGCGCGGCCCGACGCATTTCTCTACGACATGGCGGTAGGGTTTCGGCCAGTGAAAACGGAATACACAAAGCCGGATACGGTGTTGATGTTTGAGGTGAACGGCGAGGTTTTCCAGTGGGCGGAACAGAACGGCGTGCCTGTGTCGGGCACCGGCGGTGACCGCATGTTCGGGTCCGTCGGGGTCTGGATCACCTATCGCAACTGGGCCTTCAAGCCCGGAGTTCAGTTTCCGCTCCTGCAACACATGGGTCCGCTCCGTCAGGAGAGGGACTTTCGTGCGGTGTTTACCGTAGAATTCCATTATTGAGAAGGAGGAATGAGGTCATGATTCAATCCCGATGGCCGATCTGCTTGAGCGGGTTTTTGGTTCTGCTGGCATTGGCGGCGCCCGCGGCGCAGGCGCAGGTTCTCGAAGTCGAGTTGAAGGTGAAGGGGCTGGCCTGCCCGTTTTGCGCTTACGGTCTGGAGCAGAAGCTGAAGAAGCTGTCCGGGGCCCAAGCCGTCGAAGTGTTCCTGGATGAGGATCGAGCGCAGGTGCAGTTCGACGGTCCACGGTCTCCCGCTGTTGACACACTCCCCCGGCTGGTGCACGACGCCGGTTTCAAGCTGGAAGAAGTGCGGTTGACGGTGCGGGGTGAGCGGGCTCAAAAGGCGGGCCAAGCGGTCCTGCTGCTTCCAGACAAGCAAATGTTCCTGCTCGCCGGGGAGGGCGCAGGCAACGACTTGATCCAAAACGTGCTGCCAGGAACCACGGTCGAAGTGAAGGGGACCGTAGAGAGCAAACAGCCTGCCGGTCATCAGAGCCACCCGCCCACTCTGCGGGTGGAAAGCTACCACCCTGTCGAGCGGCGCAGGCTTCCGGCCAGCGGCGATTGAGAGAGTTGCCAGGTAAGCAAGGGGAACGCCAAGCTTGAGGTTATCGACAGGGGAGGGACAGACCGATCCCCACCTTGAAAACAGCAGGTCGAAGGCGGCAATATGCAGGCAAAAATCCTGAGTGTGCTGGCGCTTTTCACTTCCACGGGAACGTTGATCTGCTGCGCGCTGCCCGCACTGTTGGTGGGCCTGGGGATGGCTGCCGTAGTGGTCTCGGCCGTGTCCAGTTTCCCGTGGCTCATCCCCCTCACACGACATAAGGCATGGCTGTTTCTGGGTTCGGGCGTGATGATCGCCCTGAACTTCTACCTGGCCTACCATCCAAAAAGGCAGTTGGCCTGCGATCAGAATGCGGGGGCGTCGGGCTGCGAGACGGCAAGCCAGTGGAACCGGATTGTGCTTTGGCTATCGGCGGCAATCTACGCTGTTGGAGTCTTCATGGCCTATCTGGCGTTGCCCATTCTAAAGGGGCTGGAGGGGTAGGGCTGCACCCAAATCCAAACTGGGAAGGAGCCAAACTGGAAAGAAGATAGATGCGAGGAGAACCCGCGATGGATCGACCGATCTATTACTCAGCAATTCGTGTTCTGTTGGGCAGATAAAGGAGCCGGTATGAACTCAGCGAGGGTTTTCAGAAACGGTTTCCGCTTGGTCATCACGCGATTCTTGCCGCGCCTTTTTCCCTCATAGAGCGCCTCGTCGGCCTGCCGGATGACATCCTCCGGGCTCTGCCCGGGAGTAAACTCCGCCAGCCCGCAAGTGACCGTGAACCGCACCAGGCAGGCTTGTTCGCCCTCCCCGTACTGGTAACCGGGAGCGCAAACTTTCTCCAGCAAATCCGACAACCGGGGTTTCACATCGGCGAGCCTCGCATTGCCCATCAGGAGGACAAACTCGTCGCCGCCGTAGCGCCCCAGGAAATCGGTGTCGCGAAGCCATCCGCTGAACTGCTCCATCAGAGTAACCAGAACACGGTCGCCGACTTGGTGTCCGTGCGAGTCATTTAAGCGCTTGAAATCGTCTACATCCATCATGGCCAGAACAAAGGATTTTTTGTTTTCCCCGTAAGCTTTTACCCAGTGCCGGAGCACCCGGTCGAAACTCCCCCGGTTGGAGACACCCGTCAAGGGGTCCAGTGTCGCCTCTTCCCGGACTTGGTTGAGCTCCGAGTGAAGTCCCTCGATCGTTTGCGACAGCCTGGAGCAGAGGGCTTCATCCTGCTTTCTCTTTTCCGCCACCAAATTCTGGAGACCGGAGACCTCCTGGGCGATTTGTTTTTTCAACTCCCGGATGTCCTCAATTTCACTCAGCCGGGTGAAGCGTTCCGAGGCGCTGAGCAAACGCGTGTGGAAGGTGTTCGCCTCCCCAGCGACCTCTGCCACGGCCTTTCTCAAGATGTCGATGACCTCCCCGAATTCCGTCTCCCGCTCGGTTTGGAACACACGAACTTGTTTGAAGTAGAGGTCGCAGGTAGCCAGACACGCTTGGGCCGTTGCTTCCAGGGACTCCCGGCTGCCGGCTTCAGCATCAGCACCCGTGATGCGAGCCCGATAGAGTTCCAGTTGGGATCGGAATTCTTTGGTTCGAACGTCGGCGGCTTCCAGGGGAACCTCAGAGATGAGGGCTAACAGGCGGTCCAGGAGCCACGCCAGCACCACCGGCGCATCCCCGGAGTGCCTTGCCTGAGTGAGGCCTAGCTTGATTATTCGTTCACCCATAGGTTTACGCCGTGCAGATGAGTTCTGCAACATTACTACCTATCGGCAAAAGACGAGGAAACCTGACAGGGATTTTTCTTTATGAATCAGAGGCTTGGGAGAGGCGGTCGAGCAGCACGTTCAGAGGTTCCGCCTTGTTTGCCTGGACCGAAACGCCGTAAGGCTGATTCCGGTCGGTTTGTGGAACCAATCGGTAACCTCCCTGGCCGAACAGCGTGTCCAGGGCTTGGCGGATGGAAGGCTGCAATTGCTCATCGGTGGAGGGCGTGTTGGGAGTCTCCAGCCGGTCATTGAAGCGGAGGTCCAGCGAGTCGGTCCGGAGCCGTACTCCGGGAGGGAACTCTTCCTCCGCCACCAGGAGGTTGGACAGCGCCAGACACCACTCGATGGCAGAGAGGATTCTTGCCGAGGGTGTACCGGTCAAGCCTTTTTTGGCGGCGTATAAAATGCCGGGGCCGGGGTCGCCCATGTCAAAGGAAAAGTTGCAGCGCTGCCCGATCAGCACAATCCCAGGACCCCGCGAGACATGCGCGTAGTCGGCCATGTCCACCCACTCGGCGGGATGGCCCTCTTGTTTGCGCCAGCGGCCAAAGATGGTAATGAAGGAATCCAGGCTGAGCGACGCAGGCGCATCGCTGCCGATTCTGATTTGAAGCCGCTGCAAGTCTTGGATCAAATTGAGCTTGTGGGTCACTTTGAACTTTGTTTGGCAGCTTTTAGGACCGAGACTAATTGGTTAGCAAGCAAGCCCGAAAGGAGTTCCTCCATAAGGTTCAAGCCTAGCCGCCCCTCTTCCCACGCTTTGTCGACAGATTCCAGGGCTTGATAGTATGGAGTTTTATCTTTCGCCGTCTGGTCTGGGATTGTATTCGTTCCTGGAAGTCGATCATTCAGCCGAACACAGAGAATTAGATATGAAAGAGCTCGGGAGGTGCGACCATTTCCGTCTGTGAATGGGTGAATCCAATTTAGCCGCCATATTACGTAGGAGGCTAGATGAATAGCAGACCTTGACCAATTATCGTTCACGTAATCGCATAATTCCTCAATCAACTCCGGCACTTGGTGCGCACCTACTGGCTTGTGCTTGCTGCCTTTTATCTCGATGCCCGCGGGTCGATAATTACCTGCATAGGCACTTATACCTTCGAGAGCGATACGATGAAGATGCAAAATAGTCGATGGGCGTAGTTTGAAAGGACGATCTGGCTGGAGCCAATAATCAACAAGTTCAATAACAGCATCAAATTGCTTGAGACCGTTCCGAGCTTCTTTATTAGCCTTTTCGTCCGGGTCTGTAATAAGTTCTGGATCTGCGGGACTACTGTGCCTTTCTTCGTCAGGACTCATTACTTTTCCGTCTTCAAGGACTCCGCTTGATGATCAATAATCTCTCGCGTGATTCGTTCGTTCTCAATCTTGGTATTGCCGTAGGCAAAGCTACGGCGTTGTTCCTCACGTTCACTCTCCGTAAATTCGGCTTTTTTAGCTTCTTGAAGTAACGTTTCCAAGCTCTTTGACATGGGTACTCATCCCCCCTTCCAAAAGAGTCCAGCGAACAAAGAAAATAGGAGCCGAGAACAGCCCACTGCAATTAGTCCGTTGCTGATTATACCTCAACAGCAATTCTTCATAACCACAAGCTCTTACCTGTTTCACGAAGGAAGCCCAGGTATTGCTTCCCTGGATAGTGCGCGCACTTGCAGCGGGAAAGGAAGTTTTGCAAAACGCGAGCGAGCATTAGGTGGCCGCCCCTTCAGGCCAGCGCGCCTCCCATGTGGCTGTAGACGCCGTGAGCTTCCTCAATGAACAGCGTCGCCTCCTCCACGCGCTGATGGGCTTTTTCTGCGCTCAGGTTCTCGGGTCCCTCCCGGACTGCACGGAAAAAGTACTCGCCGATCATGGGGAAAAATTCGCCGTTTTCGCCGAAGTGTTTGCGGAACTCCTCGACCGTATCATAGCGGTCGGAAAGCAACAGCCCACGGGTGAAAAGAAGCCCGTCAGCCGCCTTTTTCATGGCCTGCAAGGCGGTTCCGGCTGCCTCCGCCAGGCGTCCCGCCTCCAGGTGCAGCGAGGCCTCAAACTCCATTCGGTCGGCATCCTCCAGCAGAAACTCTGCCTGGTCCACCACCTCTCCGGCGCATTCGCCGACACCGGTTGAGACAAAGTAATCCCACTCCTGCCGGTTGTCCCGGTAATATTCCGGATGTTCGTCGTACTCCGGCAAGCGCTCAAACTCGGCCAGTTCCTGCTTCATGCGGGCCTTGCCCAGCCGCTCGGTGCACTCGGTAAAGCCTTCTGCCCCGTTCCGTTCCGCCTCATAGAGAGCGGTCAACTTCCGGACCACCGCCGGAGCGTCCTTGGCAGCGATCTTGCCCACCGACAGGCCCAAGGAGGCGGCGTTGCCCTCCGGCTTCCCTCCCAACACAACTTGAAAGATCGGCACCACATGCTGCCCCTTGCGGCGGCTGGAGCCGAAGAAGCCGATATTGGCTATGTGGTGCTGCCCGCAAGCATTAAAGCAGCCGCTGATCTTGATGCGAATGTCTTTCCGCTCGGCCAGATCGCCCATCCCGTTCTGAAAGTCCCGGTGCAGGACGGCGGCCAAGCCCCGCGAGGAAGTAATCCCCAGCTTGCAAGAGTCCGTGCCGGGACAGGCGGTGACGTTGGCCATGCCCTCCGCCCCCGGCTGCGCCAAATCGAGCGCCGCCAGGTCCTGGTGCAGTGCGGGCAGGTCGCCCGAAGGAACCCAGCGAATCAGCAGGTTCTGGTCCACGGTGGTGCGGATGGTGTCGTTGACATACTTGCGGCACACCCCGGCCAGGGAGTGCAACTGGCGGGCGGTGATGTCCCCCAGAGGAAGAAACACGGTCACCATCGAGTAGCCCTCTTGCGCCTGCGGACGCACGTTCATCCGCACCCATTTTTGGAACTCGTCGGAGACGCCTTCCAGTTTCATCGACGAAGCGGGCTTCAGCGGCTTCTCTTGATCGGCTCCGGCTTCCGACAGGTACGCGGTCCACCGCGGATCGGGAGGAAGCTTCTGGCGTTCTTCCCGGATGAGAGAGCGGAACTCGTCCATGCCGAGCTTAGCCACCAAAAACTTCATCCTGGCCTTGGCCCGGTTTTTCTTCTCGCCCAGCCGGGCAAAGACACGGGCAATGGACTGGGCCAGGGGAAGCATCTCCTCGGCGGGAACAAAATCGCTGTAGAGCTTCGCCTGGTGGGGAATGGCGCCGAGCCCGCCGCCGAGGTAAACCTGAAATCCCCGATGGAGCTTGCCGCCCTCTTCCCGCACCGCCGCGATGGCTCCGATGTCGTGAATGATGGCCAGCCCGCAGGCGTGCTGGCGGCAGCCGGAAAAGGCAATCTTGAATTTCCGCCCAAAGTTCTGGGCGTCGGGATGGCGCAGCAGGAAATAGGCCATCGCCCGGGCATAGGGGGTCACATCAAAGGTCTCATCCGAGCAGACTCCCGATTGCGGGCAGGCCGTGACGTTGCGCACCGCGTTGCCGCAAGCCTCGCGCGTGGTGATGTCCACCTCCGCCAGCCGGCGCATCAGGTTCGGCGTGTCGTTGATGTCCATAAAGTGAAACTGGATGTCCTGCCGGGTGGTGATGTGGCTGATCCCGTCGGAGTACTCCTCGGAGAGGTTCGCCAGCTGCTCCATCTGCGGGGTGGTCAGCATGCCGAGCGGGATTTTGATGCGCTGCATCTGCACGCCTGCCTGCCGCTGCCCGTACACGCCGTGCCGGAGGCGAAACTCCAGGAACACCTTCTCCGGCATCTGCCCTTGCTGCACGCGGCGAAGCTCGGTCTCATAGATGTCAATTTCTTCCCGGACCGCCCGTGGCAGATGCTGCCACCGCTCCGCTTGCTTTGCGGGTACCGCTGCGCTTTGCTCGCTCATTTAGTTCTCCCTTACTCCCTATTTGTAGCCAAAACCCAAAAACCCGCCACAGATCGCTCTTCCGTGGTGGGTTTGCCTCTGAAAGATTATTGCTGAATGATCTTGTTAAGGACTAGCCATCCCCACCCGCCGGAGCTACATACAACAACAGCAGCAACAACATATCATCCGGCGAAGATGGGATTTCCCGTGCATATTGATATTCTCGCTTTTTCCCCTGACTCCAGTCAACAGGAAAGTTGCTTTCATGTCAAAGCTCTTTCAAAACGTGATCTTTGATGAAGAACCGGTCTCAAAAATGATCAATTTTTGGAAACGTCAGGGCACGGCTTCAGCCGTGCCGCAGAACGCCAGAAAAAACAGGGGCTTCAGCCCCTGAGGTAACTTTCAACATTTGCCATTGCGTCTTTTCACGCATTTTTGAGACCGGCTGAAGTAAAGCGATGAACGGCAGGGGTGTAGAAAACTCCTGTCGTTTGGACTTTCCGGGGTTGCTACAGCGCGCCGCCACTTCTAACGAAGCGGTGTGGCCGTCTCCCCGTCGCATAGTTTCCCGTACTGACTCGTGTAGTAAAGAGGCACATCGCAATAGGTCCCTTGCTCCAGCGAATAGACCTCGCAACTCTCAATGGGATTCGAATAGATGTGCAAGCTGGCGGCACGCTCGCCGAACACAGCCAGATTCAATACTTGGTGCACCGGCTCATTCTGGTCGACTTCCGCAGGCTCCGTTGGTGTGATCAGATATTTCTGGCCGGGTTCTAACCGGCAGGTTTTCTTTTCCGGGTCGCGGTCGAGCACGCAGAAGTTCTGCACGCTCAGCTTGCCGACGGGCGCCGCCATCCAGCACTGCTGGGCGCGGTGATTATGGATGCGGCTCACCTGTCCGATTTCCCAGCAGAGGGCCAGGAGCTCAAACCTCTCGTTCTTGAAGATCAGGTTCCGTGTGTAGCTGGCTGAACTGAACAACAGATACGGAGATAACGACTCCGGCTCGACCGGATGCGTCTTGACATACCCATACACCTCCGTTGCCATGAAGCGCGGCAGGGTCTTGAGCCCCTCTACAAAATCCCCGATCTCAACCAACGGCTTCTCCGTTTTCACCTGTGTGGTCCCCGTGTCCAGGTCAGCAACAGTAGGCCTCCGGCAGGCCAGACACGAGGACGATTCCGAGCCCGGATTTCCAATGAGGGTTTCCCCTTCGCACAAAATCATACCGCAGCCGCCCTACCCGGTCCATCTCACCCTCCTTTGGCAAAAAACCGTGCCGGGAAAGCTGTGGCTGGGCCCCACACGTTTTGGCCAAGCCGCGAGCAGATGGTCAGTTCCGGAACGCTTCAGCAGCTTGTTAGAAGAGCCAGCTTTGCGGGGACTTCTTTTTTAAATAGCCGTCGAGCCCCAGCGCCCGGCCCGCCGAAACTGCCCATTTGCCGTGGCCCCCGAATGCCTCCGTGCGGATCCACCCATATGGCTTTGCTATGCAGCAATCGTGACGGCTCTAGAACCTCTAACTAAACCTGCATCGAAACAGGAGTGACGGGCAGCATCACGCCTCCGATGAAACCTGAGCCGGACCCGGCGTCCGGAAGAAACCGTGCTGGATCACCGCAACTTCCTGGCCACAAGCCGTGTTTAATAACATAGGGAGTAGAATGAACTCGTATCGTGTCACGAAAGGAGCGTTAGTTATGAAGATCTCACAACAGATTAGGTTAGCGGCAGTGACGTTAGTGACGTTCGCTTTTTGCTTGACCGTGGCAATGCCGGGGCATGCCCAGCAGCAACCTTACGGGGCTGCCCAGCCCCCCTCGCAACTCCTGCTGCCAGCCGGTGCATGGATCTCCGTGCGGGTGGACCAGCAGCTTTCCAGCAAACACAACCTGCCGGGAGATTTCTTCCTGGCGTCGCTGGCGCAACCGCTGGTTATCGGCGGATTCGTCGTCGCGCAGCGCGGGCAGACCGTCGGAGGCCGTGTCGCCATAGCGCAGAAAGCCGGGCGCAGGAGTGGGACGTCGCGCCTGGGGCTGGAACTCACAGAGATCAGCCTGGTGGATGGCCATCAATTGCCCGTGGTGACGCAGTTGATGGAGTACGCCAGAGGCGCTTCGGTCGGCGAGGACGCCGCCGTGATCGCAATGACGACGGGCATGGGAGCGGCGATCGGTGCCGCAGTAGATGGCGGCCGTGGCGCGGGAATCGGAGCCCTGTCGGGAGCCGCTGCATCCATCATCGGGGTGCTGGTTACGCGGGGCAAGCCTACGGTGGTCTATCCTGAGTCCGTGCTGACGTTCCGCACGCTGGCGCCGCTGACGATATACACGGCGCAGTCCATGGCGGCCTTCCAGCCGGTGAGGCAGGGAGACTACGACCAGCCCAGACTACAGCGCCGCGCAGGCCCGCCGCCCGCTCCAGCGCCGGCCTATTACACCGAGTATCGCTACTACAGCCCGTACGGGTACCCGTACCGGCGCTTCTCCTACGGAACCAGTTTCTATTTTTATTCCGGACCGCGATATGACGGCCACCACCAAAGAGGATACT
>JADFGZ010000045.1 GCA_022567475.1 Acidobacteriota bacterium | reverse complement strand
GATCGAGCAGACGGATGATGACCGGCAAGCCCTCCATCACGCGGAACAGCCCCACAAAGTCTTTGCGCTGCATCGGAAGAAGCTTGGCCAGGTAACGCCGCCGCTCCTTTTCCGTGTCCGCCAGAATCATGGCCTGCATGTGCCGGATGCGGTCCTCGGCAAAAAACATATGCTCGGTCCGGCACAATCCGATTCCCTCGGCTCCGTAGCGCCGGGCCACCTTGGCATCGCGCGGAATGTCGGCATTGGCGCGAACGCCCAATTTGCGAAATTCATCGGCCCAGCTCATGAACTTGGCGAACTCGCCGCTCGTGGGGTCCGGGTCCACGGTGGGCATCTTTCCTAAGATCACGCGGCCCGTGGAGCCATCGAGCGAGATCCAGTCTCCCTGCTTGAGTACCCGCCCGCCCACTTTCATCCTCTTGTTTTTCTCATCCACCTGAATGGCTCCGCAGCCGGCGATGCAGCACTTGCCCATCCCGCGCGTCACCACCGCTGCGTGGCTGGTCATGCCGCCCCGAGACGTCAGGATGCCAACGGCAGCTTCCATCCCGTGAATGTCGTCCGGCACGGTCTCGGCCCGCACCAGGATGACCGGGGTTTTCTTCCCGAGCCGGACCGCATCGTCGGCCGTGAACACCACCTCTCCCACGGCGGCGCCGGGCGAGGCCGGCAACCCACGGGCGATGACCTTCACGGAACCCTTCTCATCGAGAATAGGATGCAACAGTTGCTCCAACTGCGCGGGCTCGACGCGCAGGATGGCTTCTTGCTTGGTCAGCAACCCCTCTTCCACCATGTCCACGGCGATTTTGACCGCCGCCTTGCCGGTGCGCTTGCCGTTGCGGGTTTGCAGCATGTAGAGTTTTTTATCCTGGATGGTGAACTCAAAATCCTGCACGTCCCGGTAGTGCCGTTCGAGGCGCAAGGTGGTCTCGCGCAGTTGGTCATAGACTTCCGGCAGGAGCGACTGCAACTTACTGATGTGCAGCGGCGTGCGGATGCCCGCCACCACGTCCTCGCCCTGCGCATTCATCAGGAACTCTCCGTAGAACTCCTTCTCGCCGGTGGAGGGATTGCGCGTAAACCCGACACCGGTGCCGCTCGACTCCCCTAGATTCCCAAAGACCATCGTCTGGACGTTCACGGCGGTCCCCAGCGTATCGGGTATGTTGTTCATGCGCCGGTAGTGGCCGGCCCTGGGGGTATACCAGGAGCGGAATACGGCGTCCCTCGCCATGGCGAGTTGCTGCCGTGCGTCCTGCGGAAAGGGCGAGCCGGTTTTTTTCTGAACCAGCTTCTGATAATCCCGGATCACCTCCTGGAGGGCCTTCTCATCGAGGTCCGCGTCGGAAACAGCTTTGCGCTTTTTCTTGACGCCTTCGAAGATGTGGTCGAAATCGGCTTTGGAGACTTCCAACACTACGTTGCCGAACATCTGGAGGAAGCGACGGTAGCAGTCGAAGGCGAACCGCGGGTTGCTGGTTCGGGCTGCCAGCGTCTGCGTCGTTTCGTCATTCAGCCCCAGGTTCAGGATGGTGTCCATCATGCCGGGCATCGAAAATTTCGCGCCGGAGCGGACACTCACCAGCAGCGGATTCTCCCGCGAGCCGAGCTTCTGCCCGGTGACCTGTTCCAAGCGGGCGATGGCCTGGCTGGTCTGTTGATCCAATTCCGGGGGCAGCTTCCCTTTCTTTTCAAAATACAGTCGGCAGACGGCGGTAGAGATCGTGAAGCCGGGAGGAACGGGCAGGCCGGCGTTGGTCATCTCGGCCAGTCCGGCTCCCTTGCCTCCGAGCTCATCCTTCATCTGGCCGTGACCATCCGCCTTGCCCTCGCCAAAAAAATAAATAAATTTTTCGCTCATCTTTTTTAAGCTCCCTCTTTAAGCTCCCTCCGCTTCGGTTCCAAGCCCGGACGAATCGGTTAGTGTGATCCAGCTTTTTTGGGTTCGGCAGTCACGATCTCGGAAAAATCGGCGATCGTAGAAAACTCTGAAAGCAAAGTTGCCAGCAGCGTCAAACGATTTTCGCGCAAATCTGCATCGGGAACCATCACCAAAACTTTGTCGAAGAAATGATCCACCGCTGGACGCAAAGAGGCGATGGCTTCCAGGGCACTGAAAAAGTCTCCTGATTGTTTGTGGTCGGCAACTCGTTGCGCCGTTGCACGGTAAAGATGATACAGCTCAGTCTCCGGCCCTGGCTCCAGCAACCTCTCTTCGAGATTCCGGCGCGAGAACAGACCCTTCTGCTCGGCCTGCTGCAAGATATTCTTAATGCGCTTGAAGGCCACAGCTAAGGGTTCGAAGTTCGCGGTCTGGCGAATCCGATGCACCGCTTCCAGCATTTTGAAGGGTGCCCAGCGTTTGCTGCGGCCCGCCGCCGCCAGCACCGCGTTAACTTCGTCGTAGGGGTACCCGGACACGTCCCTCAGATAGTAGCGGTACCGGTCATCTATGAAGGGTCCCAATTCCGGCCATACAATTTCTTTGTTCCAGGAAGGAACTTGTCCTTGCTGCTGTGCTTCCTGATAAACCTGCAATGTGGTATCTACGACATCCCTCCAAGACAGTGGCAAGGGGTAATCGATACTTATGCGGATCATCCCCTGAGCCGTGCGCCGCAATGCAAAGGGGTCTTTGGAACCAGTCGGTGCCAAGCCCACTCCGAAGCATCCAACCAGGGTGTCCAAGCGGTCCGCCAGCGAGACGAGGGCTCCGGCCAGCGTCCGGGGAACGGCATCCTCCATGCTCTGCGGCTTATAGTGGTCGTAGATGGCCGTGGCGATCTCTTTCGATTTGCCCTCGCGTTCGGCGTATAAGCCGCCCACCACGCCCTGGAGTTCCGTGAACTCCTTCACCAATTCCGTGGTCAGGTCGCACTTGGCAAGCCGCGCCGCCGTTTGAACCTCGGCGAGAAGGGGCGTGCTGCCGTTTTTGCGCGCCAGCTCACCGGCGAGTGACTCCATTCGCTTCGCTTTCTCGAAGTAAGAACCAAGCCGCGACTGGAAGGTGACCTGTTTCAGCATTTCCAGGCGCTGTTCCAAAGAAAGCTTGCCGTCGGTTTCCCAGAAGAAGCGGGCGTCGTTGAAGCGCGCGCGCAAGACGCGCTCGTGGCCGTGCCGGATGGCGCCGCTGCGGTCTTTTTCCAAATTCATCACGGCCACAAAACGGGGCGCAAGCGCCCCCCCTTCCTGTTCGACGGAGAAGTATTTCTGGTGGCCTCGCATCACCGTGACCAGCACCTCTTCGGGAAGCGACAGATAGGAAGGGTCGAATTGCCCGGCTACCGGGGTTGGATATTCGGCAAGATAAACCAAGGTGTTCAACAGCTCTTCGTTCTCCTTCAGGCGCAAGCCGCCCTCGGAAGCAAGCAGCCCCTGAATCTCTTTCAGAATTTTGGCCCGCCGTTCGCCGGCGTCGAGCAGAACATAGTTTCGCCGCAGCGTTTCCACGTAGCCCGCGAAGTCGCGAACGCGCAGCCGGGGCTTGCCCAACTGCCGGTGGCCGAAGGTCCAGGCTCCGGCTTGGACGGCTCCGATCCGGCAAGGCACCACGCGGCCGCCGAACAGCACCAGCAAGGAGCGAATGGGCCGGATGAAACGCGGACCCGCTTTGCCTTCCCAGTACATGCTGCGCGGAAACGGGATGCCGAGAATCGCCTGCGGAACCAACTCGCGCAGAATTTCCTGGGTTGGCCGTCCCCGGTCTTTCTTCCGACAGGCTAGATACTCGCCTTTGGGCGTGGTCACTGTTTGCAGCTTTTCCGGCGTGGTCTCCATCTTGGCGGCAAACTTGATTGCAGCCGGGGTCGGTTTCCCCTGGGAATCAAAGGCGATCCGCTTGGGCGGCCCTTGCACCATCTCGACCGAGTCGGGCTGGCGCGAGACCAGGCCCGGACAGAAAGCCACCAGCCGCCGGGGCGTGGCGTGCATCTGGAAGGAAACCGGCTGCTCCGCCGAAGAAAGGCGGGCGCGTTGCAATCCTTCTTCGAGCAACCGCTTCAGGCTCGCCAGCCCGGGTTCAATCATCCAGTCGGGGATCTCTTCCGTGCCGATTTCGAGCAGAAACTCTTTTTGTTTTGATTCCACTGTCAAGGGTCCACTCAGGAGGCAACGACTTCCGATTTCTTCTCGCCTGGCTGCGAGGCGTCCGAGGAGCCGCTGGAGGAGCCAGGCGACGCATCCGTTTGATCGAGATATGCCGCGGCCACCCCGCAGGCGAGCGACCGCACCCGCCCGATGACGGCGACGCGCTCGGTTACGCTGATGGCTCCGCGCGCATCGAGCATGTTAAACAGATGCGAACATTTCAACACCAGATCATAGGCGGCCAGCACCGGGAAACGCGCCTTCTCGCCGGGCGCTTTGAGTTGCCGGTAATGCTCCAGCAGACGGCGGCATTCCTGTTCGTTCAGCTCAAAAAGTTTCCACAAGGTGGCGACGTCGGCCATCTCAAAGTTGTATGTCGAGAACTGCTGCTCTTCGGCCTGGCGCACCTCGCCGTAGGTCATCTCCTCGTTCCAGCGCATCTGGTAAACGCTTTCCGTATCCTGCAAAAACGAGCTGATCCGCTCCAGCCCCAGCGTCAGCTCCACCGAGACCGGGTCCAGCTCCACGCCCCCGCACTGCTGGAAGTAAGTGAACTGAGTGATCTCCAGGCCGTCCAGCATCACCTGCCATCCGATTCCCCATGCGCCCAGCGTGGGCGACTCCCAGTTGTCCTCCTCAAACTTCAAGTCGTGGTTGCGCAGATCGATTCCGATCTTCTCCAAACTGGCCAGGTAAACATCCTGAATGTCGGCGGGAGCGGGCTTGAGAATCACCTGCAATTGGAGATGCTTGTACAAGCGGTTGGGATTTTCCCCATAGCGGCCGTCGGCGGGCCGTCGGCTGGGCTGCACGTAGGCGACCTTGTAGGGCTTCGGTCCCAAGACGCGAAGAAAGGTTTCAGGACACATCGTCCCGGCGCCGACTTCCGCGTCGTAGGGCTGCTGGATGAGACAGCCCCGCCCGGCCCAAAAATCAGTGAGCCGAAAGATCAGTTCCTGCAGGGTCTTTGCCGGTTTCATTCGTTTCTCAGCCGTTTCTCGGTTCCTACCAAGCCAAATTTTCACAGCGCGCCGGACAATGGTCTGGACTACGGCAGCGCTTCCAGTTGCGGCCGGGTGATCAGCCTCCGTTCGATGTGCCGTTCGATCTGCTGGCCCAGGAACTTTCGCAGGTCTTCCGCCCGGCTCTTACTCCATCCCTCCGGCGGAACCGCCTCCAAAGTGGACGCGAGCATCGTGCGGGCCACAGCCCGTGAATCGGCGCTGAAACGCCAGCTTCCCTCGCCCCGGCAAGCCTCGCACCCCAACCCCTCCCATTCGGGGCGAAACCACGCCTGCTCGCCGGGCTCAAACTTTACGCCACAGCGGCAACAGACATCTAACCGGGGCAGAAACCCGGCCAGCTTTACGGCCCACAGATCGAAGTACGTCAGGGGTTGCCAAATCTGCTCGGTCCGGCGGATTTGGTTCGCGACCAGCAGGACCAGCCGGAAGAACGGATCATTCGCTTCGCCTTCCGGAAGCAATTGCTCGCAGACTTCGGCGATATAACAGAACCCGATGCTCGCTTCGTAATTCCGCTGGGTTTCAAAAAAAGATTGGAGCAGTTCGCAGGAATCCAGCCGGACCAGATCGCGGGTCTCTTGCTGGGAGTATCGCAAGCGAACGTGCGATAGAAGCTCCAGGGCCGCTCCAAAACGCCGCATGCTGCGGCGCGCGTTCCGCGCTACTCCCCGCACACGACCCGCATCTCGCGAAAAAAAACTGACAATCTTGTCGGCTTCTTTCAGCGGATAGGTCCGGAGGATGATCGCTTCCGTCTCACGAACCGGCATTGCCTCCGGAGATTTTCTCCTGCTCCTCTTCTCTTGAAAGTCTCAAAAATCAAAAGGTAGCATAGAACCGCTCGGCAGGGCAAACCAGCCCCGCAAGCTGTACCGGCGGGCTGACCGTCTGAAAAATCAGGCTGGAAAACAGTAGGGGCATGCGGCGGAAGGCAAACCGGCAGGCTGCGTCATGCTCGCTTCGTGTCTGCTGGCAAGCGCACCAGGACAACCGCCATCCAGACGCCGGTCAGCAGTTTGGCAAGATCGAGGATGGAATAGGCGGCGTGCAGCCTGCCAAAGGCGGCCATGCCGGGCGGAGGCGGCTCGCGGGGCACAAAATCCAGGCTGCGTCCGACCTCGATGATCTCCGGCGTAACATAAAAAGCCATCACAGCGACCACGGCCAGCATCGAAGAAAAGCCTATGACGAGCTTCTTCTGCCTCAGCTTGAGAGCCGCAATGCCAAAACAACCCGCCCCCAAGATCAACTGTACCCATCCCCAAACGTGAAAATAGAAACGATTCAGCTCCGAGACCAGGTAACGCAGCATCGCGCGGGCTTCCCCGGCGGGCAGCCGGGCGACATTGTTTTGAAAGGCGCTATGGGAGGAAGAATCGAGCAGTTGGTCGATCAGAAAAAAATTTTCGGCGGCCACGGCTCCCATGAAAAGCGTTCCCAGCAACCACCCGCCCAGAAGAAGAGCCATCAGAGTTCGCACAGGTTCTCCCCCCGTTCAGTTGCCAGTCCCTCCCGATCATTGGCATGGCCTACTGCAAGATAAGTGGTACAGCTTGGTCCCCAGGATTGTGACCCCAAGCGTGAGTCATGCTTACCGCCCCCGCCCCCCGCTTTGGCCACCCGACCTGCCCATCGAGCTGCCACCCAACGGTGATCCACCGGAAACGGTTCCCGGACGGGTTCCAAAACCCCCAAACGAGCCGCCAGGGCTGCGACGTCCGGTGATGACGTCGGCAGCGTGCGACCGCTGCTGCAAGCTCTGGGTGGCCATCTGGTGCCCCCTAGCGGATTCCTCCAGGGACCGATCAATGCCAGCCATGGCTTGCTCGGGCGCATCGTCCTTCAAACCTTCCAGCTTTGAGATGTGCCGCTGGGTGTCCCAATCCACACGTTCTAACACGCCGACGGCCTCGGAACTATCTATGCGACCCTGTTCGATAGCTAGGTTAATGCTGCCCATGTTTTCCGCATATTGGTCTACACTGCGGCTTACGGCGGCGTTGTCTCCGCGTTTCTGCGCACGTTCGGCATGCTTCAGGAGGGCCTCGTTCTTCTTCATGGCATCGCGCGCGCCACGTTCCGTAAGCACTCCCTCGCTGAGATTAACCTGGCCGCGACTGAGAACCATTTCCGTCGCGGTCTCGTGGCCTCGTTGGGAAGCTGCCAGTGCATCTTCAATGGCGGGTTTGGCTTGGTCGGGCACCCTGTCGAGCACTTCCAGCAGTGTGGACTCATGCTTCAGAGTGGCTTCGCCTACGCGCTCGGCCACATCCAGCGCCTCAAGGTCATTCATGCCGTTATCCATATTGCTGGCGGAAAGACCGCTGTTCAAGCGGTCCATGGTCTCGGCGTAGCGGACGGAATGTTCAGCGGCTTGGCCAACCTCACCGCGCTTGCTGGCCCTTTGAGCTTCCTTGAGGCCCTGCTCACTCTGTTTCAAGAGCTTCTCGGCTTCTTTTTTGGTAAGCGGCTCGCCGTTCTGCGCCAGGGCGGTCGGCACGGTTCCGAAAGCCAAAAACAGAGCCATAGCCGTCGTAGCGGAAAGCAACTGCATCTTCATACCTGACCTCCAAACATATCGAATTGCTTGAATATCGAATGACTCTCCTTGATGCACTGAAACAGATTATCCTAGGGGGAAGACTTCGACGCAATAGAACTTTGGTACCACGCTGCCTGCTATATAGTACTGGGCTCGCCACGGGTCAATGTCGGTGCGGCAGCAATTTCAAACAGCTATCCATTATCCAGCGCCTCCTGCCCCAATCTCGATGTATCGATTCGGTGAAACCGTGCGGCCCAACGCACAACAATTCTATGCTACATTTAGGCCGAAATATGCTTTTTCTGGACCGAAAACAGCCCCAAGCCGAGCAGCTTGCGAGAAAAGCCGTCCGGCGGCTTTCCCAAGCCGATCCGGCCCTGGCCAGCCTCATCCGCCAGATAGGCCCTTGCCGGCTGGGGCGGGCGGGGCGCAATAACCATTTTGCCGCTTTGGTGGAAGCCATCGTTTATCAGCAGCTCGCCGGGAAAGCTGCGGCGGCTATTTTTTCGCGTTTCCGGGCTCTTTATTCCTCCCGCCGGTTTCCCACCCCCGAAGAGCTGGACCGCACCCCCGAAAAGCAACTTCGCTCGGCGGGGCTTTCTCCGCAAAAAATCTCCTATTTGAAGGACCTCTCCCGGCGCATTTTGGACGGATCGCTCAAGCTGCGCCACCTCTCGCCGATGGAGGATGAGGAGATCATCGGCCATCTGACCCAGGTCAAGGGCATTGGCCGCTGGACGGCGGAGATGTTTCTGATCTTCTCTCTGGGCCGGCTGGATGTGCTGCCTGTGGGCGACCTGGGCATCCTCAAGGCCGTACAAAAGGCATATCGATTGCGCGCGCTGCCCTCCCCGCAAAGGCTTGAGCAGATGGGCCGGCGGTGGCAGCCCTACCGCTCGGTGGCCTCCTGGTATCTGTGGGCCAGCGTTGACGGGAAGTAATGGAAAACGGGAAGTAATGGAAAGTGCTGGGAACTAAAGCTTATACTCACCGCAGGAGCAAAAAGTCGCCGGAAGGACACTCCATGCTTTGGATGCGTGCCAACCTTATATTTCCAACCCTGCTCGCCGCTTTGTTTCTTTCGGTTGTCAGTGCTCCGGCCGACGTCATCATCTTAAAAAACGGCCGCCGTATCGTCGCCGACTCCGTCACGGAAGCTGGGGACAAGGTGATCTATGAACGCTTCGGCGGGGAAGTAACCATACCGAAGTCATTAGTCGACCGGATCGAAAAGGGAGGATATGCGCCGCGAAGGTCCCGTCCAGCTCCGCGCCGGGGAACGAGCGATCTTGATCCGGGGAAGCAACTATCTAGTGAGATCCGTCTGCCCGACATGGAAATTGAGTCCGAAATGGAGTCCATTGTTCGAGACGGCGCAGTGGACGAGCAGTATTTGCAATTCCTGGCCAGAACGGCCAACACGGGTGAGATGGAAAGGCAGAACGCTGTGAATGCCTACCTGGTGGCCGCTTTCTTTGAAGCCCGGAAGCAGCGGTTCAACCAAGCCAGCCGGTGGGCGGAACAAGCGCTGCGGTTGTCCAGACGCGATTTCAATGCCTTGCTCTTGGCCGCTCAAATCGACATCATCCGCCAGCAATACGGCGAGGCGATCGATCATCTGCTGCTCGCTGAGCGCATCGAGCCCAAGTCTCCCTACGCGCTGACCCTGCTGGGGCATGCCTATTACTATTCCGAAGGCCCCGAGAAGGCCGCCCGCTACTGGAAACAGGCCCAGGCGCTGCGCCCCGATGAGAAGCTTGCTGCGAAGTTGCAGGAACTCATCCGGCAGGCTGAACGCGAAGCTCAAGTGGAGGGCAGATTCGCAAACGCGCGAAGCGGCCAGTTCACATTGAATTGGGAAGGCTCGGAGGTCTCAGACCCCTTCAGCCGCGAGATTCTGGCGACCCTGGAACAGCAGTACCGCGATCTGGAGTTTGCGCTGGACTATTCGCCCCGCGAACCTATTATGGTGATTCTCTATACTGCGCGGCAGTTCATGGATATTACCCAAGCTCCGGCTTGGGTGGGCGCCCTCAACGACGGCAAGATTCGGGTGCCGGTGGCGGGATTGAGCAGCGTCACCGGAGAACTCGCCAGCGTGCTGAAGCATGAAATGGTTCATTCTTTCATCTATCGCCAGGTACAAGGCCGCTGTCCCACATGGCTCCACGAAGGCTTGGCCCAGATGGAAAGCGGGGATCGTCTTTCCCGCGCCGGGCCGGCACTGGCTGAAATTTACAGCGAGTCCCGGCAAATTCCCCTGGCGGAACTGGAGGGGTCTTTCATGGGGTTTGATTCTTCCCGTGCGGGGCTTGCTTACGCCGAGTCCCTGGCCGCCGTGGCCATGATCCGCGACCAATACGGGGCCTACCAGTTGCCGTATCTGTTAAAGCTCCTGGGACAGGGCAGTTCGATGTCAGAAGCAATCCGAAGCGCCTTGCGGACGGATTACGCGGACCTGGACGCCGAATTGGGAAGTTATTTGAAACGGCGCTACGGACGCTAACCGCTCCGGCAATCCCCGGAAGTTCATTGTTCGTTGACGGCCATTGTTCGTTGACCACCATCGTTCGTTGACAGCCATTGCGAATTGGCAACTCCAATTTCCCGTGGGTTTGTAAGTGCGGGAAAGGCCCGCCTGCTGGGTGAGTAAGCTGAATCGGTGCCGGGCGAAAGTGGTGTCGTGAAAACAGCCGGACTATAGCCGATGAGTGCAGAATCCAACCCGAAACCCGTTAATGTTACAATACACGAGGGCACATCATACAATTTGCCACCTTTACGAGCGTCTGTCTTGAGAATGCTTGAAGGAAGCAGCCAGCCTGTTTTAGTTAGCAGTGGCTGACGTTACCTGACTGGAGTACCATCTATGACTGTCCTCTCTGCAGACCAGTTCCCTGGCGCAGAACATCAACCACTCGCTTACCCTGGGCTCAGACCAGACTTTTCCTATATCTACTTTCAGGGCAATATCTACGAAATCAAGGCTCGAGGCGAAACATACGCAGATTTGTGGGTGGACGAAGCTACAGGTCAGGTCACGCTCGACACTTTCTTGGCTGCGCGCGGGAACCCCACCTTCGGCAAGCGGCACGCCGTGCTAGCCGTCGGCTCTAATGGCTGTCCCGGTCGTCTCGCTGAAAAATACGCGCACCAGCCTGAGGTGGCGCTTCCGGTGTTAGTCGGCACCATGACCGACACGGCTGTCATCTATTCGTGTCGGTTAGCATCCTACGGTGCGTTACCCGCCACCTACCTGTATCAGCCAGGCGCAGTCGCTTGGTTGTCAGTTACCATGCTCACCAGTGAAGAGTTGGTACGTATGGATAAATCGGAAAGAGTTGGGCAAGCTTATCTGCGCATCGCGGTTCCAGGGAAATTTCATGTAGACGGGGGCCCGAAAATTGACAACCTAACAGCGTACGTTGACCGCAAAATCTTGACTTACCAAGGCAACCCTATTTGCTTGAAATTGTTTGCCCGTGAAGGCCCTGACTGGCCCGTTATGGATGAGCAGGAAGTACTGTCGCTTGTCTTTGACCAAGCTGGACTTCTACTTGGTGAGCCCATTGAAAAGCGGCACCGCCAACTTCTTGCTGACAAGGCGTTGCGGCGGCAACTGATCCAGTTCCTCGAAACGCGAATGAGCGCTTCGACGGTTAATGAGCGGGGCCAGTTGGTCTCTGCATAACTGATACGAAGAAGCGTCGGACTGACCCCGGAGGAATACCTTATGTGGGGGACACGATCTGCCAAATCGTCCATAAAATGCACCCGAGTTTGCCCTACTAGTGAGCGGCCTGGATCGAAAGGTACCTATATCGTGCGGTTGTCGCGCGCCAACACACGGCGACTCAAGGTAAGGAATGGCGCCTATCTCAAAGTCAGCTACGGCGAAGCCTCGGTGTTAGCGTGCCTGAGCGACGATCCCGGCCTGGACGATGAAACAATTCGCATGGACCAAACTCTTCGTACTGCGATTTGTTTGGAGAAAATCATGCAAGGTTCGGCTGCAAAGGAGTTGGTTTACAGTTCGGACATCGACGGGGCTCTTAAGCACCCAGTCGTTATCGAACGCTCGGCCTTTCGCGGGCCGACTCGGCTAAGCAGGCTGGTCAAACAACAATATCTGATCTGCCTTGTCCACGCTGCCTCCAACAGTACGACAATGTTACACTGCCGTTGAACGGCATGGTGAAGCACTTTCCCCGGCCTTGCCCCGATGCCGCGTACCAAGGCATGCTTCTGCCGTGGGTAACGATAGACAGGCAAACGCGGTTAGATTTTAGCATTGAGCCCTGGCACCCGATTATTGTCAGCCGAGACCCCGGTCACGCTATTATCTCGGAGTTTGGCCAAGTGGTCCTGGGTGTGGCGCTAGCTGCGGTGGGCGGCACCTTTGTCGTCTCCGACGACGCTTGGCAGTTGGCCATCATCCTCGCCGGTCTCGCCTTTGTTTTTACGTTTATCCTGCTCAAAATCAGGAGCAGGATCTAAATCCGTGTCTTGGAAAGTTGATGGGATAGTCGTTATGAAGACTATTTTCTGGGTGATCCTCCTTGCCATCACCGCTTCGGCAGCCAGCCCGGCTCTGGCGCAGGATAAGGCCGAGCAAGGCCGCGAGCTGCTCCAACAAGCCATAGAAGCCCTGGGAGGCGAGGCTTTCCTGAATCTGGAAAGCGCCAAGATGGAGGGCAGAGTTTATTCTTTTCGGCGGGACCAGCTCACCGGCCTGTCAACGTTTGTCGCCTACACACGTTACCCGGACCAGCAGCGGGAAGAATACGGCAAGAACAAAGAAACGATTGTCGTCTACAGCGGCGACCAGGGTTGGGAGATCGACATCCATGGGGTCAAGCCAATTTCCGAGGAAGAAATGAAAACTCATCTGGAACGGGAGTCGATGAGCGCTTTCCACATTCTTCGTTACCGGCTGGGGGAGCCGGGCATCCTGCTGGAGTATGCCGGGAGGGACTTCCTGGGCGCGCAGGCGGTGGACGTGGTGAACTTCATCGATGCGGACAATCGCGTCGCCACCTTCTATTTGGACCGCTTGACGCATCTGCCTGCGCGGGTAGTTTGGGTGCGCCGCGACGCGAAGACCCGCGAGCGAATTGAGGAAGAGGAGTTTCTTTCCAACTACTTCACCGGCCAGGGCATTACCGCGCCCCGCCACATGATGCGGCAGCGGTACGGAAGAAGAATCTTCGAAGCATTCGTCCAAAAGGTCTACTACAACCTTCCGTTGCCGGACTCGCTCTTTGAGGCCTCGGAGCAATAAGCTCTGCTCAGGCAGCTTTCTTCCTCTCCCCCCCGCCTCTCCGTTTCTTTGAGCTTTGCTGCAAGCGTGATAACCTGAGTCTGCCATCATGTCCCGAACTTCTACTTTTCTCGGTCGAACCGTTCTTTCCAGCCGGACTCTGATCCGCTCCGCCGCAAGCACCCTGCTGCTCATTCTGATATTTCTCTTTAGCTCGGCGGCGAGCGCCCAGGTTCCGCAGGAAAAACCGCAGGGCTACATCAACGACCTTGCCGGAGTCCTCAGCCCGGGGGCGCGGCAGCAGTTGGAGGCCCTGGCAGCGGAACTCCAGCAAAAAACGGGCGCTCAGATGGCGGTCGTGACGGTGCAGTCGCTGGAAGGCGAGTCGCTGGAACTTTTTGTCAACGACCTGGCCACTCGCTGGGGCATCGGCGACCAGCAGGACCGCGGCATCCTGCTGTTTCTGGCCATCGAGGACCGCCGCAACCGCATTGAGGTCGGCTATGGCCTGGAGCCCATCATCACCGACGCCCGCTCGGGCGACATTCTGCGCGCCATGACCCCGCACCTGCGAAGCGGCGACTACGACAACGCCATCGCCCTGGGAATGATATCGATCGCCCAGATCATTGCCGAGGACTCCGGCGTCACCCTCAACGTGCTCTCCGGCGTCAGGCCCCAAGGCAGAACCGCCGTCAGCTCGCGAGGCGGTTTGAGACGGCTCCTGCCAATGTTTTTTCTGCTCCCCTTTCTTCTGTTTTCTCGCCGCCGGGGGTACCGCAGAGGCGGCTGGTATGGAATGCCGCTTTATGGCGCAGGCATGATGATGGGACGCGGCCTGGGAGGCTTTAGCGGTGGCGGAGGCGGCTTTGGAGGATTTGGAGGAGGCGGTTTCGGAGGAGGCGGCGCATCCGGTAGTTGGTGAGGGCAGCAGGGAAGGACAGTTGAGGAGGAAAGCCCGGCCCGTTCGGCATCACCCGGCCTCCGGTCGAGGAAAACTTAGGAATCATCTCAATGGAAAAAGAAAAACTACTGGAAGAGTTGGTGAAGCGGCTGCGCGAGGCCTACGGGGACGACTTGGTGAGCGTGGTATTGTACGGCTCGGCGGCCAGCGACGATTATCAGAAGAAATATTCCGACCTGAACGTGCTCTGCACCCTGCGCCAGGTGGGGGTTCCGGAATTGCGCCGGGGAGCGAAGGCCATCGATTGGTGGATCAAGCAGAAGCAGCCCGCGCCGTTGCTGCTCTCGCTCGAAGAGACCGAAAACTCCCACGATGCCTTCCCCGTCGAGTTCCTGGACATTCAGCAAAGCCATCGCATTCTGTACGGGGAAGACCTGGTGGCCGGGATTCAAGTCGACACGCGGCACCACCGCCGGCAAGTAGAGCACGAACTGCGCTCCGACGTGTTGCGTCTGCGGGAACGGTACTTGAGGTTGCAACGGCACGATAAGGAAGTGATCCGGTTGATGGTGGAGTCTCTGCCGGCCATCGCCACCATGGCCCGTCATGCGCTGATCCTGGCCGGGGTCACCGCTCCCGCACGGAAGCGGGAGACCTTCCAGGCCGCCTCATCCCATTTCTCCATCGAAGCTGCCCCGTTCCTCACCGTGCTGGGAATCCGCGAGGGGGGCGCGAAGCCGCCCTCCAACCAGGTGCATGACTTGTTTGCCGCCTACCTGGAGCAGGTCTCCCGGCTGGCAGTAGCCGTGGACCAAATGGGAAAGCGCCCGTAGAAGCTGGAACGGTTTCCGGTGTACTATAGAAAGGGTGCGCTGTTCATTTCAATTGGATCGAAGGGTTAACGTTCGAAGCGCGGGCAGCACCGCCGGAAGCAGATCAACCGCAGAAGAACGGTAACAGAACGGAGGAGCAGAAATGTCCAGAGGCCTGAAGATTTTCGCCATTGTCGCCGCCGTCATCGTCGGGGTTGTGCTCGTGGTGGGCATCGCAGTGTTTTCCAGCTTCATGGGCCATCGCAATGAGATGGTTCGCCAGAAAGAAGCGATCACGGGGACCTGGGCGCAGGTGGACGTGGTGCTCCAACGGCGAGCCGACCTGATTCCCAACCTGGTGTCAACCGTAAAGGGCTATGCCGCTCACGAAGAAGAGATCTTCACGCGGCTGGCCGACGCCCGCGCGGCGCTGGCCGGGGCACGCACGCCGGGAGAGAGCATCGCCGCCAACCAGCAGATGGATTCGGCTCTTTCCCGCCTGCTGGTGATCGTCGAAAACTATCCCAACCTCAAGGCGAATGAAAACTTCCTGCGGCTGCAGGATGAGCTGGCAGGAACGGAAAACCGGATCGCGATCGAGCGCCGCCGCTACAACCAAACCGTCCAGGGCTACAACACCTATATCCAGCTATTTCCCAACTACCTGGTGGCTTCTTTTTCCGGATTTGCTCGGGAAGATGCCTATTTCGAGACTACGGAAGAGGACCGCGAGGCGCCGCAGGTCGAGTTCGCCCGCTAAGGCTGCTGCGCAGACCTTCCTGCGCGAACGCGCAACCCAGAGAATTGTTATTTGTCGGCGACAGCCCCTCTACTGCTCGCGGCTGTCTTTGGTGACCAGCGGGCCTCCAAACGTTCTTCCGAAAGTGACGCTGAAGCGCTTGATATTGGCGTCATACTTGGTGCTGATCTTGAACGTTGATGTCTCGCCGGCCGCCAGCGGGTCCGTATCCAGGTACCCTCGCACGATGCGGATGCTCTCGCCGTCCATGTTCTGGAAGTCACAATAGACCTCCACCCCGCTGACTTCCCGGGGAGAGATATTCTTGACCTGGCCGTCGATGTTGATGGCCGTCTGTGTGGCTGCAATTTTTGTTTCCAGCAGTTCCATCGAGGCTCGCTGCGCCTTGCCCTCCACGGCGGTTAGGGAAAGCAACGCCACCGCGAGAAGCAATGGTCTCAAGCTAAAAAAAGGCGTTCGTCTCACCGTTCCACCTCCTATGCCGGGTATTTTTTCTCTTGCGTAAAAAATTATTGCGTTCTGTATGGGCCGGGCAACTCACAGTTCCCGGCCGCGCGGCCCCAAACCACCTGAGCAGGAAATCCGGTCTGATACCTGATAAAAACCTCGGCCATCCGTTCTCTCCTCTTGGGGTCCCGAACTGTTTCGGCTAGAATGATCTCCCATTCCTTAATCCCGGAGAGGACACCAACCGACCCTTGGATCAGGCAAGCTCCCAGCCATCTCTACAGCGTTCTGTCGGAGCCATCACTGCAGCCTCCCTGGTGGTAGCCAATTGCATCGGCGTCGGCATCTTCACCACGCCGGGCTTTCTGGCGCGGGACCTGGGAAGCCCTTTCGCGATACTGGCTATCTGGGTCCTGGGCGCTATTTTAGCACTAGCCGGGGCTCTCTCCTACAGCGAATTAGGCGCAGCCTTTCCCGAAGCGGGGGGAGAATACGTCTACCTGCGGGAAGCCTATGGCCCCCTGTGGGGCTTTCTGACCGGCTGGACATCTTGCGTCATTGCTTTCCCAGCGCCGATCGCCGCCGCCTCCATCGGCGTGTCGGCCTATCTGTCTCACTTTGCCCCGCTGCTGAGCCCCGATAACATTCTATGGTCGGTTCCACTCGGCTCCCTCCAGCTACAGTTGAGCGGCGGCCAGATTTTTGCATTGGTCATTGTATGGTCGCTCACCTTGATTCACATCTCCAGTGTGCGGCACGGCAGCAGGTTGCAGGTTGGATTGACTGTCATCAAGATCGCCGCCCTTGTCGCCGTGATTGTGCTGGGCGTGGCGCTCGGCACGGGCGATTGGGGAAACTTTCAATCCGGCCCGGAGGGACTGGTTCCCGTGGGCGCGCTGCGCAACGGAGCCGTCTCGTTGATCTTTGTTCTGTTCTCCTTCAGCGGTTGGAACGCGGCGGCATACATTGCAGGGGAAATGCGGCAACCGCACAAAACCATCCCGGTCTCTTTGCTGGCCGGGACCGGCGTGGTGGCCCTGCTCTATCTCGGGCTGAATGTAGTGTTCCTCTATGGCCTGGGCGTCTCGGGGATGAGCGGGGTGCTGCAGGTGGGAGAGAAAGCTTCCCTGGCGCTGTTCGGCCCCGTGGCGACGCATCTGGTGTCGGCCTTCATGGCGCTTTCCATCCTCGCCTCAGCCAGCGCCATGATTCTGGTAGCTCCCAGAGTCTATTATGCGATGGCCTCCGACAAACTGTTTCCCATGCGGCTGGCAAGGGTCCATCCCCGCTTCCAGACCCCGGCGGCAGCGATCGTTTGCCTGGCGCTGTGGACCTCCGTGCTGGTTCTCTCGGGGACATTTGAGCAGTTGATTGTTTACGCTGGATTTACTCTGGTGTTTTTCTCCGCCCTGGCGGTGGGTGCGGTGATTGTCCTGCGGGTGCGCCGTCCCCAACTGGTCCGTCCCTTCCGCGTGCCGCTTTATCCCTTTATCCCGCTCCTTTTCCTGTCATTCTCCGCCTGGATTTTGATCTTCACACTCCGGGGCCGGCCAACGGAGTCACTGCTGGGTATCGCTACTGTCCTGCTGGGCTTGCCTCTGTACTTCTACTGGCGGCGTAAACTTTCTTGAAATTGGCCTGAGAGTTGATCGACTGCCGGTAAGAAAGGCATTGCCCGGCGACAGCCAAGCCTGATTACCGCAACTTTTACAGGCTTTTCCGGGTTTATAATTGAGAGGGGGCAGGTGTGTCTGTCCCAACCCGGGGAGACCATTCGATCATGCGAAGAGCTTTTTTCCTGATTGCAACGCTGCTGGTGACGACCGCAGCCTGGGCACAAACCGAGACGCTGAAGGGTCGCGTGCTCGACTCCACCGGGGCCTTGATCCCGGGTGCCTCGGTCGCGGCCTATGCAGGCGAACAGGTTGTGTCGGAGACCCGGACCGGCGACGGCGGAGAGTTTGAACTGACTCTTCCGCCGGGGCAGTATCAGTTGCAGGTGACTGCTCCCGATTTTGAGCCTTACACGGAAGCCATTGCGGTCCAGGCCGAGATGCCTGTTCTTTCCATCACGCTGGAGCTGGCTCCGTTCCTGCAAGCCTTGGACGTGGAGGAAGACCCTTACATGATCAGCCTGGAGCCGGATCAAAACCTGACGGCAATCGTCCTCACTGAAGAGGACTTGCGCGACCTGCCCGAGGACGAAGAAGAGCTTGCCGAGCTTCTTCGGGAAATGGCCGGGCCGGGAGCCGACGCCACCGGCGGAACCGACTTCATCGTGGACGGCTTTTCCGGCGGACAACTGCCTCCGAAGGATCAGATCCGGGAAATCCGGATCAACCGGAATCCCTTCAGCGCCGAATACAGCCGCCCGGGGCGCGGCCGCATTGAAGTCTTCACCCGCGCAGGAACGGACCAATTTCGTGGCAATCTAAGTTTCAACTTCCGCGATGAGTCTCTAAATGCGCGAAATGCATTCGCC
>JADFGZ010000304.1 GCA_022567475.1 Acidobacteriota bacterium | reverse complement strand
AAGTACTTTCACGGCCTTTTGGGACGACCGCAGTTGAGCTGGAGCCGGGCTGCCTCACGCACTGCTCTGGGACACTATGACTCTGCGCACAACGCCATCATTATCAGCAAAATCTTCGACCGCCCCGGGACGCCCCTATTCCTTGTGGAATACATCCTGTATCACGAGATGCTGCACCTGAAACATCCGGTGGTCAGCCGCCGTGGCCAGCGCTGTGTCCACTCTGCGCTGTTTCGGGAGGAGGAGCGCCGCTTCCCGAAGTTCCAGCAAGCCAAGCGCTTGCTGGATAAGCTGTGAAAGGCGCGGGAATGCGTCTTTGGAAGCAATCTGCATAGAAGTACCGGGACTTGTATTGGTGGTACTAGGACTGATAGTACGTTTGCACTATCGGAAATGTGACCATCGGTCCATTGCCACAAATGGTTCGAACCGATAGAGTGAGGACCGTTTTGCTGTGAAACTGGGCTGAAGGACGCCGGGGGGATGGACTTCAGTGCGTTTTGCAGGGGGCTGGTGGCGTTCACCAGCCCTTTTGTTTTTCAGGGAAGCAGCGTCCTTTTGTCTGCTGGGAGAGAACCTCCGGCAGATCAGCCATTGACAGCCTGAGCGGCAATCCGATTTTTGATAAGATGAAGGTTTGCTGCGTCTCGAAACCTCATGAATCATCGGCTTTCCAAGCAGGTGCTGGCATACATTGGACTGGCGTCTCTCTGTCTGGTTTTCTCGATTCTGCTCGGATGGAGTGTTTACGGCAGCCGGATCAACCATATCTTCTATGATCGGTTCTTCCGGCAGCGCGGCGCACAAACTGCCGGAGAGAACATCGTCATTGTCGCCATCGACGATGCTACGCTGTCCCGTTACGGCGCCTTGCCGCTGGATCGCTCATTGCTGGCGCGAGCCATTCAGCAGATTCAGCAAGCCCGCCCGCGTCTGGTGGCCGTCGATCTTCTGCTGACGGACCGCTCCACTCCGGAAGCCGACGGTGATTTGGAGCAAGCCTTAGCCGGGGCCGCACCCGTGGTGCTCGCCACGGCGTTGGAGGCGGGAAGCAGGGGAAGGTGGCTCCTGCCTTTGCCGGAGTTTGTCGAGAAAGCTGCCGTACTGGGGCATACCCATGCCGACCCCGGTTCGGACGGCGTCAACCGGCAGGTGTTGCTGGCAAAGCAGGGGGACGGGCAGCGCTACTGGGCGCTGGCACTGGAGTGCTACCGCTTTTTGCTCGGCGCGCCGGGAGAGCCGGTTACGGAGACTGACCGGGCGCTGGAGGTGGCTGTTGACGGCCAGGCGCTCGCTCAAGCTGGCGAAGGCGGCCCAGCCGCACGCGATTTCCCTCAAGGCGTCGCGCGGGTGCCGGCTACGCGGCGCGGGCAGCGGTCCCTGCTGATCAACTACGCCGGAGGGGAAGGAACCTTTCCGCAGGTTAGTCTGGCTAGCCTTTTGTCGGAAGAAGGTGGGGCCGGGCAGGACCGATTGCGGGGCAAGATCGTTCTGCTCGGCGTAACCGCCCAGGCTACCGGAGACCGGCTGTTTACTCCCTTTTCGGCGGGGTTGGGAATGGCAGGCGTCGAGATTCACGCCAACATTCTGCGCACCTTGCTGAGGGAGAATTACCTGCGGCCCGCGGGTGATTTCAATATATTTTTGGCGGTGTTCGGGATCACGCTGGCCACCGCCTGGGTGCTGGCCCGCTTCCAAGGTCTCCGGCTGATGGGGCTGTTAACCGGATTTGGTTTGATGATTCTGCTTGTCCCTTACCGGCTTTTCCTTGCCGGGCAGGTGTGGCCGGCGTTTTCGCTGCTGCTGCCGTTCGGAACCACGCTGCTGGGGTGCGGCGCGTACCAACTGTTTTCAGCGCGCCGGAAATTCACCGAATCGGAGGCCAGACGGCGGCGATCACAGCAGCAGTTTGAAATGGCCGCTCACGAAATCCGCTCGCCCCTGACGGCCATTCTGGGCTCCAGCGAACTGCTCAGCCGCTACCCTCTGGACGAAGCCAAGCGAAAGCAGATCGTCGATCTCATTTACCAGGAGTCGCAGCGGCTGGGCAAGTTGGTGGAGCGGTTTTTGAGCGTGGAGAGGCTCGCGGCGGGCGAAATGGAGTTGCAACGGGTCGCGGTGAACCTTGTTTCTGTTCTGGAGAGGACCGTTGACCGCCTTCGTCCGTTGGCGGAGCGAAAGCAAGTGCGGCTGATCCGGGAAGATGCAGATGCGGTTTCCGAGATGGTCATCGAAGCCGACCCGGAGCTGTTGGAGTTTGCTGTCAGTAACCTGCTGACCAACGCCGTGAAATATAGTCCTGCGGGAAGCTCCGTGCGCTACTCCCTGGAGCGCCAGGCCAGCCGCGTCGCCGTGCATATTTCTGACAGCGGGCCGGGCATGACCCAGGAGGAAAGCAGCCGGGTCTTTGGCCGCTTTTTCCGCACCGAGGCGGCTGAGAATTCCGGCACGTCCGGCTTCGGCTTGGGGCTAGCCATCGCGCGGGAGATCGCCCGCCATCACGGCGGGGATGTGATGCTCGAAACAAAGCCTGGAGCAGGCTCCCGCTTTTCTATTTTTCTCCCGGCAGCGCCGCCCTCAGGCACGCCGCGACCGGATGCACAAGACAAGCAGGGTCAAGTTGCCCGGTGAAGTTCGAATGGGGAACCGCGAATCAAATCCGCGCATCAAATCAATGAAGCCGCTAATCCTAGTCGTCGAAGATGATCCCGCCGTCGCTGAGATGCTCAAGACGCTGCTCGATGCGGAAGGCTATCCGGTCCGGGAGGCGCGTGGGAGCGAGGAAGCTCTGGAACATCTGGCGGCAACCGAGTTTCCTATCGTCATCTCCGACATCTTTCTCGACGAGCGCAGCGGCCTCGATATTCTGCGGCGGGCGCGCGCCTTCAATCCCCGCTGTGCGGTGATCCTGATAACGGGCAGAGGGTCATTTGAGACCGTTCTGGAGGCGACACGCGAAGGAGCCTTCGACTATATTTCAAAGCCCTTTTCGCTGGAGCGAATGCTTCAGGCGGTCAGGAACGCGGAAGCCGCCTTGGCGCAATCGGCTGCTTCTGCCGCCGATGCATCCGCCGGTGTGCCGGATGGTTCCGGGGCTGCTTCTTCGCCTGCTCTGATCGGCAACTCGCCTGCCATGGTGGAGGTGTACAAATTCGTCTCCCGGGTGGCGGAGGCGGATACCACCGTGCTGCTGGAAGGGGAGACGGGGACGGGCAAGGAACTGGTGGCCCGGATGATCCATGAAAGCAGTCCCCGGCGAAAAGGCCGCTTTGCCGTTGTCGATTGCGGCGCGCTGGCCGGCACGCTGCTCGAAACGGAGCTGTTCGGAGCGGTGCGCGGAGCCTATACGGGCGCAGATCGCGACCGCATGGGGATGCTCGAAAGCGCCGACGGGGGCACGGTCTTCCTGGATGAGATCGGCGACATCGATCCGGCATTCCAACTTCGCCTGCTGCGGTTCCTCCAGGAGCACGAGGTTCGTCCGGTGGGCTCCGCGACGGCCCGCACGGTCAACGTCCGTGTGCTGGCGGCCACCAACCGCAACCTGCGGCTCCTGGTGGCGGAAAAGAAATTTCGCGAGGATCTCTGGTACCGCCTCAACGTCGCATCCCTCAGACTGCCGCCGCTTCGGGAGCGCAGCCAGGATATTGCCGTGCTGGTGGAACACTTTCTGGGAATCTTCCAGCGGCGGTTTCGGCGGCAAGTCATCCTGGACCCTGCCGCCATGAAGCTGGCGCTCCGTTATCACTGGCCCGGCAACGTCCGCCAACTGCTGAATATACTGGAGCGGCTGGCCATTCTTCATCCGGGCGGCGTGGTGGACGAGCAGGCTTTCCGCAGCGCCCTGGCTGCTTTGGACCCCGGCGGCAAGGATTCTGCGTCGTCCGATAGCCTGGCGGAGGCCGAGGAGGAACATATCCGCAGAGTGCTGGAAGCCACTCACGGGAATAAGACGCGCGCTGCCGAGATACTGGGGATCGAAAGGAAAACGCTGTACCGGAAGCTCGAGAAGATGAGAACTGTTTAATTTTGACACGGTGCGAGTCCATCCGATACGGCGCAAGGCAGGCGGTGTGCAGGATTAGCCCGCTAACTCATTGATTCTTCGTAGGGTGTATTGAGACTTGGAATGGGCATGGACGTGCTTAACCATGGGCGGTTCAAAACAGACGATTGGTTAAACCTAATCCACCCTGTTGTGACCGCCAGGAAGTAAAAAGGGTTGCTCGCCCTTGGGAATGCGGACTTGGCAGTCATAGCAGGGTGTTTTTTTATCTGGCAGCGATTTGCTGGAAAGCGGCAGAAGCTGGCCAGCAATCTTCCCAAAGAAAGTAAAGAAAAGTGAAGTTGCTCGAACCCCGCCTGAAGTTCCCCCTGAAGTTTCTAATGTCCCGCCACCTACTTTGACCACTCCCTTTCATCATTCTGGCATTCGCGGTGGTAGCCTATTAAACTTGATCCCTGCACTGTAGTAGAGGTTTTGCCATGAGCCACCACGAACACGCTCACCACCCAGCACAGGGCCAAGCCGTAAAGGACCCTGTCTGCGGCATGGATGTAAAGCCGGAGTCTGCCGCCGCCCGGTATGAGCACGGAGGCCAGACTTACTACTTCTGTTGCACGCACTGCATGGAGAAGTTCCGCGCCGAACCTAGAAAATTTCTGGGACAACCGGCGGGGCTCGTTATGCTTGAAGCTCCCGCAGCGACCGGAACGAAGCAGCCTGCGGGCAAAGCAGGCATGTACACATGCCCTATGGACCCGGAGGTCCAGCAGGAGGGGCCGGGGCCGTGCCCGAAATGCGGCATGGCGCTGGAGCCGATGCTTGGCGCGGCTCCTTTGACAAAGACCGAGTACGTTTGTCCGATGCATTCCGAGGTGGTGAGCGCGGAGCCGGGCTCCTGCCCCGTTTGCGGCATGGCGCTGGAAGCGCGCGTGGCCACGGTAGAGGAAGAGGAGGAGGCCAGCCCGGAACTGGTGGACATGACCCGCCGCTTCCGCGTGAGCCTGGCGCTGTCCGTGCCGGTGCTGCTGCTGGCGATGGCGGAGATGATTCCCGGCCAGCCGGTCGGGCGCTTGTTTTCCGACAGCGTCGCCACCTGGATTCAGTTCGCGCTCTCGACACCTGTAGTGCTCTGGGGCGGTTGGCCTTTCTTCCAGCGTTGCTG
>JADFGZ010000001.1 GCA_022567475.1 Acidobacteriota bacterium | reverse complement strand
CGAGGGAGGGACCCTAATTGATGGAACCGGTCGTGACCCCATCCAAGATTCGGTCATTGTGATTGAGGGCTCCCGGATCAAAGCGGTTGGAACCAAGGGAAATGTATCTTATCCCGCCGGGGCGCGAGTGATCCGGGCGGAAGGAAAAACTGTGCTCCCTGGACTCATCGATGCCCACGTCCATATTTCGGCCTACATGCCCCCGCTTTTCCTGCACTATGGTGTGACGACGATCTTCGATACGGCTAATCCCACAGACTGGATTCTGGCTCAGCGCGAGGCATTGCAAAGAGGAAAGATTAAAGGTCCCCGCCTGTTCGTGACTGGAGCGATCATTGATGGACCGCCGGAACGCAGCAATCCGATTACTTTCGCGGCGCGGGCAGCCTATCGGATCCATACACGGAATGTAGAGGAAGCACGGTTGGCCACCCGGAAGCTGATCCAGCAGGGCGTGGATGGGATCAAGGTTTACGAAGGCCTAAGCACCGAATCCCTGAAAGCCGTGGTTGAGGAAGCACACAAAGCCGGGTTGGAGGTGGTCGGCCACGCGGTGGATGCGCGGGAAGCCACACTGGCTGGCATGAAGTTCATTGAGCACGCGCGGACGGTTGTCCACTCCACGCTGGGAGACCCGGCAAAGATTCAGGCTATGGAAGAAGGAAGACTCCCGGACTCGCAGGCGGAGATGGACACGACGTTGTTCGGCCCTCTCATTGACCTGATGGTAAAAAATGGAGTCTATTTCAATCCCACCCTGACCCGGCCCCGGCCAGAGAGCCGCGAGTGGTACGACGTGGTGGTGAAATTATTAGAAGACCCTTCCGCACGGTTCATTACTGAGGCCCGACGCGAGCACTGGCTGAATGCGGTAAAGGCCGCCGACACGGGAGAAGACATACAACAAAGCACGGAATCTCTCCGAAAGATTCGGGAATTTATCCGGAGGTTTGTCCAGGCGGGCGGCAAGGTGCTCACCGGTCCGGACACCGGCGCCAGGTCCAGCGCGACCAACATTGCCGGCTTAGCGATGCATGTCGAGATGGAGGCCCTGGTGAATGCGGGCCTGACTCCGATGCAGGCGATTCTGGCTTCTACAAAGTGGTCGGCGGAGTTTATGCGTCAGGAGAACGATCTGGGGACTGTGGAGCCCGGAAAGCTCGCCGACCTGATTATCATTGAAGGGGATCCGTTGGCGGACATCCGCGTCACTCAGAATATTCGCACGGTGATCCTCGACGGCAAGGTCTTAGACACTCGTTTGGACCCGAATTTCCGCAACCCCTTGCCGCGCACGACCTATGCAAATACTCCGCTCGAATATCTGGGGCCGGAAATCTCACGCATCACACCAGGAATAGCGCGGGCCGGCGATACAGCAGTGACCGTTCAGGTAACCGGGAAGAGATTTAACCCGCGGTCTTTCATCCGCTTTGACACGACCGACCTGCCGACAACGTTCGTCAGCAATTCCCTCTTGACGGCAACGGTGGATGCTGCGCTCTTGCGAAACGTGGGTACTTACGCGGTGACGGCCGTGAATCCCGGCTCCGGGGGGAGCCCCTCCAACGCGGCATACTTCATTGTCAATTTCCCCAGTGAGTAGAAGGCGTTGCGTCTTAGTTTGACCAGCTAAGTCTGACGGACCTGCATCCGAAAATTGGTCCGGCAGGCAAATTGGGATCACGGCTTGGAATGGACTAGCAAAGGGGGAGTGAAAATGGTGCTTCCGCAATCTAGTGTCGCTAGTGCATCCCTAAGGGTCCCTCCGTGAACGACCAACATCTGTTGCGCATAAGAGACGCTCATCGACGTCAGCGCACAGAACAGCAAGGCGCCAATCGTGCTGCTGAATTTTCGGATCATTTGCTTCCCCTGCTTCCCCCTAACCGCAGGAAAGAAAGCGGAACTAAAAAATTTCCGGAAAATAGTACGTCAGCACGGCGTTGAGCCGCATGTCGGCAACAATGATCTCTTTATTCTTGGGGTTTAAAGCTACCCCGCGCGGTTTTTTCAAGGTGCTTTCCGGTCCTCCGATCACCCAGCGCGGCGGCACGTCGCCATTATCGTTCACGCTCCACACGCCGATGAAAGCGCCTTCCGGCTCCTGCTCGTAGCCCACACCGGGCTGGCTCGCCACGATCCAGCCCTTGGGTGGATACACTTGGAGTTGGTTGATCCGTATGATGCCCGACTGGGGGCCTTCGATCACACCGCGCGGCTTGACGTTTCCGTTGTCCGTGCGGTTGTAGATCAACAGCGACCCATTCCCTTCTCCCCTCGCAAACCCCCTGTTGGTGCCTACCACAAGCAAATGATTGACAGGATCGACAGCGAGCGCTCCGGCGCTGCGCAAGAGCGTGTCCGGCCCGCGGATCACGCGGAGGGGAGCCACATCGCCATTTCCCTCGCGCGGATAGACTAAAATCCGGTCTCCTCCGGGAACGAAAATTTCGTTATTCACCGCATCCACGTCCAGCCGCCCGGAAAACCCCAACTGCGTGCGGGGACCCTGGATCACCCGGATTGGCGCTTCCTCGCCGTCGGCTCCTCCCCGGAACACCAGGACCGCCTGGGCAAAAGGATTGTTCACCAAGAATTCATCATGGATCGCGTCATAGCGGATGTCGTGCATAGTGCGGGCGAGCAGCGTCTTTTGTCCCGCAATCAGCCTTGTGGGCGCTGAATTCTCCTTCGCCAGCCTGGCGAAGACCGCAATCTGCGGGTGGGCCACTCAGTTCGGCACCAGTATCTCTTCCCGTTTGCTGTCATAGCCCACGGCCCCCGGATTCCCAATCGCCAAGGCCCGCTTGCCCAGCGGCGCGCTGCGGATGGTGCGCAACGGCGCGACGTTGCCGCTCGCCGTCCGCCGATAGACAGTAGCCGTGTGGTTACCCATATTGGAGACCCACACCTCATCGTTTTTCGAGTCGAGAAAGATGCCTGTGGGGTTCTTGATGCCCGTCTTGGGGCCTTTGATGACTCTCCGGGGGGCCACGTTGCCGCTATCGGTCGTGCCGAAGACCAGGATGGAGTCCTCGGCATCGTTCGCCAAGTAGAGTTCCCCGTTCTCCTGATCCAGCGACATCGCTGCCGGCCAGTTTAACCGCGTATTGGGACCTTCGATGACACGCAGCGGAGGAGTGTTCCCGCTCGCCCTCAGCGGATAGACCGTGATCGAGGGAGGTTCAAACCTGCCGGAACCGGCAATCCCGCCGTCGTTGACACTGCCGTGGTTGCTGACAAACATCCAATTGTTCTTCGTGTCAATGGCAATGCCGTGGGCATCCTCAAGCTCCGTGCGGTTCCCCTCCAGGACGCGGATGGGCTGATCGTCTCCCTGAGCCATCTTGTGATAGACCACCACTTGGGGAGGCTCCTCGACCGTGAGAAAAAGCTCTTGGGCCTCCTCATCCACCGCAATACCCCAGGTCCTGTGCGGGGTTTTTAGCTCTCGCTTGGGCAATACATTCCCCCTGGCGTCGCGAGGAAAGACGACCATCGTGTCCACCGTGTCGTTGTTGACCGAATAAACGTCTCCCGTCTTCGGGTCCACGTACAGGCCGCAATTGAATTCCAGCTTGGTCTTGATTCCCCCCACCATACGCTTGGGTTCAGTAAAGCTAGCGTTGGGCGGGGTATTGTCCAGGCGATTGAAGACCTTGTAGCCAAACAGATTCTCGTCCTGCAGATAGACCTCATCCGTATTGGTGTCGACTGCGATGGCGCTGTAGGTCGGATAGGTATCCCGGATGATCCGCAGAGGGGCTCGGTCGGCATCCACGGACGACGCCGCGCCAGCCGCCGGTTGCTCCTGCCGAAGCGCAGCCACCAGGGTTGTGCTGGCGCTGGCGGGAACCCACTGGCACATCTGTCCGTCCGCCACCGGCAACGGCTCGACGGAGACCAGTTGGGGAGAACCCGTGGGTCTTCGCAAAGCGGCCTCGGATGCGTTGCTGAACCCTTGCTGTTTCGCCTGCCCGGCGAGGAGCACCCAAACGGCGAAGACGCCCAACCAGCCCATCAACACGACTACGGCGACCCTTGGCCGCAAATAAATTCTCCGGTGCATAGAGACCTCTTTCCATCCTGATCGGAATGAAAAACCCTCATCAGCCGCCTAGCGCTTTTTGAAGGAACTTTGCTGCCGACTCATCAGATCGAAACCTATCGGAATTTAACGATGACCATCAATTTATTTGAATCCCCTGCATTTTCCAGCGGGGGCAACGGATGCGGATTAATCACCTGAACAGGATAGGTTCCCACCTGTGATAAGAGGGTTGAAGACAGCACCACTTCCAGCAGTTCCGGGCTTTTGAATTTCGTCCGGACGGCATGATGATTGACGTAGGCAACAGAACCTATCGTGAACCCTCTCCCCCTGATCTCGGCGACTGTTTCTGGATCGCCCTGAGTGAAAACGGCCGGGTCCATCCCGGTAATGGCCGGCTTTGGATTGTTATGGCCGCCTTCATCGACCATCACGGGCGTGGGAATCGGATTTCTGAAATCGGCAGAATATCGCCGGTCAATTTTTTTTCCGCCCTTGATGACGTGGGCTATTTTCTGAGTGTTGGAAATATCTTCCAACGGATTTCCGTCAATGATTAACAGGTCTGCATATTTCCCTGCCTCGACGGTTCCCAGGTCATCCAACAGTCCCGCCAACTCGGCAATATTCCGGGTGGCCGCCTGAAGCGCTTTCATCGGAGGCAGTCCCGCATCCACCAGCAACTGCATATCCCTGTGAACACTGATTCCAGGGATGGCGTTGGGCGAAGCGGTCCCTACGATTACCTTGCCGCCCGCTGCGGAAAATTTGACGATGAAATTTTTCCAGTTCGCCAAACTGCGAATCAACTTGGCTTTCAAATCCTCAGAAAAATGTTCCCAAGGAGAATAATCCAGCCAGCGAAGCCGGTCACCCAAGGGGACAAAGGACAGCTCCGGGTTGGAAAAAAACACCAGGTCCTGAAACGCCCACTCTTTTTTTCGGGGGGTGATGTTCCGGGAAGGGGTCACCCAATCCGCTTCGAGAAAAATACCTTTCTCAACCAGAACGTGAATGAGCCGTTCTTCCTTGACTGGATCCACGCTGTAAAAATCCACCGCCAAAGCCTCGAAAACGGTTCGCGCTCTTCCTATCAGAGCCTCCTCCCATTCCTTCCTCAAGCTGCGCAACTCATCCAAATCCAGTGTAATGGCCCGGCCGACCCCTGTACTGTGTTCAAATTCATTTTGACCAAGTTCCGCCGCTTGAAAGGCGTCGAGCACGGGGGCAACATGCCCCACAATGGGCAGACCATGCTGTTTGGCCACTTGCGCCACGGCTAATAACATCTCGCCTGTAAATCCATCGTGAACTTTGATGTAGTCGGCTTTCAACTCCACGGCTTTTTCCGCCCAAGACCTGGCTTCTGCCACCGTTTCGAAAAAAATCATATCCGGGAGTCTGCTCTCAATGGCAACATCCCTTCGGGGCCTCCCGTATAAATTGAGGACAGCCGCATAGAGTCGGGGCCCTACAATTCTTTCTTGTTGGAGCATCTCGCGCTGAGCCAGGATCCACTGCGGAGGGCTATTCCCAATGTCATGGATGGTGGTGATGCCGTGATTGATAAACAAGGGAGGCATCCAACCCCGGTAATGCAGATGAAAATCTTGCAGGCCCGGCAGGATGAACTTGCCACGGGCGTCAATGATCTCCGCGTTGGGAGGGACACGGCTGAATCCGCCAATGCGGATTTCGCTGATCCGATCCCCCTCGATCAGAATGTCCACGTTCTCCAACGGAGCCCCGCCGTTTCCGTCTATCAAAGTTCCTCCGCGAACCACCAAGGCTTGTTGCGCGTAGGAAACACTGATCGACAGCAACCAACAAAACGCCCCCATACGGATAGTCCTGGCAATTTTTTTAGCCATCTCCATTTCCTTTTTCTCCCTTCAAACGTTTTCTCTCGGCCAGTCCTGTTTTACCGCGCTTTGTATCGGGGATTCGGGGGTGGATCATGCTCTTCTTTGTCTTCCCAACAGCATCCTCCTTCACGGAGGTAACTCAGTAAATCGGCCATGTCTTGGTCACTCAATGTGTAACGGTAGCCGGGCATGAGCGGCCCGCCATTTCTAATCTTCTCAGCCACGGTTTCATCATTCACCGGTTTTCCCGACATCAGCGTGGGGCGCTTGTAGAGGTCCTTGCAGATGGGCGCCTGAGGCAGTCCGCACCAGCCCCCTGGCCCCTCCCAATAGGGGATGTCCGCTTTGGGCTTCCAACGTGAGTGTGGGCATCACAAAAAAGACACGAATCCAAAATGCAGTGGCCAAGCGAAACACCGCCCCTCGAAAGGATGGTAACGCTTTCATAACTCCTCCTTCTTGCCCAGCCAGATGGATATCATCCAATCCAACCATTTACGACTTCAATCATTCTTCCCTTCCTCAGAAACAAGGGGGCTAAAATATTTCCGGGAAATAGTAGATCAGCACGGAGTTCAACCTCATGTCCGCAACAATGAGTTCTTTATTCTTGGGGTCAAGAGCCACTCCACGGGGCTTCTTCAGCGTGCTCTTTGGTCCTCCAATCTTCCAGCGGGGCGGAACGTCTCCGTTGTCGTTGATGCTCCAAACACCAACGAAAGTGCCTTCCGGCTCCTGATCGTCACGGGGTCCCGGTTGAGTCGCGATGATCCAGCCTTTCGGCGGGTAAACGCGAATCTGGTTGAACCGGATGATGCCCGTCTTCGGACCCGTGATCACAGCACGCGGCTTGACGTTTCCGCTGTCCGTACGGTTGAATATCAACAGAGACCCCGTGGGCCCTTCGCCCCTCCGTCGCTGATTGCCGACCGCTACCACAAGCAAGTTGCGGACTGCATCGACGGCAACCGCCTGGGCGCCCCTCAACTGGGTATCGGGACCACGGAGCACTCGAATGGGAGCCACATCGCCATTCCCCTCCCTGGGATAAACCAAAATCCTATCTCCCCCGGGAACGATGATTTCGTCGTTCACAGCATCCACTTCCAGCCGGCTTGACCCGCTCAACTGCGTGCTGGGACCCTGGATGACCCGAATCGGCGCTTCCTCCCCATCCGCTCCTCCCCGGAACACCAGGATCGCCTGGGCAAAGGGATTGTTCACCACGAACTCATCATGGATCGCGTTGTAGCGGATGTCGTGCATCGTGCGGGCCAGCAGAGTTTTTTGTCCGGCTATCAGCCTCGTGGGCGCTTCATTTTCCTTCGCCAGCCTGGTGAAGGCCGCAATCTGCGGGTGGGCCACTCAGTTCGGCACTAGAATTTCTTCCCGCTTGCTGTCATAGCCTACCGCTCCGGGATTTCCAATCGCCAGCGCCAGCTTGCCGAGCGGCGCGCTACGGATGGTCCGCAGCGGCGCGACATCGCCATTCGCCGACAGAGGATAGACCGTGGCCGAATGGTTGCCCATATTGGACACCCACAGCTCCTCGTTCTTCAGGTCGACAAACACGCCCGTTGGATTCTTGATGCCTGTCTGGGGGCCTTTGATGACCCGCCTGGGGGCCACGTCGCCGTGATCGGTCGTGCGGAAGACCAGGACCGAGTCATCGGCATCGTTCGCAACGTAGAGATCCCCGCGCTCCTGATCCAAGGACACCGTTGCCGGCCAGTTTAACCGCGTATTGGGGCCTTCGATAACACGCAGCGGAGGAGTGTCCCCGCTCGCTTTGAGGGGATAGACCGAAATCGAGGGAGGCAAAAACTTTCCGGAGCCGCGTACATCCGTCCCCAGCGGCCAGTTCGGCGGCACAGACCCTCCACCGGCACGGTCTTGATGAACCGAGCCGTGGTTGCTGACAAACATCCAATTGTTTTTCGTGTCCACTGCAATCCCGTGGGGGTCTGCCAGGCGAGTCCGGTCTCCCTGGAGGAGGCGGAGGGGGGCTTCATCCCCTTCGGCCATCTTGCGATACACCACCACCGCATTGTCATGCTCGATCGTGAGGAACAACTCCTGGTTCCCCTCATCCACGGCGATGCCGAAGGTGCCGTGCGGGGTTCGCAGCGCTCTCTTGGGAGCCACGTTCCCCCTGGCGTCGCGAGGAAAGATGACCAGCGTGTCGACCGTATCATTGGCAACCGAATAGACATCCCCGGTCTCCGGGTCCACGTAAAGCCCGCAGTTGAACTCCAGCTTGGTATTAAATCCCCCGACCATACGTTTGGGCTCGGTAAAACTGGCCGAGGGAGGAGTATTGTCCAGCCGGTTGAAGACCTTGTAGCCGAACAGGTTTTCATCCTGGAGATAGACTTCATTGGAATTGGTATCGACTGCTACGGCGCTATAGGTTGGATAACTATCCCGTATGACCCGCAAAGGGGCTCGATCAGCATCCCCGGCCGGCGCCGCCGTGCCAGCCGCCGTTTGCTCCTGCCGAAGAGCAGCCAACAAAGTGGCGCTGGCACTGACGGGCTCCCACTGGCACATCATCCCATCCATGCCCGGCAATGGCTCCTGGGAGACCAGTTGCGGAAAACCAGTGGGTCTTCGCACAGTGGTCTCGGATGCTCGGTTCCATTCCTGCGGTTTCGCTTTCCCGGCAAATAGCACCCAGGCGGCTACTGCGGTTACGACAGCCAGAATCGCAACAATGCCTCTATTCTGTCGCAGAATGTATGATTGGGTCATATTGGTTTTGTCTCCTGAACGGACCGATTTTTTGTGCTACTCGTAGTGAGCGTCTATCATAACTGACCGGACCCGAAATTTAGGTTCAAAATGTTGTTCAAAATACCCTAAAAACCCCGTGCTTTGCGGGCTCAGGATAAACAGACTTGACAGATGATGAAGGATTTACCGCAAGATACCAGGATTGTAAGGCAGGCGCGCTAACCAACTGAGCTAACCGCCCGGCTCTTGCTTTCAGCATAGTACAGATGGGCTCTGAAAAACCAAGGTTCCTTGTGTTCCATTCAATCTGAGATGCCAATTACTGGCCCGGTTTTTGCCCGCAGCCGCAGCCTGATGTTCAGTGTCCATTGCCGGCAATGTAGCGCGTGGTGACCAGCGCCCAGGAATCGGGATAAAGCCCCTGATCGTGGTCAGTGAGGAAGACGGTCAAAGGTGGTCATGCGATGATCGGGCAGAACTGCCGGATGCAGGTCCCGCAGAAAGTTGTAGCCGTCCTCCGCTATCCAGGAAGTGACCTGGCTCATCGATGAAGTTGTCCGAGGAAAAGAATCCCCCCTGTCCGGAAAAATCGCGAATGATGCGGGAAAACTCCGACGCGGGAATGGGGTCTGTCTGGACTCGGTCAACTCGAGTTTCCTGCAAGGCGCGGACGGCAAGCCCGCCGCCCTGGGTAAGGATAAGTAAGAAGGATAAGAAGGATAAGAAGGATCAGCAGAACAAGGCGATGCCCCGGATTCTCAGCAGCTTCCCAGAAAGCCGCGGCCCATTCCCGAAAAGCTTGCTCATGGCTCGAACGTCAATCATGGCGCGTTTCGCTCCGCACTGATACTCCATGCGCTTGCTCCCTGCGCTGACTCAATACGCGCCCTCCCGACTCTTTACTCTTTTTCAGCATTCGCTTTTCCACCGCTCGCTGCGCCGGAGTCCGGCAACTCGGTCTTCGGCTTCCGTCCGACGACCTCATAGGCGCCGCTGTCCAAAGCGTGCGTGCGCAGGTCGTAGTGGCCGCGCAACTCGTCGATCACCGTCTCCTCCCACAACCGGTAGCCCACGAAATATGCCGCCCGCGCAATCATGTGGGCCGCTACCGGCGCGGTCAAGAAGGAAAAAGCAATAATCAGGAGAGCCCGCGAGGTGACGGCAAATTCTCCAAAGTAAACCGCCACGGAAAGGAATGTGCAGACGACGCCCAGACTGCCTCCCTTGGTGGCCGTCTGCATTCGGGTAAACAGGTCCGGCATGCGAACGATGCCAATGGCAGCCAGCAGCATAAAGGTTGCGCCGATGACGATCAGAACGGCTGCAATTGCTTCCCTCATTCCGACCCTCTCTTTTCCACGTAATGGGCAAAGGCCACCGTGCCTACAAAGGCGACCAAGGAAACGACGATGGCAGCGTCCAGGATCACCGGCTGGTGGCTGGCAATGGCATCCACGGCAATCATTCCCACCACCAGGGTCGCCGTCAGGTCCAGCGCGACCACACGGTCCGGCAGACTGGGCCCTCGGACCAGGCGAAAAAAAGCCAGCACGAGGCCCGCGCTCAGCATGACCCACGCCACACGAATCGCGGTCGAAAGCGGTCCCAGCTCACCGGGAGTCATCGCATCACCTCCAAAACCCGCCGTTCCAGCCCGCTCTTAATTTCGCGCCGGAGCGCTTCGCGGTCATGAATGTACATGGCGTGGATATACAGCACCTTGCGATCCTCCGACACGTCCAGGCTGAGAGTGCCGGGCGTAAGCGTGATGAAATTGGCCAGCACAGTGATCTCTGCGTCGGTTCGTGCGTCGAGCGGGATCGCGATCACCCCCGGCCGCATGTGGTGAGTCGGCGTCACCACGTCGTAAGCCACCCGGAGGTTCGCCAGAACGAGCTCCCACAGGAAATAGAGAGCAAATCCGAAAACCTGTCGCACCTTGGAGACGTAGTTCGACTTCCCCTTCTCCTTCCCCATGACAAGTTGCGCAAAGGCCAAAATCAGGTAGCCTAATCCGAAGCCGACCATCAGGTTCCCCGGAGTGAATTGCTCCGTCAAGGCAACCCAGATAATTGCCAGCAGGAGGTTCCACAGAAACGCGCTCATGGCCGGCCTCCCAGAACAGCCTCGATGTAGCCAGCCGGATTCATCAATTGATGGGCGGCTTGGATCGCCAGGCCGACGAACGGCTCGGCGACCAACCCCATGGTCAGCGTCAAAACCGCTAATACGACCACGGGCGCGAACAAAGCGAGACTCCCTTTGGGCGGATCATGTTGGGACGGATCCTGCGGCGTTCCCGTCCCGGCGGCAGGCGGGTCTACGGACGGTGCGGCCGCAGGTTTCCAAAAAGCCTCCGCCCAGATCTTGGTCATTGAAATCAAAGTGAGCAAGCTGACGCCTAACGCCGTGGCAACAATGGCGTACTGCCCGGTTGCCAATCCGGCCTGGAGCAGCCCCAGCTTCGCAAAGAACCCAGACAGCGGCGGGACACCCGCCAGCGACAGCGCCGGGATCAGGAACAAGACGGCCAAGCCGGGGTAGGCGCGGTAGAGTCCTCCCAGCTCCTTCAACTGGTACGTGCCCCTGAAATGATTCGCCACACCGCTAATCAGGAACAAATTCGTTTTTACAATGATGTGATGCATGATGTAGAAAATCGAGCCGGCCAGTCCCGCCACCGTGAACAGCCCCAAACCCATCAACATATATCCGATCTGGCTGACGATGTGGAACGACAAAATGCGCCGGAATTCATTTTGCGCCATCGCCCCCAGAACACCCGTCACCATGGTCAGGCCGGCCACGGCCAGGATCAGCGTGTGGGTATAGGATACCTCCTGCGTGAAGAGCAGCGTGAAAACGCGGATCAGCGCGTACACGCCGACTTTGGTCAGCAGGCCCGCGAAGAGGGCCGACACGGCAACCGGCGGGGTGTGATAGGAAGCCGGAAGCCAAAAGAACAAGGGGAAGGCCGCCGCCTTGATGCCGAACGCCACCAGGAACAGCATCGCCAGCGTCGTCACCAAACCGGATTGCTCCACCTGGGGCAGCTTTCGGGCGAGGTCGGCCATGTTCAGCGTGCCCGCCACGCCGTAGAGGATTCCCACCGCCGCCAGAAACAACGCCGAGGACATCAGGTTGAGCGTGACGTACTTGAAGGCGCCTTCCAACTGTTCGCGCTCCCCGCCCAGCGCCAGCAGCACAAAGGAGGCGATCAGCATGACTTCAAACCATACATAGAGGTTGAAAATGTCGCCGGTCAGGAAGGCGCCACAGACGCCCATCAGCAGGATGTGCAGCAGCGGATAGTACCCGAACGATTCCCGCCGGTGATCCACGGTGGCGGTAGAGTACACCACCACCGCGAAACCCACCAACCCGGCCATCACCACCATGATCGCGGAAAACAGGTCGGCAACCAGAGTGATGCCGAAAGGAGCAGGCCAGTCTCCCATCTGGGCTGTCTGGATGCCGCCGTTCCGGACGCTTTCGAGCAGCGCCAAGCTGGCCGCCAGCAACGCGGCCGCTCCGCCAATGCCCAGCCAGCGTTGCCAGCGCGGACGCCTCCAGGCCAGCAACGAGACGGCTGCCGTCACCAACGGAATTAATATAGGGAGCACCAACAACACGTTCATGTATCGGTCGCCTTCAAGTTGTCGAGGTCGTCCGTGCCGACCGTCTGGTGGGTGCGATGCACCAGCACCAGCGCGAACGCCAGGACTCCAAAGCTGATGACAATCGCCGTCAAAACCAGCGCCTGGGGGATCGGATCCGCGAAAGGAGCCGCCAGGCTGGTTTCCCCCGCCGCGATCAGAGGAGGCCGCCCGCGCGTGAGCCCGCCCACCGTGAAGATCAGCAGGTTCGCCGCATGGCTCAGCAGCGCCAGGCCGATGATGAGTTTCACGATGCTGCGCCGCATCATCATGTACAAACCCGCGGCATAGAGGCCGCCAATGACGAATGCCATCCAGGTGTTCATCTCACTCCTCCGCGAGCGACCAGATAATCAGCAAGGTCACGCCCAGCACCACCATGTAGACGCCGGTATCAAACAAAAGCACCGTGCCCAGAGCCACCTCGCCGACGCCGGGCACAGGCAAGGCAATCCATTGCCCGGTCAGAAAGGGCCGTCCTTGCAGGAGGGAAATGCCGCCGCTGATGGCAGCCAGCAGCAGTCCCGCTCCGACAAGATTGTGCGGGTCAATCCGCAGCGCAGAGCGCGCCGAGGGCACGTCAAAGGTGATGGTATAGAGCGCAAAGGCCGCCGCCGCCATCAGCCCGCCCGCGAAACCGCCGCCGGGCTCGTTATGGCCGCGCAGCAGCACGAAAACAGAAAAAAACAGCATCAACGGCTTCAGGAGACGCGTGGCCGTGCGCAGGATCAGGGAACTCACGGACGGTCTCCTTTCCGGATTCGCAGCTTGAGCAGCGAGTAAACTCCAATGCCGACGACGGCCAAAACCGTGATCTCGCCAAACGTGTCGAGCCCGCGAAAATCCACCAGGATGACATTGACCACGTTGCGCCCGTGCGCCAGTGCCGCGCTGTGATCGGCCATATAAGAGGAAACTTCAAGCTGGGGTTGGACCGCGGCAGCGGCCAATACGAGCGCCGTCATCAACCCTCCGGCCAGCAGCGCCACCGCCATGTCCCGAACCCGCTCGCGCCTGGTCGAAAGAGTCGCGAAACGCGGCAGGTGATACAGCACCAGCACCAGCAGAATGACGGTCAGCGTCTCCACCAGGAATTGCGTCATCGCCAGGTCCGGCGCGCCGAACAAGACAAAGATTAAAGCGACGCCATACCCGACGACGCCCAGCGCCGCCACCGCTCCCAAACGCGTTTGCAAGCGCACCGCCGCCAGGGCTGCCAGCAGGATCAACCCCGCCAGGACCGCTTGGTATAAGGGAACCTGCAAGCTACCCTGCGGAACGGGCAGCCCGGCCCGGCTCAGCAGCGTATAGGCGGTCAGCCCAAGCATCGTCGCGATGATCGTCAGCAAGTAGTACCGCAGGTAGCCACTCTGCAGGAAGCGGGTCTGCGCCCGAGCCAGCCTGTTGATGCCATCGAGCGCCAGTTCATACCAACGCGTGGCCCCCCACCGGGAACCGATAGCGAGTCGGGACGCCGCCCGGCGGCATGCACTACGGCCGGCAAAAAGGCCGAGACCTCCGGCGACGGTGATAGCGCTGAGAAGCAGCACGGGACTCCATCCATGAAACAGCGCCAACTCGACGCCGGTGGATTGCCCCCAGGTGGCTGCGACAGCGGGCGAAACAAGCCATCCGGCGGCGCCCGGAAACAGCCCGCTGAACAAACCCAGTCCCGCCAGCAAGAATGGACCGAGCCATAAACTCAGCGGCGCCTCGTGCGGATGTTTGGGCGTGGAGGCCCGTTCTCCGAAAAAGGGCCGCAATCCTGCGACGCCGGCCACGGCCAGAAGGAACATGCTCGACAAGACAACCACGCCGGTCAAAAGAACAACAGCGGTTGGTGCTTCAAAAACCGCCTCATAGACCATCTCCTTGCCGATGAAGCCGAACAGAGGCGGAAGCCCGGCCATGGAAAGTGCGGCCAGCGCCGCCGCCGCCGCCGTGATAGGCATGGCGCGCCGCAGTCCACCGAGCCGGTCCACATCTCTCGTGCCGGTCTCATGGTCCACCGCCCCAGCAACCAGAAACAGCGCGCCTTTGTACAACGCGTGAACCAGTATCGAAACAATAGCCGCCTTTACGGCCAGCTCCGTGCCGAGCCCAAGCAGCAGCACCATCATTCCCAGCGCGCTCATGGTGGAATAGGCCAGGATTCGCTTCAGGTCGCTTTGCTGCAAGGCCAGGTATGCGCCAATCAGCATCGTGGCAGCTCCGGCGGCGGTGACGATATAAAACCAAAGCTCCGTTCCCCCCAGCACCGGGTTGAACCGCGCCAGCAAGTAGATTCCGGCCTTGACCATGGTCGCCGAATGCAGATAGGCGCTGACCGGCGTGGGCGCTTCCATCGCGCTCGGCAGCCAGAAGTGGAACGGAAACTGGGCCGACTTGGTGAAAGCGCCGGCCAGGATCAGCAGCAGAATCGGCGCGTAAAAGGGGTGCGCCTGGATCGCTTCTCCGCGGGTCAGCAACTCGGAGAGTTCCATGCTTCCTCCGGCTTGCCCCAGCAAAAGCAGCCCGGCCAGCAGCGCCAGCCCGCCGAGCCCCGTCACCAGCAGCGCCTGCAGAGCCGCCTGCCGCGCCGCTTCCCTCTCGTGTTCAAAGCCGATCAGCAGATAGGAGCTTACGCTGGTCAGCTCCCAAAATACGAACAGCGTGATCACGTTATTTGCGAGAACCAGCCCCAGCATGGAGGCCAGGAACATCAACAGGAAGGCGTAGAACCGGCCCAGGTGAGCGTGCCCTGCCAGATATCCGCCAGCGTAGACCACCACCAGCGCGCCAATGCCGCTGATCATCAGCGCGAACAGCAGGCTCAATCCGTCCAGGTAGAACGACAGAGCGATGCCGAGGCTGGGCACCCAATCGATGCTGACCGCTAAAACCTCGCCCGCCGCCACCCTGCCCGCCTGGCCGGCGAAGTAGACAGTCAGAGCCACAGGAAACAGCGCCAGCACCCACCCGGAAGTGCTCCGCGCAATCCGGTGCAGCCACGGCGCAGCGAGCGCCATCACAAAACCGGAAAGGACTGCAACCGCCAATAGCATCCTTTTTTCTCTTCCGCTCCTTCTTTCGCCCGCAGCAGCCGGGAATCGGGAACTCCCGGACGGCGCAAAGGTCTATTGATGCGCTCCGATTCTTAGCGCGCCACTGATTTCAAAACGGGAAGCAATTATCTCACGGCGCGGGGGAGGGCTACAGAGGAGATGAGCAGAAAGATGAACCGATCCCGGCAGAGCGGAATCGAATATAAGGAGCCGTCGTCCCTGCCCGACAAGCGGTGGCAACTTGCATTTACATGCCGCTGTTCATGGCTTAATATTAGGTTCCGATGCAGCAGCCAGAAAACCAACCCGCGCAGGTCGTCCGGGCGGAAACCCCGCAGCCAACCGGCTCAATCCGGAGCACGATCCATTGCTATGATCTGCCGCCCGACCTGGTGGAAAAGGCGGTCAACCGATTAGGGTGGCTCGCGCTTGTTTACGTGACCTCCCATATCGCTCTTCGCGTTGTGAGCCATTACAGCGGCCATCCCGAAGGCGTTCCCGAGCATTCTCTGTTTCCGGCGCCTTTTCCTCTTGCCGACATCGGCCTGATTGTCGCCGTTGTCTCCGGTTTGGTTGTCTGCGCGCTGGCGTGGAGCCGGAAGCTGCCGGACCGCTTGATGCTGGACATCGGCCTCCTCTTTGAAGTCGTCGGCGCTTTCTGTATCGCTTTAGTCGAATTCAGCGTGCCGCCATCTTCTTCGAATCTGCTGGGTCAAGGCAACTCCTCGATCGTCGTTTGGATCACTTTCTTCATCCTTGTAGTGCCCAGCACGTTTGGAAAGACAACTTTGGCGGCTTTGACCTCCGCCGCAATGGGTCCGGCCGGACTGGCGGTATCGATTTTGTTCCACCAAAGCACTGTTCCTGCGCCTGGCCTGTGGTTGGGCTTATTCTTCCCGAACTTCTGGTTTGCCGCGGGGGCCATGTTGTTGTCCCGCTTCATCTACCGGCTGGGGTGCGACGTCAGCAAGGCGCGGGAGATGGGGAGTTACAAACTGCTCGAACCGCTCGGCAGCGGCGGCATGGGAGAGGTCTGGCGAGCGCAACATCGCATGCTGGCGCGCACGTCAGCTCTCAAAATGATTCGGTCCGATGTCTGCATGATGAAAGATAAACGGGCGGGCACAGTGGCGCGCCGTTTCGAGCGGGAAGTGCAGGCTACCGCCGCGCTCCATTCTCCCCATACGGTTGCGGTGTACGATTTCGGCACCGCCGATGACGGATGCTTTTACTACGTGATGGAGCTGTTGGACGGGCTCGATCTGGATTCGCTCGTCGAGCGTTTCGGTCCTCTGCCGCCCGAACGGGTCATCTCCTTTCTCCAGCAAGCTTGTGAATCCCTGGCCGAGGCGCACAGCAACGGATTGATTCACCGCGACATCAAGCCCAAGAACATCTTCTCCTGCCGTTTGGGTCTGAATTATGACTTCATCAAGGTGCTCGATTTCGGCCTGGTGAAGGATGACATGCAATCGGAAGAAGCTCAGACACGGCTCACCGTGGAGGGAACCACAACGGGCACGCCGGCCTACATGCCGCCGGAAATGGCGCTGGGCAAAACCGTCGATGCGCGGACCGACATTTACGCTCTGGGATGCGTCGGCTACTGGCTGTTGACAGGACAGCTCGTGTTCGAGGGAAGCACTCCCATGGCCATGCTGCTGGCCCACCTCCAAACCCCTCCCATCCCGCCGTCGGAACGAACCGAGGTCGAGATTCCCTCATCCCTGGAGCAAGTCATCCTGTCCTGCCTGGAAAAAGAGCCCGACAGGCGGCCACAAAGCGCGCTGGAACTCTCCCGGCGGCTGGCTGCTTGCGAGGTATCCGAAACCTGGAGCCCGGAGCGAGCCGAGCGCTGGTGGCGCACCCACATGCCGTCTCCGGAAGCTCCTCCGCAGGCTGCTCTGGTCGCGGAAAGGGAGACGTAACCAGAGTGATGTCCCGGCGCTCGGAAACCGATGCGGCTGCCTCCGCCGCCATGCTGAGCGCTGCCGCCATGATCGCCCACCAAGTGGGAGGGAAGGCGACCCGCGACGCTCTCTTCCTTTCCAATTTTGACGTGACCTCCCTGCCCCTGATGCTGATCGGGGCATCCTTGTTCTCTATCGTCGTGGTGCTCGCGGCCTCCCGCGCCATGCCCGCGCTCACCCCGGCCAAGCTGGTTCCCGGCGCTTTTGCGGTCAGCGGATTGTTGCTGCTGGGCGAGTGGGGACTGGTGCACCAAAGTCCGCGAGCAGGGGCGGTTGTGGTCTATCTCCACATGGCCGGCCTCGGCGCTGTCCTGATCTCGGGGTTCTGGTCGATGGTGAACGAGCGGTTCGATCCCCGGACGGCCAAGAAACGAATCGGAAAGATTGCCGCCGGAGCCACTCTCGGAGGACTCGCCGGCGGCCTTCTGGCCGAACGCGTGGGGGCGACCCTGTCGGTGGCGGCCATGCTTCCCATGATGGCCGCCCTGCATCTGTTTTGCGCCTGGGCGGTCCTCAAGCTGAGGCCGCTGCAAGCCGTGGCAGGCCCGCTGGCGGGGAAGCTGGCAGGAAAGCCGACGGCGGGGAAAAAAGATTCGAGCGGCGACTCCGCCCCGGAACCCGGCCGCTCGGTCTTCCATATCCTCAGGGAAGCTCCTTACCTGCGCAACCTGGCCGTGCTGGTTCTGCTGGCGACGGTGAGCAGCGCCGGCATTGACTATGTCTTCAAGGCTCAAGCCGCCGCAACCTTTGGAGGCGGGGAGAGCCTGATGCGCTTCTTTGCCGTCTTCTACAGCGCCGCCAGCCTGCTCACCTTCTTCATTCAAACCTCGCTCAGCCGCCGCGCGCTGGAAAAGCTGGGCCTCGCGAAAACAGTGGGGACGCTTCCCCTCATCGTGGCTGCCGGAGGCGTGGGAGCGCTGCTTGCGCCGGGTCTCGTCAGCGCCGGGATCGCCCGGGGCGCGGAGTCGGTGGTTCGCAGCTCCCTTTTCCGTTCCGGGTACGAAATTCTCTATACGCCGATCCCCGCCCAGGAAAAGCGCGCAACCAAAACCATGGTCGATGTGGGATTTGACCGCCTGGGAGACGCTCTCGGCGGCGGCATCATCCGGTTGATGCTGCTGCTGGGACCGGCCGCAGCGCACTCCGCCATCCTGACCCTGTCGATTGTCCTGGCGTTCTTGGGACTCCTGGTGGCCAGCCGTTTGAACCGTGGCTACATCGCCTCGCTCGAGAAGAATTTGCTGAACCGGGCGGTCGAGCTGGACATTTCAGATGTACAGGACAGCACCACCCGCTCCACAATTTTGCAGACTCTCGGAGCCCTGCATCTGAGCAGCGACCCCCTGGTGCCTCTTTCTTTGCAGCGCGCTTCCGGCGAGCAATCACAACGCAAGAACCTCTTGGTCCAGAAGTCAGCTTCGGAGTTGCCCTCCCCCGGCATGCCACGCGACGTTCCACAGGGAAAGCAGCCCACAGTGGCTCCGGGTTCCCAGGACCCGGTTTTGGAGAAAATTTCAGCTTTCCGTTCCGGAAATCCTGGCCGCGTCCGGGAGGCCCTGCGGGAGGAAATTTCCGACCCGCTTCTGTTTCCACACGTCATTCCTCTGCTCGCGTGGAATGAGGTCTCCGGCGACGCCTTGCTGGCTCTGCGCCAGGCAGCCCCCCATATGACGGGGCAGTTGGTGGACGCGTTGCTCGACCCGGGCCAGGAATTCGCCATTCGCCGGCGCATCCCGAAGGTGCTTTCTTTCACCGCCTCCCAGCGGGCTGCCGACGGGCTCTTGCTGGGTCTGGCCGACAAGCGTTTTGAGGTCCGCTTTCAATGCGGCTGCGCGCTGGCATCGATTCGGGACAGAAACCCAGAAATCCACATCGACCCGGAGCCGGTCTTCGAGGCCGTGCAGCGGGAAGTAACCGTCGGCAAGAAGGTCTGGGGAACCCACCGGCTCCTGGACCCGGAGGAGGGTCTGGAGGATTCGCCTTTTATCGACGACTTCCTGCGGGACCGGGCGAATCGGAGCCTGGAACACGTGTTCACGATGCTCTCGCTGGTTCTGCCCAAAGAGCCCCTCCAAATCGCCTTTCGGGGATTGCACACCAACGACGAGCACCTCCGGGGCACGGCTCTGGAATACATGGAAAGCATCCTGCCTCCGCCGATCCGCGAGCGGCTGTGGCCCTTTCTGGAAGACCGCCGCAAGAAAAAGCGGGAAGCACGCTCCCGCGAAGAAATCCTGGCTACCCTGATGCGCTCCCACCAGTCCATTGAACTGAACCTCACCGAGATCAGAAAGCAATTTGAAAACAGCCGGAAGTCGAGTGGAATCGCGTGAGATATTTGATCGGCTGTTACCTCAGGCTATCCGATTCCTATTCGATCTCGAAGGCAAGGAACAGGAATTGACCAAACCGCTCGATTTGGATAACTACCGGGTCACCGACCTTGAGGCTGCCCACTGTGGCTCGGAGTCCGGCGAGGTCCCGGATCGGCGCCCCGTTGATCGAATGGATCACGTCACCTGGCAGAAATCCTTCGCCCCGAGAGGGGGCTTCCGCCGCGCGGGCTGCAACCAGAATGCCGGAGGGTTCCCGCAGCGGCGGGAGCATTTTGGTGATCCGGTCGTCCAACTCGGCGCCCAGAATGCCAAGCCTTGAAATGAGGTTTGTCTCGCGGCTGACCAGGTTCGCAAAAAGGTCAGGGTCGTTGGCACGCTCCCATAACGAAACGATCTTCGTGAGCTTCTGCGAACCGCGGAGCACCTCCAGGGTCACCGCATCGCCAATGGAACGCTGGTAGAGATTGACATCAAACTGACGCGCATTCTCCATGACTTTGCCATCCAGAGTCAGGATCAGGTCTGCGATCTCGATTCCCGCCGCTTCGGCCGGTCCGCCGGGAAACACATCTCCGACGACCACACCCCAATCCTGAGTGAGTCCCAACCCGGCTGCGAGCGTTGGCGTCACGCTTTGGGTCGCCACCCCGATCTGGCCGCGGCGGACCCGGCCGGTCCTGCGGATCTGCCTAAAAACGTTCCGGACAATATTGCTGGGGGCTGCGAAGCCAATTCCTTCACTGCCGCCGGACTGCGACACGATGAATGTGTTAATCCCAACCACGCGGCCCTCGGTGTCCACCAGCGGGCCGCCGCTGTTTCCCGGGTTGATGGTGGCATCCGTTTGGATATAGATCATGGGATCCTCGGGGCCCAGTTGGCGTGCCACGGAGCTCACCACGCCCAAGCTCACCGAATTCTCCAACCCGAGAGGACTGCCGAACGCCAGCACCAACTGGCCCTGCCGTACCCGGTCGGAATCCCCCAGTTCGAGCCATGCCAGTCCCTTTTGTTCAACCTTCAATACGGCGAGATCGGTCTCTCGATCGATTCCTACGATTCTGGCAGAAACGGTCTTCCCGCGGGGCTTTAGAATGGAGCGCCACTGGGCTCTCTCATCAGGTGGCACTGCCAGCAAGACTTGGACCCGCCGGGCACCTTCGACTACATGGGCGTTGGTTACGATATAACCCTCCGGGTCAACCAGGACCCCGGAGCCGCCGCTACGTTGGCTGGAAACCAGCCCTGTGCTGGCCCCCACAACATCCTGGACTGGGGCAAAGCCCGTCGTGAAAATCTGCACCACCGCCGGGCTCACCCGTTCCGACAAGGCCTGGAGCGAGATGCTCAACTTCCTCAGATCACTCGCGGGTTCTTCCTTTGACGGCGATTGCGCTGGAAGGCCACGGCCCGCCAGCAGACAGACAACCAGCGTCAGGACGAAGACAAACAGATATTTCTTGCGCCTCATGGATTCTCCTCCCTCCACAATACCGTCATATAGGAATAAAGCCAGTTCTGCAAGCCCCCGCTGCTTGAGACAACGGGCAAGAAAAGGCTGGGACGGCACCAGTATCCCGAAGCAGCCGCGTGCCCGTCGCGAGTTATTTTTAACCTAACTACTTCCGGAAGTGCTCGACGCCAACGCGGCAAAGCACGGAGGGCAAAAGATTGAGAAAAGGTGCCAACCGCCCGGCAGGAAGAACAGTAAAATCGCCTGGAGGACTTTCGCCCGGCCCGAGATTTCCCGGCAAACGGGTCAATATAGGTCAGACGGCGACCTCGGTTGCGGAACCGACCTTCGACTGTGTCATTTTCTGGAAGTGGCGTCCCGCGTAACGGGCCGCATAAATCCATACCACGACAACGACAACGGTAAAGACGGACAACCACCGGATGGTGGAAAAGTCGCTAAAGATGGCTGTGATACCAAGGCTTACCCCCACGGCCAAAGCCTTGGCGAACCGCTGCACAAACATGTCGATGAATGCCTTCGCCTTATACTTTTCATCCCGTGTCCTAGGTACGTACAGTGCCTCCTTCGCGGACTGGTTGATCGAGTAGCTGAAGCCATTGTCGGCAGTGTTTAGGAAACTGCCAACCCACAGAATGGGCACGGCCAGGAAGCCCCCGGAACCAACCAGGACGGCCAGCGGCAGGACCAACAGAGCAACAGTCAATCCGAACCGGGTCATGACAAGGCTGGTTAGAAAGATCTGAACGAGCATCGCAACGATGTTGGTAATGGCAAAAATCCTTGAAAATTGCTGGCCGATTTCCGGTGGCTCCAGGTAATGGGCAATCGTACTCGTAAACTGGAAATCCATAATAGTAGAAACGATTTCATAGAGCCCCACGATGCCTAGTATCGCCAGCAGGTAAGGCGAGCGCATTACCAAGCGGGCTCCTTCCAGCGCCGGATTGCTCTTTCCTTCTGGAGCGGTATCCGGTGTGGGTTTTTCCGTTTCCTCCACTGGGGGATTTCGATCCACAAGCCTGCCGGCTGCCAGCGCTACAACTCCAATCGCAAACGCGATTCCAAAACAAATCCACAACCAGGAGGATGTGTCGAGATCGTCAACCCAGACAGCAACGAAGGTGGATCCGAATGCGCCCCCAGTCACTCCGCCGAGGCCGACCAGACCATAAAGCCGTTTGGCCTTATCGGGGGTGACACTATCATTCAGAAACGCGAAAAATGTCGCCACCATCAACGTGCTGTAGAGGTCCCCGAAAAGGTAAAACGTCCAGGCTGTGAAATCGCCGGGAGTGTTGATTACGAACGTGTAGGCGACAAAGCAGGCCATGAAGAAGCCTGTAAAAATCACGCTCAACTGCTGGCGGCGAAACCGCCGCGCCAGCCATGTAAAGACGACTACGGCGACAAAAGCCACCACCATGTTCAGCACTTTCGCCAAGAGTTCCGCTTGAGAAGCCTGCATGTGCCAGGAGAAAAGATCAAATCCCGAGGCATCGTAAAATTCGATGAACAGCGACTTTTTGATCGGTTTCAGGATCCAGAAGCTGGTAATGACCAAGAAAAAATAGCTGAACATCAGCAAGGAGAGCGGCAGTTCCTCCTTGCGGATGTCCATGACGTTCTGGAGTGGGTTGACCATCACTCTCGCCTGCACAGAATATCTAAAATATTGTCCTTGGGCGGATCCATCCTAAACCTTCCAGAATGCAACAGGGGATGCGCCAGCACAAAAACCTGTAACCGTACGTGCATTCGATCGTCTTATATTATACTTATTAGATGAGCGAAGCAGGCTCCGGGAAGCAAGCGAAGAAGCTGGAGAGTGTATCTGATGTGGGGCTCATCTACGTCCAAGAGGATTTGTCGCGTGCTGAAGATTGCGTTCTGGATTGCGCCGCTTCTGTTGCTTTGCCCGCTTCTGCCGGCGCAGGTGGATTCCCGGGCCGGGGAAATCCAGGCCGCCCGCGCTCGAAAAGCCCAAAGTCTTGAACCCGATGAAATGAGCGGGACCGAACGGGCTCTTATCCATTTCAAAGATGCCAAGCTGCTGGAACGTATCAGCGCCGGGGTCGCGGGCTTCCGCCTGAAGCTGGGCGGCTTGGTGAGCGGCTCCGGTTTTGCGCTGGGGCCCGAATACTTGCGGAGCGACCTGGCACGCGGCGAAATCATATTTCGCGGCGCAGCCCAGTCATCCTTCAAAGGGTACCGGAAGTTCGATTTGCAGTTCAGCCTGCCCAGCTTCGCCGCCGATCATTTATTTCTGGACCTCTACTCGGCTCATCGCAACTACCCCGGAATTAATTACTACGGGCCGGGTCCCGATTCCCAAAAGAATTCCAGAAGCAACTTCCGCTTGGAGGACACAGCTTTCGATGCTACTTTCGGCGTAAAACCCGCCCGTGACCTGCGAATCGGGGCAACCGCAGGATACACGCTCCTCAATGTCGGACCCGGAACAGACTCCAGGTTTGTCTCCGCAGATCAGGTCTTCCCTCCGGCGGAGACGCCGGGAATCGACCGGCAGGCCGACTTCCTGCGCCATGGAGCGTTCGCCCAATACGATACCCGCGACAATCCGGGCGGGCCCCGGAGCGGCGGCAACTACATCGTTCAATACAGCCGTTACCTTGACCGGACGCTTGGCCAGCACGATTTCGAGCGCCTGGAGTTGCACTTCCAGCAATACATCCCTTTTTTCAACAAGCGCAGAGTGATCGCTCTGCGCGGGAAATCGATCCTGACCTTTACAGATGAGGGCCAGAAAGTGCCCTTCTATCTCCAGCCGGTCCTGGGGGGATCGGACGATCTGCGCGGCTTCCGCCCCTTTCGCTTCTACGATGACAACCTGATTGTGGTCAACGCCGAATATCGCTGGGAAACCTTCAGCGGCCTGGATATGGCTCTGTTTGTGGATGCCGGGAAGGTTTTTTCCAAACGATCTCAATGGAACTTTAAGGATATGGAAGGATCAGTTGGGTTCGGGTTGCGATTCAACGTACGCAACAACGTGTTCTTGCGGCTGGATGTGGGCTTCAGCCACGAGGGTTTCCAGGTTTGGGTCAAGTTCAATAACATTTTCAGCGAAGGCTCCGTGGGGACCCCAGGCACGCAGTCAGTTTTCTAAGGAACGATGTCATCATGACGGCAGTAATTGTTCGGAACGGCAGATTTGTGAGAATCGCACTGCTAGTTTTGCTGCTGCCACTGAACCTCAGCGCGCAAAAGTTTTACGAGGACGATCCCATCACAAAAGTGCCGCCCCCGATGAACGTAGAAAATGTGTTGAGCCGCAAGCTGAGCGACTACTACGATTTCTTTCATCACACACTATTCGAACCCGGCGAACGGCACACAAGGAATCAAATCATTCCGGCGCAGGCGATCAACACACTGGGGGAGGTTCCCGACAGCGGTTGGTACACGAACCGACACTACCACCACCCAATGACGGTCGAAGAGCTGGTGCGGGGTCCGGGAAACGAAAACCCGCCCAGCCGAGAAGGACTCTGGAAGGTGGTAGCGGCGAAAACGGAAGGAGTGACGCCGGGATTCACGATCGAGGATGCGCGTGGCCGCCGGTATATTCTGAAGTTCGATCCCCTTACCTATCCCGAAATGGCGTCCGCGGCGGATGTCATGGCCTCCAAATTCTTTTATGCTCTTGGCTATCATGTGCCGGAGAACTACGTCGTGTATTTCAAGCGGCAACAGCTTGTAGTGGCGCCCGATGCTACCCTCACGGATGCGGACGGCAAACACCGGAAGATGAACGACCGGGATATCGGGGAAATTCTTCTGCGTGTGCCGCGCGACACTGATAAGGGATACCGTGCGGTGGCCAGCCTGTATCTGAGCGGCAAGATCCTGGGACCTTTCCGCTACTACGGCACGCGAAGTGACGATCCGAACGATATAGTGCCGCACGAGCATCGCCGCGACCTGCGAGGCCTGTTTGTTTTCTTTGCCTGGCTGGGCCATAATGACGCAAAGTCGCTCAACTCGCTCGACACATTAGTGGAAGAGAACGGGGTCCGCTATATCAAGCACTATCTGATCGATTTTGGCGCGAGCCTGGGCAGCGACAGTTTCACGGCGAAAAGTCCTCGGGCGGGCAATGAGTATCTATTTGCCTGGAAGGCGGCCACCCTACAGGCTTTCACCCTCGGCTTCTATGTGCCGCGCTGGGCCAGGGCGCACTATCCCAGGCTCTCGTCGGTGGGTAACTTCGAATCGCAGCTTTTCGAGCCAGAAAGATGGAAGACCAACTACCCGATTCCCGCTTTTGAAAACCGGCTGCCCGGCGACACGTTCTGGGCAGCCAAGCAGGTGATGGCTTTTACGGACGGGCAGATTCGGGCCCTTGTCCGGACGGCCGACTACAGTGACCCGGCTGCCGAGGATGGGCTCACATCCCACCTCATTGCCCGTAGAGACAAGATCGGGAGGACGTACTTTCAAAAGGTCTTGCCTCTGGATCACTTTCAGGTCACGGGCGATCTACTGAAGTTTGAAGACCTTGCCGTCAAGCACCGTCTGATTTCCTCGAGGAATTACGCTGTCCACTGGTCGCGGTTCGATAATGATACGGAACGAAAGACGCGAATTGCAGGCGAAACAACCTTTCGCCTGCCAAAACAACTTCTGGAATTAGCGCCTGGCGATTATTTCGCCGCCGAGATTCATGGCAGCGACCCAAAAAAAACGGTAACGGTTTATCTTCGCAAAAAGCCCGATCGTGTGGAAGTGGTCGGGATTGATCGCACTTGGTAGGCCTATGTGCAGAGTCAATTTCTTAATGAACGGAGACCGCATTACTTCGCAATCTCTTCTAAGCGGCCAATTCCTGAGAAGCACACTTCTTTTGCTGCTGCTGCCACTGAACCTCAGCGCGCAAAAGTTTTACGAGGACGATCCCATCACAAAAGTGCCGCCCCCGATGAACGTCGAGAATGTGTTGAGCCGCAAGTTGAGCGACTACTACGATTTTTTTTACAACACCCTGTCCCATCCAGGAGAACGGCACACAAAAACCAAGCTGATTCCGGCGCAGGCGGTCAACACCCTGGGAGAGGTGCCTGACAGCAGTTGGTACACGAACCGTCATTATCACCACCCAATGACGGTCGAAGAGCTGGTGCGGGGTCCCGGCGATGAGAATGCGCCGTCCATGGAGGGGCGCTGGCGCGTGGTTGCCGCCAAGGCGGAAGGAATCACCCCTGGCTTTACGATCCTCGATTCCCGCGGCCTCCGGTACATTCTGAAGTTCGACCCGCTGGACTATCCGGAAATCGCTACGGCAGCCGACATGATCGCGTCGAAGTTTTTCTATGCCTTGGGATACCCTGTGCCGGAGAACTACCTGGTGTTTTTCAACCGGGAGCAACTCGTGCTGGGCGAGGGGGTGCTGCTCCGTGACCCGGTGGGCAATGAAAGGGAGATGACGGAGCGGGACGTCACGGAAATTCTTCTCAAAGTTCCCCGCAACGAAGCGGGGGAATACCGGGGGGTGGCAAGCTTTTATCTCGAAGGCACACCCGTGGGTCCGTTCCGGTATCACGGCACGAGAAAGGACGACCCGAACGATATTGTTCCTCACGAGCACCGGCGTGACCTGCGCGGGCTCAGTGTCTTTTGCGCCTGGCTCGGCCACGATGATTCCCGGTCCATTAATACGCTCGATATGCTGGTGCGGGAAAACGGCGTTTTTTTTGTCAAGCATCATCTGATCGACTTTGGCTCCACCCTGGGAAGCGCCAGCAACGGTCCGAACACTCCGAGGTCCGGCCACGAATATATGTTCGCGTGGAAGCCTGCTGCCATCCAGTTCTTCACCTTTGGTCTGATTGTGCCCCGATGGGCCAGGGCCAAGTTTCCTGATCTTCCCTCCGTGGGGCGTTTCGAATCGGAGAAGTTTGACGCGGAGGGTTGGGTGCCCGAATATCCCAATCCGGCGTTTTCCAACCGCCTCCCGGACGATGCCTTCTGGGCCGCCAAGCAGGTCATGGCTTTCACCGACCCGCAGATTCGCGCCATCGTAAAAACGGGGCAATACAGCAACCCGGAGGCCGAGAAATGGATCGCCGATCGTTTGATCGAGCGCCGCGACAAAATCGGCAAGGCTTTCCTCGCCAAAATGCTGCCGCTGGACCGCTTTGCCGTGCAAGAGGACCAGATAGTCTTTGAGAACTTGGCCGTCAAGCACCGTCTGGCCCCTGCGCGGGACTATGTAGTCCAGTGGTCGCGATTCAACAATGATACGGAGAAAAAATCTCCGCTCCCCGGAGAAACAACCTTTCGCTTGCCGAGCCAACTCCTGGAATCAGCCGCAGGGGAATACTTCGCTGCCGACATTCATGGCGGCGACCCCAAAAAGACGATCACCGTCTATCTTCGCAAGAAGCCGGGCAAGAGGCCGGACCGCGTGGAGGTGGTGGGAATGGACCGCACTTGGTAGGAGCGTTGCCTTGAACCCTGTTCGCGTGAACCGCGCTGGATCGTTGTGGACGCTCTGCTTCCTCCTTCTGTTTCCCTTTGCGGCCCAGGCGCAGAAGATATACACCTACGTAGGGCGGATCGAAACCGATTCCGTGCTGCTTGCCTGGGGAACAACGGAAGGCAGTGGCAACACGATTGGACGAAGCTCCCGCTCTCTCGGAAAAGTCACCGTGAAACTAGGGGATCGGCAAATAGCCTCTGAGCGGAACTGGGTTGTCGTGGACGGCCTCCGGCCAGACACCGAGTATCCATATGAAGTTACGCTGCATGAAATGCCGCTCGGAAATCAAAGGATCGGCGGCGGCACGGTGCGAACCTACCCGGACAAATCCCGCAAGCTGGCTTTTTTTGTGATCGGCGACTACGGCACGGGCAAGCCCCCGCAATATGAAGTTGCAGAGGCGATGTGGCGGGAGTTCGAGCAGCGAAGCCGCTCCGACAATCCGGTTCGCTTCGTCTTAACGACCGGCGACAATATCTATGCCGACCGGATACTGGGTTTTATCCCAACCAAAAGCGGCAACAAAGACAGCCATTGGGAATCGAAATTCTTCCAGCCGTACGAACCCCTTTTGAAAAGCATTCCCTTTTACCCGACGCTCGGAAATCACGACAGCAAGGGATCGGAATCCACTGGTGATCTGGGCGCATATCTGGACAACTTTTTCTTCCCCGCCCCGGGGCCGGCCCGCTACTACACATTTTCTTTTGGAGGGTTGGCCGAGTTTTTCGCCCTCGACACAACCGAGAAAGCATTGCACCGATCCAACCCTGGCAGTCAAATGCAATGGCTGCGGCAAGCACTGGCGGCTGCCAAAGCGCCCTGGAAGATTGCCTACTACCATCACCCGCCGTTCAATGCAGGGCCGGGGCACGGAGTAAGTCTCCATTCCCTGCGCCCTCTGGTCGATTTATCTCGCCAAAGCGGCGTGCAGGTGGTATTCAACGGCCACGAGCATAATTTTCAGTTCAGTGAGCGGAATGAAAAGACGGGCAATGTCCGTTACGTGATCACCGGCGCGGGAGGCATGTTGCGCCGCAAGGATATCCGCGGCAAAATGCAAGATGCAAATATCGCCGGCTGGGCGCCGCAATCCCATTTCCTGCTGGTCGAAATCGAGGATCGGACCATGAAGATCACGCCTCTTTCCTCCGAAGCCGTGGACGTGCGAGACAAGGACGGCAACTCCGTCCCGCTGCCGATTGTCATTCACGCCGCAGAGCCGGAGGGGACAAGCTCCGGGTTTCGTCTGCCACGGGCAAGTCCCCCATGGTTTCCAGCTAAATCCTCTTCTCGCCTGGAAGAGGAATTTCCCCGGCCCGCATTTTCCTTTCGGGCCAAATTCAGGGAGCATCGTCATGATTGAGCAACCGCCGCCTGGCCATCACCGGCCAGTGGCTTACAAGAACGAGCGATTCCTAGATAGTCCCGACGCGCGGGCGTTGCGAATTCTTTCGGAATTTTTGGAGCCCTTCTCCCACTTTCGCCGGGAGAGAATTCGGGACACGGTCGTTTTCTTCGGCTCCGCCCGCATTGAGGAGAAAGACTCTCTCGGCCGCTACTATCGCGAGGCGCGGACTCTGGCGCGGATGGTTACCGAGTGGTCCGACCAGCTGAAGGACCCCAACCGCCGCTTTGTCGTCTGCACCGGCGGAGGACCGGGAATCATGGAGGCCGGAAACCGGGGAGCACAGGATGCAAACGGAAAGACGGTCGGCTTGAACATCGGATTGCCCTTTGAGCAGTACCCCAATCCCTACATCACCCCGGAGCTTTCCTTCCAATTCCATTACTTCTTCATGCGCAAATTCTGGTTTGCCTACCTGGCCAAAGCCGTGGTCTTTTTCCCCGGCGGATTCGGAACGCTGGATGAGATGATGGAGGTCCTGACGCTTGTCCAAACTCAGAAGATGAACAAGAGGCTCATCATTCTGCTCTACGGCACCGAGTTCTGGAAAGAGGTAATCAACTTTGAGGCTCTGGTTCGTCACGGGACCATCAGCGCAAGCGACATGGATCTGTTTCAGTTTGCCGACGACCCCGAAACGGCTCTCCAGCTCTTGCAGGAAGGGCTGACGAAATACTACCTCCGCCCGGAAGCCCCTCTGCCGGGGCCGCAGAAGGCCGAACCCGACCTCTAGCGAGTAACCCGGCGTCTGGCGGCAAGGTGCGCAATAACAACAGCGCTTGGAAGACGTCAGTTCCCGTACGAACTCGATTGAAGCCTTCCCGGTGGAGCGTTTATAATTCTTCCGATGATGGATGCAGGAAAGAAGCCATCTCCCAGCGTGAGGGAGACCCTACAAATGGCCCGGCCCGAAGGTGTGGGACACGCTCGGCGGCTGAGGAGCCGGGAATCAGCCGGCGTGCCTCTGGAATACTGCCCCAATTGCTCCGCAAAGCTAACCGGACGGCAATGCAAGCTGGCTTGCCTCCGCTGCGGCTATTTTCTGTCTTGCTCCGACTATTACTGAGAAAAACGGAAAGGGACCGGTCTCGGCCAGCGATGAAGTATTTTTTTAGACGGAAGGTGCCACAAGCCGCAGACATCCTCCTGATCGAGAGCGGTTCGCCGGATGTGCAACGGCGCGCCCTGGAGAGCATTCTCAAACTCTTTCCCAACGCGCGGTATCATCTGTGCACCTGTCATCCGGCTCCGCCGCCCGGCGCGTTTGCCAGCGTATACCGAGTTACGGATTACCCTTCCGGCTGGAGCAAGTTGCGCTTGCTGTATTCGTTCCGCAGAAAAAAATGGGAAGTCCTGGTGATTCTGTGCACGGGGGAGCCCATTCTGTGGCGCTGGAAGATGCTGGGCATGCTGCTGCTCCCTGCCAAGGTTTTGGTAGTCAACGAGAACGCTGACTTCTTCTGGCTGGACTGGGGAAGCCGGCAGGCTCTGCGCCGCTTCCTCGGCATCCGGTGGGGTGAAAACCTGGATGACGTTTCCCACACCCTGCTGCGTGCCTGCGCCTTTCCGCTGACACTTTTTATTTTGCTCTGCACCGCCGGCTTTCTCTACACGCGCCGGTTGTGGCGGCTATTTACATGGAAGATCAACGAGATGGAGATGAGGAGTCCGGAACGGGCGCGCCAAGGCCCGCTTCACCGTGAGTCTCCCCAACTAAAGGATCGTCCCTAGGAGCACGTGCTCGGATGAAGCTGCCGATCTATATGGACCATCACGCCACGACCCCCGTGGACCCTCGGGTCTTTGAGGCCATGACGCCTTATTTCCTTCAGAAATTCGGCAACGCAGCCAGCCGCAAGCACTCCTTCGGATGGGAGGCGGAAGCGGCGGTCGAGCTGGCCCGGAAACAAGCGGCTCAACTGATCGGCGCCCGCCCCAAAGAGATCATTTTCACTTCCGGCGCCACCGAGTCCGACAATCTGGCCATCCGGGGAGTGGCGGAGCTGCACCATGAGCGCGGCAATCACATCATCACGGTTGCCACCGAACACAATGCGGTGCTCGACACTTGCAAGCGGCTGGAACGCTCCGGCTGCCGTGTCACTTACTTGCCGGTGGACCGCAACGGGCTGGTGGACCCGGACGATGTGCGCCGGGCAATCAGCGCACAGACCGTCTTGATCACCGTCATGTTCGCCAACAATGAAATCGGCACGATTCATCCCGTGGCGGAGATCGGCCGCCTGGCTCGGGAAAACGGAGTCCTGTTCCACACGGATGCCACGCAAGCCGTGGGCCATGTGCCGGTGGACGTAGAGAAGATGAACATTGACCTGCTGTCGTTTACCGCCCACAAGATGTATGGGCCGAAGGGAATCGGGGGGCTCTACATCCGGCGGAAAAACCCCCGTGTGGCGTTGCCGCCGATGATCGAGGGCGGCGGCCACGAGCGCGGCATGCGCTCCGGCACCCTGAACGTGCCGGGCATTGTGGGCCTGGGCGAGGCCTGCCGGATTTGCGCCGGGCAGATGGACGCCGAGTCAGAGCGTTTGCGAAAGCTGCGAGACCGGCTGAAGAACGGCATTCTGGCGGGGCTCGATGAGGTCTATCTCAACGGAGACGAAACCAAGCGGCTGCCTCACAACCTGAACCTGAGCTTTGCCTGCGTGGAGGCCGAATCCCTGCTGATGGGCGTCCATGACGTCGCCCTCTCCACCGGCTCGGCCTGCACGTCGGCGGCCGTGGAGCCGAGCCACGTCCTGAAGGCGCTAGGGATCAGCGAGGAGCTGATCCAGTCCTCCATCCGCTTTGGGTTGGGCCGGTTCAATACGGAGGAAGAGGTGGACTATGTGAAGGACCGGGTGGTGGAGGCGGTGAATCGCCTGCGGGAACTTTCTCCCCTCTACCACGGGAGCGGCTCCGGAAAGCGGACGGGAGGATGATTTAGCGGACGGAAAACGCGGTGAGGAAAGTCTGCGGAAGAGGAAGATGCGGATGCGGAAGATATCGTCCTGATGCGCTCCGGCTATGCTCTCTACTATGCCCCCAACTATGCCCCCAACTATGCCTAAGATAATCTTCCAGCCTTCCAACACCACCGTCGAGTATGAAGCCGGCGCTCTGGCTTACCAAAACGAGGGCAAAGCGGAATCCATTCTCGATATCGCCCTGAACTACGGGATCGATCTCAGACACTCCTGCGGAGGCATCTGCGCCTGCATCACCTGCCACGTGATCGTAAAGAACGGGGACGACTGCTTGTCCCCGATGGAGAAGGACGAGGAAGACCGCCTATACAGGACCAGCAACCTCTCGCTGCACTCCCGTCTCGCCTGCCGCGCCGTGGTCTTGAGCAAGGCGGCACGCAGCGAGGTTACGGTCGAAGTTCCGGATTCCAGCATGGAACGCAACCGTGCCTGAGTTCTTCTAGTTCATTGTTTCGCAGCGTCCCATGTAATTTTCCGCTCCACCCCGGCTGTATGGTAAATGGTAAGACGAAAGCAAACGAATTCGCTTCCAGGTGGCGCATATGGATATTACAGACCCGGCCGTGAACCGATATTTGCAGGAGTTATTGCCAGCCCGTGACCCGGTGCTCGAGGAGATGGAGGCGCTGGCGCTAGCGCGCCGCATTCCCATCATCGGACCCGTGCTGGGCCGCATCCTGCATCAGTTGGTCCGGCTCACAGGGGCCAAGAGGGTCTTTGAGATGGGCTCGGCCATCGGATACTCGACCATCTGGATCGCCCGTGCTGTTCGGCCGGGCGCTATTGTCTACTACACCGACAGTGACCCGGCCAATGCGGAACAGGCCAAGCAGTTTTTCCGGCGCGCCGGAGTTCAGGACAAGATTCGGATTTTGCAGGGGGACGCGCTAGAGCTGCTGGACCAGACTCCGGGCATCTTCGATATTATTTTTAACGACGTGGACAAGCAGGACTACCCCCAGGTATTCCACAAGGCGGTGCCGCGGATTCGCAGCGGCGGGTTGTTCCTGGCGGACAATGTGCTGTGGAGCGGGCGCGTCACCGAGCCGCCCGGCGATGACGCCACGCGGGGCATCGCAGAGTTCAACCGGCTGATCTACTCCTCGCCGGACCTGTTTACCACGATCCTGCCCGTGCGGGACGGATTTGCCGTCTGCGAAAAACGGTGAACGGAGAGAGCGTCAACACGGCCGCGCCGGAGCGCCTTCGGTCTCCAGTTGCTTCAGGAAAGCCGCCATGTGGGCGGGCAGCGAATGGCCCCGCCGCGCGTCAGCGATCAGCCGCTCCACATCGCCCCATTGATCCAGGTCAAACCAGCTTTCGAGCGCCCGGACCCGGTAATCGAGCCGCTGCGCATTGGCCACGGTTTGCTCGTAGGTGCGCCGTGTGCTCCATTCGACCTTCCGGAACAATTGCTCATCGAAACGGCGGCACCCGATTAGATAGTAACCTCCGTCTTCGGTGGGACCCAGGACGAGATCACAATCCGACAAGGCTGCAAAGGCCCGCTGCACGGTGGCGGCGGGCAGCGTCGGGCTGTCGCTGCCGAACAGCACCACGCCTCGCGCCCCGGAGGCAAAGGCGCGGGCAAACGCGGCGCCCATCCGCTCTCCTAAATTCCCGCCTTCCTGGACCCCGCAGCGGAATTCGGCAGGCACCCGAACCTCGCCACCCTTGTCCTTTTCCACCGGCGGACGCTCACTCCAGAAAATCCACTTCCGAGCTTGAGGCAGCGCATGGGACAACAACTCCGCCACGTCGCTGGTGGAAGCGCAGTGGAGCCGGCAGGCTTGTTCAGGGGTTAGATGAGGTGACAGGCGGGTTTTGACTTGTCCCGGGACCGGGTTTTTTGCAAACAGAATGGCACAGTCTTCTCCCCGGGAACAGAGGCTAAGGGATTCCCCTATGGGAGAATCGGCGGGAAAGTCGGCAGCCCTTGGTGACACTTTTTCAATCCGCCTTTTTCAACCCGAAGGGAAAAATTGCCTGGCGGACCCGCCGGGAAGCAGGCTTTCTTTTTTTGGGAGTCGCCTGAAAATCAGATGGCCGAAAGACAGTTACCCGAAAGACAGTTAAATGAAAAGCTCTTCGTCCTGTGTCGCTCGCTCTACACCCACTTTGTCGCGGCGGAAGAGAAAATCCAGTGCGCTGCGCACTCCCGCCAATACGGCCGATATTTCCCGGACCGGCGTCAGGATGCTGCGCTGGATCACCTGCGTGGTCTCCTCCATGCGGCTCACCGTGTCGGAGGCCAGCTGATCCAGGCGGGCGAGCTGCAGACGGGCCCGGTCGGAAGCATCCGTCACGATTCCGTCCAGCCGGGCGATTTGGTTCTTGGTCAGGTCGCTGATCTCGGCCAAGTTGGTGGATATCGCGTTGAGCTTCTCCTTGCCGTCGGTCACCAGCTCGCGCGTTGCCTGCAGCACGGGCTCGATGTTGCGGTCCACCCGATCCACAAAAGCTTCCGTGCGCTTGGACCAGTTCCGAAGGGCCACCAGCAACGCCACCAGAATTCCCATTTGAACCAGCAGCGCGACGGCTATGACGATCGTCAGAACCGGAAGCACTTCCTCCATTGCGATATTCATACGAATAGTCCTCTCTTTAGAGCAAAAGGCGGCCTCTTGCTTCCTTCACAGAACCGCTCCCCTCTGTAATCCGCATGCACCCTATGCCGGGCTTCCCTGCTCCGGAGCGTTTCTGGGCGGGGCTTCGCTGCGATATGCCTGTTTGCCTGCATCGACGGCGGCGGCCAAGTGATCGCGCTGCTCGGTCAGCGCTTCTTTCCCGCGCTCGACGTACCCGGTCGCTTGCTCCCGCACCTCGCGGCTCTTCCGCACCACATAGTCGCGGCCTTCCTCCGCTTTGCTGGCAATCACTTCCCTGGTTCGCTCACCTGAGCTCGGGGCAAATAATACCCCAATCAGGGCCCCGATACCCACGCCGGTGAGAAAGTAAAAAAAATTCGCTCCTCCGTTGTTGTCCATCGAACCTCCTCAAAGCTTCGCTGATTGCGATGTTAGCATTGGAGTCCTCAAAATTCAACTCCATGAAATAAAGGACATCCCGATCCATCCCGCGCGCAGGCCAATCGCCAAAAACCAAAACGGTGGCTGGGAGAGTTATAATTACCCCCCATGCAGCCGAGCGGTTCACTGGAAGCCCTAAAGGAAAAGATCGAACTGTTTCTGCTGGCACTGCACCACCCTGTCCTGACCGATCCCGGTCGCGAGGTGGTCGATCTCTCCGCAAGTCACTATTCGCTCACTACGGAGTACAACAAACTGCTGTGCCACGTTTGGAACGATCAAACCAACCTCGTTCGGCAAATCACCAGCATCAAGAAGGAAACTGCCGGCCGCATGGAGCTTCAGTTTCAGAAGTTCGGAAAGGGACCGCCCGGCACTCTGATTCTTGCCGAATCGCGCGCGGGGCCGGCACAACTGGACCGGCGGAGTGAACGCACCCGTTATGCCCAAAGGCTTCGGCGATTCTTGGCCCAGCTTTTCCCTCTTTGGAAGATCGCACAGCTTACTTCCGAGACAGACCTGGAACATTCCTTCTCTGGCCGCTATACCCGCGGGCTCCTCACGCGAGGGCAGCAGGCCTGGGCGGTAATCGGCGCGGGAGAACAGGAAGACTCTTCCGCCGCAGAGGGAATCTTGACCTACGGGCTCATTTGGCTCGATTGGCTGCGGCAACAAAAATCGGCCCTCGTGATAGAAGGACTAAAAATTTTTGTGCCGTCCGAAAGAGCCCAGACAACACTGGAACGATTGGCATGGATGGACTCCAAACTGGCCCGATGGGAGGTTTATGAAACCGCAGAGGAGGTCCGCCGCTGCGATCCGGCTGACGTGGGTAATTTGACGACCAGCCTCCGGGTGGCGGCGGAACGGCCGCCACTCCCGCACGCCTTTGACAGGTGGACCGAACAAATCAAAGCTTTGAGCCCGGCAATTGAGGAACGACTCGGCCGTGACGGCCACTGCGTGCTGGCTGTGCGAGGACTCCCCTTTGCCAGATCAACGCCAGCAGGGATGGTCTTTGGGGTGGGCCGCTCGGAAACTGTGCTGGAGGAACGCACATGGAACGAATTACAGGCGCTGGTGGCAAAAATCCTCCGCTATCGCCAAGGCCGACCGGAAGACCTTCTGCATCCCTTCTTCCGGCTCCAGCCAGAGAGGTGGATGCAAAGCCTGCTGGCGCAGCAAATCGCCATCCTGGGGCATGATCTCACACCGGTCGAAACCTATGCGCAGGTGCCCGCTGCTTCCGGAACCGAGCGCGGGTTGATTGATTTGCTTGCGGTGAATTCGAAGGGGCGTCTGGTTGTGGTGGAACTGAAAGCTTCTGAGGACATCCATCTGCCTTTGCAGGCGCTGGATTACTGGATGAGAGTTTGCCGGCATTTGCAGCGCGGAGAATTTGAGCGCCGGGGAGCCTTCCGCGTCCGGGGAGTCAGTTTGCAACCTCCGCTTTTGCTGTTGGTGAGCCCCGCTCTGCAGTTTCATTCCGCCTGTGAAACCATTCTCCGCTACTTCTCCCCTTCCGTCGAAACCGTTTGCGTCGGACTCAATGAAAATTGGAGAGAGGAATTACAGGTAGTCTTTCGCTATCCACAATAGCGAGGCAAGGCTTCGCCTAAAAAGAGTGGTGAGGCTGTTGGATGCTATGGTGGTTGTTAATGCGGTGGTCACGCGCTACTCGACCGCAATGGTCACGGTGTTGGAGGGGACGCCGCTGATGGTGAGCATCAGGGGGACCGCCGCGCCGGGGGAGACTTCCTGGGGAACCTCCACGTTCACCTGATAGAGCCCTACAAAGCCCGGCGCCAGCCCGGAGAACGTCACCCTCGCCGGCACCCCGTCTATCGTTACGCTTGGGGTCGCCATCGTTATCGACAGCGGATCGCCTGCCGCCGGGGCTCCGCTCGCCGGCGGGTTCGTGACCGCCCCCAGTCCGGTGCAGAAGATCGAAAGGAAATCTCCGCTGTTGGCGGGCCGCGCCGCCCGCCCGGGAATGCTTCCGCTCGCCGCCGCCACCTCTCCCGTTGCCGCAATCAGTATGGCCCCCTGGCCCGTGCCCGCGGCATTCAGCGCAAAGATCCCCGGCCTAGCCGCCGCAATCGTGATCGGCTCCGGCACCCCGATCACTTCCGCCCCGCTTCCCCGCTGCGTCCGCACCACCACCTGCGGACGGCTGTTCGGCTGCAGATCAAACGGCAGTTGCGCGTTGATCTGTCCCTCGCTCGAGAAAAACAGCGGTTGCTCGATCCCGCCCACCACCAGCGTCGCCCCGCCCAGCCTCCTGCTCAGCGGCAACTCCGTGGCCAGGTTCAGCCCCTCGGCCAAGTTTCGCCCAAACACCGAGACGATGCTGCCCGGCGCCAGCGCTTCGTTCGGAGCAAAACTCGCCGCGTTCACGATCCCACCCGCAAACAACGCCGGCGCTGCCGGATTGTCCGTCACCTGACCGTCCAGCACCGCCTCCGCCGCCGTCAGAGCCGTCCGCTCGGCCCTCACCGTGATCCGCACCGCGCCGCTTTGCACCGGCCTCCACGTGCCTTCATAGATCCCCCGGCCCAGGGGAAGCAGCGCCAGCGGCGGGTCGCCGTTGGAGAAACTGACGACCACCACCGCATCCGACACCAGGTTGTCGCAGTCATCCTTTACCTGCGCCTCGATCCGGCTCGGCCACGCCACCGGCGAGGCAAAATTGCTTCCCAAACTCCGGCCTGTGGTAAACAGCTTCTGCGCTACGCAATGCTGCTGCGCCGCACCGCCGGGCGAGCGCAACGGTTCCACGCTCGATACCGTCGCCGATGCCGGGCTTACGGCCGGTGTCACCACAAACAGCACGTTCACCGTCTGCGACGTCCGGTCGCTGAACAGCAGCGTCAGCGCCCCGAAGTATTCTCCAGCAGCCAGCGTGCCCAGTTTCGGTTGCACCGTGATCGTCCTCGGTTCCCCCGCCGAGAACGTCACGTTCCTCGGCACCGCCTCCAGCCAGTTCCCACCCTGGAAGGTTCCCGGAATCGCCACCACTTCCAGGCTGCCCGGAGCCGCCGTCGCCACCTGCACCGTTTGCGAGCCCGGCGAGGAGGTCCCCGCCTCCCGCACGAAGATCAAGCCCCTCGGCCGCACCTGAATCCCCGGATTGGTTCCCGCCGCCAGCACGTTCAGCGTCACGCTCACAAACTGCGGCGAGTTGCTCGCTCCCGGCGCGTCGATCTGAATCAGCCCGCCGTACTGCCCCGCGCTCAGCCCGCCGGCGTTCGCTGTTACCTCCACGCGCGGCACCTCCGCCGTCCCCGCCACGCTGGTTCCACTGGCCGGCGTCACCGTCAGCCAGCCGCCTCCCGAGACCGTCGTCGCTTGCGCCGTCCAGCTCATCGTGCCCTGTTCCGCGTTCGCAATCCCGAAGGTTTGCACCGGCGCCACTCCCCCGCCTTCCACCCCTGTAAACAGCAGCCCGCTCTGGCTGAGCTGGATCGTCTGCGTCGCCTGGGTCAGCAGCAATGTCACCGCCACCGTCTTTGTCCCGCTGCTTCCCCCCTCCACCACGATCGAGCCCGAATAGACCGCCGGCGCTGCCAGCCCCGCCACGTTGGCGCTGATCTCTACCATAGCCGGTGAGATGGCCGAGGCCGTCCCCGATACCGGCGACACGCTCAGCCAACTGCCGCCCGCGACCGTCGCGGCCTGCGCCGTCCAATTGAGCGTGCCCCCGCCCGCATTACCGATGCGCAACTCCTGCGCCGGGGGGTTGCCGAACCCGGAAGCAGCTTCAAACGTCATCGCCACAGGCTCCACGGCCAGTTCCGCCGCCGCTGCCGCCGTCACCGTCAGATCCACTGCCACAACTTGCGTCGAGGGAGAAGCCCCCGGCGCTGTTACCGTCACCGTGCCCGTGTAGCTCCCCGTTGCCAGGCTTCCGGCATCCACGCTTACGTCGATGCTGCCGGGCGCTGCGCCCAACGAGGGCGATAGCAGCAGCCAATTGCCGCCGCTTTGCGTCGCTGCCTGCGCGCTCCACGCCAGCCCTGTCAAGCTGCTGCCTACGGCCAGTTGCTGCGCCGCACCCACCGGCGCGCCAGCCGGCGCAGAAAAGCTGAACTGCGCCGGGGAAACCGAAAAGGCAGGCGCAGCGACCGATACCTTGCGAATGCGGTCGCTCTCAGAACCGGCGATATAAAGGTTCCCGGCCCCATCCACCGCCACACCCGTGGGGCTGGCTAGCGAAGCGCTGGTTGCCGAACCGCCGTCCCCAAAAAAGCCGGAGAACCCGTCGCCGGCCACAGTGCTGATGATCCCGTCGGTGTCGACCATGCGGACGCGCTCGTTGAAGTTGTCTGTAATATACAGGTTTCCGGCAGCATCCACCGCCACATCCGTGGGCTCATTTAGCGATGCGCTGGTGGCCGGACCGCCGTCGCCGGAGAAGCCAAAGAACCCGTCGCCGGCCACAGTGCTGATAATCCCGCCGGTGTCCACCTTGCGGACGAGTTCGTTGAAGTTGTCTGCAATATACAGGTTTCCGGCCGCATCTATTGCCAAGCCCAAGGGATCCACCTCGGAGCTGGTTGCCGGCACGGGATCATCAAAGATGAGGAAAAAATCCCCGTTGCCCGCCACAGTTGTGATAATGCCATTCGCGTCAACCATGCGGACGCGATTGTTCCCGTTGTCGGAGATGTACAGGTTGCCGCTTCCATCCACCGCCACGGCCAGAGGTGTATCCAGCGAGGCGTTGATGGCCTGTCCCCCGTCGCCGGAAAAGCCGAAGCTCCCATCCCCAGCCACAGTAGTGATGATCCCGGTGGTATTTACCTTTCGGACTCGGTTGTTGAATTTTTCGGCGATGTAGAGGTTGCCGGCCGCATCCACTGCCACATCAATGGGACGGCCCAAGGAGGCGTCAACGGCCTGTCCGCCGTCCCCGGAAAAACTGAATACTCCATTGCCGACCACGGTGGTGATGGTCCCGTCCGGGCTGAGCTTGCGGATGCGGTGGTTTTCCTGGTCGGCAATAAACAGGTTGCCGGCGGCATCCACCGCGATGCCCTGGGGAAGATCGAGCGCGGCCAGGGTGCCCGGCCCCCCGTCCCCGGCAAATTTGAACTCGTTGTTGCCTGCCAGCGTGGCAATCGTTCCGTCCGCAGAGGCAACCTTACGGATGCGGCTGTTGATGGTGTCCGCGATGTAGAGGTTGCCGGCGGCATCTACCGCCATATCGTCGGGCTCGTTCAACGAGGCCGCTGTAGCCGGTCCGCCATCCCCTGCAAACGAATCCACTCCGTTGCCCGCTACGGTGGTAATAATTCCATTCAAGTCCACCTTGCGGATGCGGTCGTTTAAGAGGTCGGCAATAAAAAGGTTTCCGGCCCCATCCACCGCCACATCGTTTGGAATATTCAGCATGGCGCTGGTAGCGGGACCGTCATCGCCCGAAAACCCTTTTTCGCCCGTGCCGGCTACGGTGGTAATGATCCCGCTGCTGGTATCGATCTTGCGGATGCGCGCGTTGACGTTGTCGGCAACATACAGGTTGCCGGCCGCATCGACCGCCACGCCTTGGGGATCGAGCGCGGCGTCGGTGGCTAGGCCGCCGTCTCCCGCAAAGGAGAAATCCCCGTTGCCCACCACAGTGGTGATGATTCCATCGGCGCCGACTTTGCGGACAAGGTTATTGTTCCGGTCAGCGATATAAATGTTGCCGGCCGCATCCACCGCCACACCGGTGGGGCCATCCAGCGCGGCAAATAGGGCCGGACCGTCATCGCCGAAAAAGTCCGGCAATCCAACGCCGGCTACTGTAGTGATCATCCCATCGGCGCCGACTTTGCGAATGAGGTGATTGTCCCGGTCGGCAATAAATAAATTGCCGGCTGAATCCACTGCAACGTCAAACGGTGAAAATAAAGAAGCGCTGGTGGCCGGGCCGCCATCGCCGGAATAGCCGGCGAATCCGTTTCCCGCCACCACGGTGAGAACACCGGCAGGGGAAATCTTCACGACCAGGTGATTGTCGCTATCGGCCGCGAAGACGTTCCCTGCCGCATCCACCGCCACTCCACGCAGAAAGCCCAAGGGCGCATCCGTGGCCGGGCCCCCGTCGCCGGAAAAGCTCCAGGTAGTGCCCGCCACAGTGGAAATGACACCCTGGGCGCGGGACAAGGAAGGAACAGCCAGAAAAAGGAGCGCTGCCAGTCCGACAATAACCGCCCGGCACAGGAGGTTGCCGCCGGCGATTTTAAGGCGAGGTAGCATGATCAGCGCGGATAAATGCATCTGCCACCGTGGCATCTTTAAACAGTCCTCAACCACTACAACCCAAGATGCGAGAACTAAGGCTGCAAAATAGCAGACCGGCGGCGTGCTGTAAAGAGCACCGCCGAAAAGAAGATCGCGAATGTCCCTCTTGTCAAGCTCGCTGAAGAGATTTATTATCAGTAGATATCCCCCCAGGGTGGGGAAGGCTTCGCCGTCGATTCAGAGCCGTTCACCGCCGGAGTTCTTTATGCCGACAGATGGCCAGCCAGACCAGAAAACCACCAGCGACCAGGAACTCACTGTTGCCGCCGACCCAGCCGCCGAGGCCACCCAGGTTGTGAATACCGCCCCCCTGGCGCAAGAGCTGCCCTACGCCGGAGTCAAGATCAAGGATCGCTACCGAATTGAGCGGGAACTGGGGCGCGGGGGGTTTGGCATAGTCTATCTGGCGAAGGACGAGCAACTGCACTCCCGGCTGGTGGTGATTAAGGTCCTGCTCGAAAAACAATCGGCCGACAGCGCCTGGTTCACCAAGAAATTCCGCCAGGAAAGAGAAGCCCTCTCCCGCATCGACCATCCGGGAATTGTGGGCGTGCTGGACGCCGGGGAAATGCCGGACGGGAAACCCTTTCTGGTGATGCAATACGTGGATGGGCTGACGCTGCGGGACGTGATGAAGAGCCAGCAGGTTCCCCTCCCGCGCATCGCGCAGATCGTGCGAGGGATCGGCCATGCGCTCACCGCCGCTCATGACCGCGGCGTTTATCATCGCGACCTGAAGCCGGAAAACGTCATGCTGCAAGATTTGGGGGACGGCGAGGAGCTGGTGAAAATCATCGACTTTGGAATCGCCACAGTGATGGAGTCGCAGGCGGCAGCCGGGTCCGAGGCCACGCGGGTTGCCGGGTCGGGCTCCTATATGGCTCCGGAGCAGCTCCTGGGGCAGCCCATCAGCGCCAGCGACATCTATTCGCTCGGCGTCATCGCCTACGAGATGGTCACCGGGCGGCGGCCTTACAACCCGGACTCGCCGGCACAACTGTACGTTCTGCAGCAGGCAGGGGTCAAAGCCATGCCGCGCGAGTTCAACTCCAGCCTGCCTCCGGCGGCGCAGGACTGCATCTTAAAGGCGCTCTCGTTCGACGCAAAACAGCGGCACGCCCGCGCACGGGAATTTGGCGAGGAGTTCGCCCGCGCCGTGGCAAGCGGGGCAGGATCTGTGCAAACCGCCCCGCGTGAGACCTCCGCATATCCCGGCACCGCGCCCCTCACCGGTTCCGCGCCCCAGAAGACGACACCGGGAAAACAGCCCTCCTTGGAGATGGCCCACATCCTTTTTACGGATATCGTGGGCTACTCCCTGCTGCCGATGGACCGCCAGACGCAGTATCTCCAGCAACTGCAGGATGTGATCTCCAGCTCGGAGGAATTCCAGCGCGCGCAGGAAAACGACGAACTGATTAAGCTGCCGACCGGAGACGGCATGGCGCTGGTGTTTTTCCGCGATCCAGTCTCGCCGGTCAAATGCGCCACCGAGATCAGCCGCTCCTTGAAGGACTACCCGGACATCAAGCTGCGCATCGGGGTCCATACCGGACCCGTGTACCGCGTGGCGGACATCAACGCCAACAGAAACGTGGCCGGCGGCGGGATCAATATGGCCCAGCGGGTCATGGACTCAGGCGATGCGGGGCACATCATCCTCTCCCGCGCCGTGGCGGAGGTCCTGGCGCAACTGAGCGATTGGTCATCGCATCTCGAGGACCTCGGGGAGCAAGAGGTCAAGCACGGCGTGCGGGTCCACCTTTTCAACCTCTGCACGGAGGATGCCGGCAACCGGGAATTACCGCAGAAGATGCGCTCCGGCGCGGCGGGCCGGAGGGCCTCCGCCCGGCGGAAGCTTCCCGGCGGAGCCGCCGAGGCCAGCAAGAAAAAACCGGCTCTCATTGCGGCTGCTATCGCCGTTGCTGTATTGCTCGCGGCGGGAATCGGCATTGGAATTTTCAACCGCTCCTCCGATCCACCCGCCCCCTCCGAGCCTGCTCCGCCTGCGGCAGTTTCCGTGCCGGAGCGCATGTTCAGCTACTCCATCATCGTGCAGCGGTACCGGGACGGCGTGCCCTTCCGGGAGCCCTTCCCGCTGCCGGGCGAAATCATCTTTGAGGCCGACTATGCCATCCGCTTGGTCATCAGCAGCCCGCAAGCCGGATATCTCTACATCCTCAACGAAGGGCCGGTGATGGAAGCCGGAATGCCCAGTTACAACGTCATGTTTCCGAGCGAGGGTCAGCCGGCCTTGCTGACTGCGGATCAGAGGATTCAGATACCCGCCGAACAGGAGTATTGGATACAATTTGACGAGCAGGCGGGGACGGAAAAATTGTGGATGATCTGGGCCGCTAAAAGCGTTGCCGAACTGGAGGCCGTCAAGGAATTTGCCGATGCAGAGCATATGGGGGTTATAGATGACCCGGAGCTGACTCGAGCGATCCAGGCGTTTCTGGAGAAATATAGCGAATCGCCCCCCGTTGTGGAACGAGATGATGTAAGCAAACAGACAAACGTCCAGGGAAACGGTGATGTTTTGGTCAGGTTGTTGAATTTGGAGCACCATTGAATTGGATTCCCCCAATGATTGGAAAACCAATAAGAGGCACAATTATGACAAACAAACCAAGCCTTGTTGATTTCAGAGCTTTGGGACCGGCAGCGTTCGTATTGCTATTGGCATTGGGGCATTCCCCCGCCGCAGCCCAGCAAACGTCCTCGGAAGACCGCACGCGGCAACTGTGGAACACGGCGTTTCGCGCCAAGCGGCCCGCCGCGCCAACACCGGCCTCCACTTCCACTTCGACGGCCACGGCGGCGCCGAACTCCCCGGCGGCCCCGCCGCTACAGTTGGGCGAAGAGGACCCTGGTGATTCGCTGGTGGGCATCACCGTCTGGCGCCTGCGTCCCTCCCTCCCGGAGGACGACAAAGACATGCGCATCTCCTCCCTGGACGGGGGAGGGGATTTAACCCCGGAGCGCATCGAGGCCGAGACCCCGCTGCGGGAAGGAGAGAAGGTACGGGTCAGCATCGAGGCGGCCCGCTCCGGCTACCTCTATGTGATCGACCGGGAGCAGTATGCAGACGGCTCCTTCGGCACTCCCTTCCTGATCTTCCCCACCCTGCGGACGCACGGCGGCAACAACGAGGTGGTGGCTGGCCGTCTGGTTGAAATTCCCGCCTGGGACGACCGTCCGCGCTACTTCACCATGCAGCCGAGCCGGCCCGATCAGACAGCGGAAGTGTTGACCATTCTGATAACGCCCGATCCCCTGCCAGGTCTGAGGATTCGGCGCGATCCGCTCCGGCTTACACAGGACGAGGTCGTGGCTTGGGAAAATCGCTGGGGCTCCAAAGTCCAGCGCCTGGAGGCGCGGGGGCAAATAGGCAAGTCCTACACGAAAGCCGAGAAAGAAGCCGCCACGGACCGGACACGCCTGCTGACGCACGATGAGCCTCTTCCGCAAACCATGTACCGCTTGGAGATCAAGCCGGGCGAACCCATGCTGCTGAACATTCCGCTGAAGATTCAGCAGTAATCTAATCAAGAAACAGCCAGCAGGCCGGCCGCGCATCAACTGAATTCGCGGCCCCTGCTGGCATAGCCTAGCCACAGGTAAGTTCAAGTCCCTATTCTGTTCACAGCTTCAGCCAGAGAGTAAGTAAGAAGGACGGCAAGCGGTCTTAGACGGAGACGTCCAGGGCGGGAGCCGGATCGCCGTCATCGGGCGCAGGCTCAGAGGAAGGCTCCGTGCCAGGAGCGAGTTCCGGAAGTGCGAGATGGCCCCTGGAGGCCACGTTGAATATCTGCTTGAGTTGGTGCTCGACGCTCCTGCCGAACGGGCGCTGATCGGCCGCGGCCAGTTCGCCGGCTATCTCCACGGCCTCGGCGAGCAGGGCTTCCACCTCGGCGAGCGCCTCTCCATCCAGACCGTCCGTGAGGCGATCGTGCAACTTGTACAGCGCGTTGCGGGTGCTCGGCGAGCGGAAACCGGCAGAAGCCACGTATTCGGCGAAGCTTAATGGCGCTTCGCCCAGGTCTTCTGCTTTCGTGGGCGCTTCCCCGGACGATTCTCCGCTCTCTTCCACTTCCTCGGTGAGAAGCTCGGCTTTCACAGGCCCTTCGGTGAGCAGGATCGCTTTCGTATTCGGGCGAATCAGGAATGAAAACTCCAGGCTTGTCGCCGAGAATGAAATACTAATCGCCATCTCAATGTCCTCTCACTCAGTTTATCGGCGAATACTGGAGATGCCTTTAGTTTCAAAGTTGGTGAAAAGTGTGTTGCTGGTGAATTCATCCGGGCCGCGAGGGAGCGGTCAACCCAACTTTGGATGCCCACTTGGCGTTCTGTGACCGCTTGCTGACGCGCGCGGCTCTGACCCTAGTAAGAACTGTGAAACTGATGATTTAAAGCACGGCAGGCAAAATTTGCCCACTCACTGGTTGGAAGCGACAGAGGTAGTGAGAGGCAGGCACGCTCCTCAACAGATCCCGCCGACGCGGCCGCAGGTTGTTGAAGTCGGCTCCGGTGATGACGTAGTACCAGTCGGCGAAGCGGTTTTGCAGCTCCGTCGCCAGCTCCTCGCCCGCGTTGCCATTTTCGGAACCTTCGCCGGAGTCCTCGTCGCCGGAGTATTGCCGGGCACGGTCTTCGCTGTAGTCCACCGTGATGAACAGGTAGCGCCGCTCCTCTGTTTCCCCGGCGCTTTCGGTTTGCTCCGCCGATTCGCCGCCGGCTTCCCCCGTTGCAGACGGCCCGCCGGAGGCAATCTCTCCGAAGCGGAGCGTGTACTGCAAACCGTTGGCCGTATCGACAACGACCTCGCCCTCATTGGAAAACAGCTGGCCGGCTTGGGTGATGAAAAAGCCTTTCTGTTGCAGCGACATCACCGAGCCCATCGACAACTGAATGCCCTCCCGGGTCTTGAGGTCGCGGGTCAGGTTGGGCGGTTTCGGCTGCACGTCCACGATCCGGAGATTGTCCAGCGCGCCGGTGAGCGCCCTCATCTTGTCGTCGCTGGGCTCGCCGCCGCCGCTGAGCGTCCACTTGTTGTCTTCCGCTTTGACGAGCGTCAGCCGCTCCACGTTTTCGATCCTCCCGAATGCCTCATTGATCGAGTATCTGTTGACGGCGATCCTCCGGATATCCCCGATAGAAAGCTTTAGCAAATCCGTCTCAATCCAATCGACGAACCGGGCCGAGACCTCGGCTTCGGTTTGGACGGCGTAGGTCCGCCTCTGGTCTGGAACCCGCAGGTAGCGATAGCCCGGCTTGTCCTCCACCTCCTTGCCCACGATGAAGTCGGCGAGCACATTGCCGTTTTCATCCCGCAGCGTGACCCGCTTGCCCCGCCCGGTGAGCGTTGTAGCAGCCGGGTCCAGGGGATCGATGACTCCATAGACGCTGTGGTCCTCGACGCGATCCGAGACAATGGCGTCTTTCCGCAGCTCCATCAGGGCAGCGGCGGTATTGGGCAGGCGGTCTGCCGCGTCGGCCGGGTAGCTGTAATGCGAAGGGATGCTCCACTTGCTGTCCCGGAACTCCACCTTGAGCGGACGCGCGGTTGCCGTGGCTTCGTCGTAGTCGATCACTTCAATGGCCTTGGGAGCCTGGGGATCGGTGAAATCCGGATAAAAAGGATCACCCTGGTCGCTGAAAATCTCTGGAGTGACTCCTCCCGTGTCGAACACCAAGGCGGCAACCGCCAAAAGGAGCGCGGCCAGACAAAATATCCCCGTTTTTTTCAGTTCCGTCATCGGTATGCTCTCTCCGCAGACGTTCCCTTGCCCTGCCGGAGCCAGGCTGGCACGGCTATCTCCGGTCCTGGACCAAACGGTCAGGCGAAATGCCGATCTTTTCCCGCCGCAGCCGCCGGAGGGAAACAAACACAAAAAGCACCAAGGCTGGAATGGGCGGCAGCACAACGGCCAGCAACTGGATCGTGCTTTGAATGCCGCGGATGGAGGTCTCCATGTCGGCCCGGCTGCGCTCGATCTGCTGCTGCCTCCGGTCCTCGATGTTGCTGCGGGCGACGGCCAGGCGGCGGTTCTCGACCTGCTGCAGATTGGCGACCATGATCTGTTTGGTCTGCTGGTCCAGGTCGCTGCGCTGGCGCAGCGTTTCCACGGCGCCATCCAGCCGGGCTTGCGCTTGCTGCAGTTGTTCCTCCGCGTCCGCCTCGGCCTGCTGGGTCTCCTCCAGACGGCGCTGCTCGTACACCCGCGTGCGGGCCTCAACGGCCTCGAGCGTCCTGTGCCGTGGCCTGTGCTTGCGCAGGGCGACAAAGGACTCGTCCCCGGCCAGATGGTCCACCGCGTTCAGCAGGAATGTGACGTTGTCGAAGTTCAGGTTCTCAATACCCTGGCGGCGCAGCTCGAAAAACTGCTCGCTCATCATATCGACATCGGCGATGACAATGGCGCGGACCGGGTTCTCCGCTGCCGAGCCGGTCACCCGCGCAGCCAGGATGTGGACTTCCTCATCCGCCTCATGCGGCGGGTTCGGATTGATCTGCATCCCAAACAAAGAAGCCTGCACCACAAGCCGCCAGGGAACAACGCCGGAGTCTCTGCCGGTTTCGAGCAAAGAGACAAATTCAAACGTCTGCCTTGCCGCTGTTTCATCCGCGGCTTCGCCCTCACCCGCTTCCGCTTCCTCTTCCGCCGTTTCACCCTCTGGCGTCGTTTCACCCTCTGGCGTTTCACCCTCAGTCGCCTGGTCCTCAGCCGCTTCGGCAGCAGGCTGCAAACGGCCCGGATAAAGCAGCACCATCTCCTGCAGGCCCGCAGAAACCGGCTCCTCGCTGTTGAAGGCACTGTCAGCCGCTTGGTTGCCCGCCGCGACAAAAATCACCTCTTCCGGCAGGGCGCCGAACTGCGGATGGGGATTGTATTGATCCCAGGCAACCTCCTCCTTGGACCACGCAACCCCGATCGCGTCCATCAAGGGTTTGATGTCGGTCGGCGGGGTAGGCGGAGGCTGGTTAAAAGGGAAGGGGCTGGCCGGAATCGGCTGCGGCGAAAGTTGCATATCGAAGGCCGGCAAGGGGTCCACCAGCAGCAGCAAGGGATGTCCCTGGCTGGCGTATGCGGTCAACCGAACCAACTCATCCGCTTCCAGCGTATGCGGCAGGACCGCAATCAGCACGTCGATGTCCCCTGAATAGTCCGCCCCGGCACGGACCCGCACCACTTCGTATTGCTTGCGCAACTCCTCGACGATGGACCAGTCGGGCGTCGGCACCCGCGTCTGGAAGTCAAAACCGCCGAAGAGCTTGGCTTTGGTTTCGAGGATTCCGACCTTCTTCCGCTCGGCGTGAGCAACCAACCGGATGGAGCGCATCAATTCGTACTCGGCGGCCAGGCCCGGATCGAAAAACGGAATCACGAACTCCTCGCCCCCGGAACGAAATGCGATTCCCATGTAAATCTCGGCGTCGCTTCCGGCGGTTTGCTCCCACACGGCAATGGGCCGCGGCCGGATGTTGTAGAGGTCTTGCGCTTCGCGCGCAGCGGGGCTGTACTTTTCCGTCTCCAGGATTTGGGCGTGGATGCGGTCGCCTCCCATGGCATCCAATTCCCGCAGCACGCTGATAATGTTGTTTCGAGTCTGCAGATAGCGGCGGGGCACGACCGGACTCAGATAGGCCTGAATAAAAACCGGGTGCGCGGAATCGAGCCCGTCAATGAGCTTCCCGGTTTCCTCCGAAAGCGAATGGAGCCGCTCGGCGGTGGAGTCGATGCGTCCTCCCAGCCGCCCCGCCAGAATGGTGACGCTGGCGACGATCACAACCAGCGCCAGGCCGCGAACCAGGGTATGCTGCCCGAGCGCCGCGGCGCTTCGGCGGCTCGGCCAGTGACGCCGCCCCAGCAGGGCCACGTTGAGGTACAGCATCGCCAGGGCGAAGGAAACAAAATAGAGCACCGAGGAAAACGAAATCACTCCGGCGGCAAGATCGCGGAACTGCTCGGTAAACGACAGCCCCTCAACCAGCCGCCGCAGCCCTCCGCTCAAGATGGCGCCTGCATGAATGATAAACACCGGCACCGCGCAGAATACCGATCCCAGAATAAACGCCACGGTAAGATTGGACGTAAGCAGAGAGGCCAGCATGCCCACGGCCATCAGCGCCGCGCCCATCAGCCAATACCCGAAATAGGTGGAGAACATCAGGCCCACGTCGGGACTGCCCAGCCACCAGAGAACGACCAGATGGCTCAACGAAAACAGCAGCGCCACCGAATAGATCGCCAGGGCCGCCAAGTACTTGCCGGCGACGATCTCCAGGTCGGTTGCCGGGAGGGTCAGCAACAACTCATCGGTCCCGTTGCGTTTCTCTTCGGCCCACAAGGTCATGGTGATGGCCGGGATCAGAAACAGGAGCAGGTAGGGAAAAACGCTGTTCAGCGAATCGAGGTTGGCCAGATTATTATTAAAAAAAGCCTCCTGCCAAAAGGAGGCTACCGCGCTGAGAAAAACAAACAGCGTAATGAAAACGTAGCCGGTGGGACTGCTGAAGTAGCTGGTCAGCTCGCGCTTCAGGATGGCTTTGGGAATTCGCCAGCGGCCGTTCATCCTTGAACCTCCGGGGCAGCCTGGGCCGGGGCAGTGCCGGGCTTGGAGCCGGAAACCTTGCCGGTCAGCCGGTAGAAGGCTTCGTCGAGGCTCTGCCCCGCAGCCATCTCAGCCGGTGTTCCGTCAAAAATCACTCGTCCTTCATCAATCAGGATCACGTGGCTGGCCACGGCTTCCACCTCTCGCAGAATATGCGTGGAAATCAGGATCGTTTTGCTGGCCGCGAGACGGCGGATCAATTCCCTGACTTCGCGGATCTGGTTGGGGTCCAGGCCGCTGGTCGGCTCGTCCATGATGAGGATGTCTGGCTCATGCAGCAAGGCCTGCGCCATGCCGACTCGCTGGCGGTATCCTCTCGACAATTTGAAGATGCTCTTCTCGATCACCGCCTGCAGGCGGCACTGCTCGACCACGGCCTCGATGCGGCTCTTCAACCGGCCGCTGGACAGCCCGCGAGCCTCGCCGAAGAACCCCAGCAGCTCGAGCGGCGTCATCTCGGGATAGAGCGGCCCGTTTTCCGGCAAGTACCCGACCCGCGCAGCAGCCTCAATGCGGTGGGCGGCCACGTCCAGCCCGGCGATGCGGGCCGTGCCGTCGCTGGGCGCCAGGAAACCGGTGAGAATCTTTAAGGTGGTGGATTTACCGGCCCCGTTGGGTCCGAGGAAAGCCGCCACCTGGGCGCGGGGCACGGCGAACGATACGTCGCGGATCGCCGCGAAGCTGCCGTAAAACTTACTGAGGCCTTGGGCCTCAATCATATATTTGCCATTTACTTCCGGCATAGGACTCATACTGGATTCAGGAACGTGCTGCGGAAAAATGTATTCCCCGCCCGATTGTCCTTTGATTCACCTTTTCGCTCAAAGGTTGCCCCGCGCCGTCTCCGGATTTTCCTCTTGTCCCGGAGGCGGACCTCATCACCGGTTGCGATCTTGCTGAAATGGTGCTGCCGTGCGGCTGCCAGGGAGGAGGACGCAGAAAGCTCTTCCGATGCATCGACAAATACTACAGCACGGAACTCCTCGTCATCTGTTGTTACCCTCAGTGTTGACACCCTTGATGGATAAACCTAAATATCGTTCGGGGCTCTAAAGCCAGCAGATTATATTCAAAACTTTTCGAAGGAGTCAACCCGCCCGTAACCCGCTCCCGGCTGGCATTACCGGGCAATCCCTTTTCGGGAAATGCTTCCGGGAACCTCTTCCGGAAGTTTCTTCCGGAAACCTTTTCCGGAAACCTCTTCCGGACACCCCGCGATTTGCGCCGGGCTATTTGCCAAACTGTGCGGTCAGATAAGAGACCATCGTCTGTATCTGTTCCGGCGTGGCCGTCGGCCCCCGCCCCATCATGTTCTTCGTGATCTGCTCCCACTCCGCTCTGGTTCTTCGGGCCGTGACGACCCTTCCGAGATCATGGCAAATCCGGCAGCGCGCCTCGACCATATCCTTGCCGTCGCCGGGAGGCAGCGACACCGTGTCCCCTGACTCTGCCCCGCTCCCGCCGCCGAGCGCCGTCTCGGGAGGCAGGGGTCCGGTCTGCATCGGGCTCATCCCCGGACCGAAGTTCCGCGCTAGATACCGAATGACGGTATCGGCTTCTTCCGGTCCGAGTTGCGCTCCGCGAAGGACCATCTCATGGACCATCTCTTTCCACCCCTCGCGGCCGTCCCGCAGCATCCGGATGGGGCTCAAGCTATGGCATTGCGTGCAGGCCACCGCCACCAACTCTTTGCCGTCGCCTTCCGGCAAGGCATTCGGATCAGACTGTGCGTGGAGAAAGCCGCTGAGGCAAAGCAGCAGGCCTGCAAGCCAGACGGCTCTCCTGCGAACTGTTCGCGCGTGGCAACTCAGCTTTGTCATGATTCCACCTTTCTCAATACACTTTTTTCTCAACACACTTCCTTTTGGCGCAACGCTTCATTCAAGCGCTGCAAATGACGCGGGCTATTATTGCCCAGCATAGGGAGATCACTCAACCCTTATTTCGCAGCAGTTTTCCTCCATCGGCGCCGGGGATTACGCGGTTCCCAGCTCTTTCGCAAACCAGTCGGCGATATAGGTTCTGAGGTCGAAGCGTCTTTCGCCGTGCCCCACGCCCTCCAGCATTTCCCGCCTGGAATTGGTCGCTTCTTCATAGAGCCGTAACGCGCCGCGCGGGTCCATGATGCGGTCATCTACGTTGTAGCCGATCAACATGGGGCACTCAATCTGGTTGACCCTGCCTGCGAGGGTGAATTCGGCAATCTTGCTGCGCCCCTCGGCCAGCGTCTTGGCCCCAATCAGCCAGCGCAGCCGGTCCTGAATCGGCGGATAGAAATCAAAGATATCCTCCACCAGATTGAACGCCCCGCTCCACATCGCCAGCGCCCGAATCCGTTTTTCCACCGTCGCCGCGCGGGGTCCGCTGTAGCCCCCCATGCTGGAGCCATGCAGCCCGATCCGGTTGGGATCGATGTCGGGGCGAGTGACCAAATAGTCGATCACCGCCTTGGCCACCCGCTCGGAATCCGGAGGCGCAAACAGCTTTTTCACGCGCAGCGAGCCTCCGTGCCCGGGGCCGTCCACGTCGAGGAAGGCCATTCCCCGGCTGGTATATTGGGGCGCGTTGCCCCGGTTCCCCCGCAACAGGATTCCGTCCGCCCCGGAGTAGTTGTAGACCACCGGGGAACGGCTGCCGGCTGCGCCCCGCGCCGCATAAAAATGCGCCTCCAGCACCTGGCCCTCATAAGGAATCTCCACCCGCTCAAACGGAGGGCTCACCAGGCTCCATGCTTTGTCAAACATCGCCCGGAGATTATTGTAGGTCGGAAGCATCCGCGCATCGGTGTCGGGCATATAGACCAGCGCCCTGCGGTAGAAATCCGTCGCCCGGAGGTAAAACTCGTTGGCGGTGACCTTGCGTCCCTCGTTCTCGAAGTCCGCCGCCAGTTGCCGGTTTTTCTCCGCTGCCCGTGTCCACTCCGCGTGCCAGCTTTCCAGGTTGTAAGGCTTCACGCGGCGGGCGACCGCGCGCACGTCCGGGTCGGGATGCTCGCCGGACATTGTCATGCGAACCTCCAACTGCCCCCCTCCCGGCAGCCCTCGCGCAGGGAAAAGGACCTTGTCCGCTTCGTCTCTCTGCAGAATCTGCGAGCGGGCTACCTCCACCATGCCCGGCGCTAATAAGAAAGTGCCCAATCCTGCTTTGATCGCATCTCTTCTTCCTATTCTCGGTCTTCCTATTCTCGGCGCTATTCTCGGCGACATGACTTCCCCCTTCTTGCGTCTAATTGGAAAGCGGTCGGTATCATACCTCTTCCCGAAGGGTTTCACTACTGCGGTTTTTTGCGGCCTGCTCCAGCATGATTTGCCCTTGACTTGCGGGTTGAGTGGCTGTCTAATGGTGCCATTCCTGTTGCCTGCGCGAGGATTACTTGGGCGGTAGGTATCATGAACGCATTCATCCCGAGGCGTCCGCATAACATTCCGGAGGCAAATTGCCAAATGCAGTGGAAGTCGTTACACAGCAGGCTGTTACGGCCAGGACGAGGCGATAGAGCTTTCACGTTAGGCCGACCGGGAAGGGTTTTATCCAGGTCAGCATAAACAAGAGTTAAGCGTCCTAGAGCATACGAGCTTCACATGTGCATCAAGGCGGGTCACACGGGCGCTGCCGCTAACCAAGAATTGCAGTCCATTCAGGAGTAGAACAAACACCTACAGGAGGAGAGGATGAGCGCTTTCGACAACGCCAGGAAGTTCTTCGAGGCTTGTGAAGCCCCAGCAGGATGGGAGGGATGTAAAGAGTACGTCGCTGACGGTGCGCCTTTCACTGCGCAGAGCGAACCTCTGGTCGATATTCATACAGTCGAAGCCTACTGCGAGTGGATGGCTGGCTTTGGCAAGGTTACAGCTCCCGGCGCGACCTACGAGCTACACACGTCTTCTTATGACGAAGCAACGAGAAACGCAGTTTTCTTCGCGACATATCACGCCAAGCATACTGGCGATGGCGGTCCTGTCCCTCCGACCAACAAGGAAACGAACTCGCACTATGTCTATGTGCTGACCATGAACGAGGACGACAAAGTCGAGCGAATGACCAAAGTCTGGAATGCTCCGTGGGCGATGAAGGAACTCGGCTGGATATAGCTCCCTCAATCCTCCTTTAGGCTGGAGGGAACTTTGATGGCGCCGGAATCCCAGCCATTCCGCCAACCGTCGGTGACGCCTAACACAGCGCTGCAGTGGACCGTCAATCGCGGCTCGCGCCGCTCAATTCCGGCCACTGAGCTCCAAGGCCGTTAGGTGTCTCATGAGCAGCGGAGGTCGAGATAGACGCCATGGGGTTCTTGAATTGCCTCGCCAACCGTTCTGGCCCGACTCAATCTTTTCTGAATATCAGGAATAGAAGAGAGCTTGTTTATTGCTTCCTAGCCCCGATTGCGAGCCGCTCGTTCATCTCGGCGAGCCCGGCTAGTATCTTCTCCCGGCCCGTGCCGATCTTGAGCGGTATCGGGCCTTCCTGCGGCCCCGAATGCTCATACCGCTC
>JADFGZ010000303.1 GCA_022567475.1 Acidobacteriota bacterium | reverse complement strand
TGCCTGGGGAATGTTCGTCTGCACCAGGTAGGCCTTCTGCTTCTCCGGGTAGATTTCCGGAGTCGGGGTCAGAGCGAGCAAGAGCAGAACGACTGCGGTGACCCCCAAATGGATGCCCGACGCCCAACTGCGCCGCGTGAAGAACCACACCAGCGCGACGTTGATCGAGACCAACAAGAAGGAAACACCGTACACGCCCGTCCAACGCGCTATCCGCGCCAGCGCGAAGTGGTCGGTCAGGGCGTAGCCGAAAAGCAGCCAGGGAAAGCCCGTGAGCAAGTGTGCGCGGGCGAACTCCAGCGCAACCCACAGCGGGGCAATAGCCAGCGGGCCCCAGCGGGCCTTCCAGAAGTGTCCGGCAAGGCAAGTGAACAAGCCCCAGTAAACGGCCAGGACTAAAAAGAGAACTCCGAAAACGCCACCCGCCTCCGCCGCGCCCATGCCGCCATGCTGCCGCATGACCAGGTAGACCCAGTAGCAGGTCCCGGCGAAAAAAACACATCCGCCAAGGTACCCCCACAGAAAACGGCGGCCCGGAGATTTTTCCCGTATCGCGGCTAATAAAAGCGGTGCCAGCGCCACCGCGCTGAGCAGGGAGAGATCGAATTTAGGGAATACGAGGATCAACAAGAGGCCGGAGAGTACGGCCAATCCCGCCAGGCTGGCCGGGCGTGAGGAGTTGGTGGAGCGGTCTGCCACAAGTTTAGGTTCTGACTCCTGTCGGCTGGAGGATGCTAAGCATCCGCTTGATTAATAGTACGCCAGGTAATGCTCCAGCTCCCAAGGGTGAACGTGCATGGAGTAGTCCTTCCAGAGGGCCTGCTGAGCCTCCATCAGGTAGCGGTAGATGACCGGCCCCAAGGCCTCCTGCATGAGCTTGTCTTTTTTCAAAGCGGAGGTCGCTTCGCTCAGGTCCGAAGGCAAAGGGTCGATGTTGAACCGTGCGCGCTCCCGCGCGCTCATACGGTAGATGTTCTTGCTGATGGGCGGGCCGGGGTCCATCTCCTCCACAATCCCCTGCAAGCCGGCGCGCAGCACCACGGCCAGGGCAAGATAGGGGTTGCAGGAAGGGTCCGGGCTGCGCAACTCGCAGCGGGTGTAGATACCGCGGTTCGGCGGAACGCGCACCAGCGGGTTTACGTTGCGTTCCGACCAGACCGAATGCGTCGGCGACTCGTAGCCTTGCACCAGCCGCTTGTAGGAGTTGACCAGCGGGTTCGTCACCGCCGAATAGCCCCGGGCGTGCCGCAACAAGCCGGCAATAAAACGCACGGCTAGGATGCTCAATCCGGAATTACCTTGGGGATCTTCTAAGATGTTCTTGTCGCCTTTCATCAGCAAAAAGTGCAGGTGCATTCCGGAGCCGTCCTTGCCGTAAATCGGCTTGGGCATGAAGGTGGCGTGGAGACCTTGCGCAGAGGCGACCCGGCGGCTGATCATCCGCAGGCTGGCGATGATGTCGGCGGTTTCGAGCGCCGGAGCTTCTTTCAGGTCAATCTCGTGCTGGCCGGGCGCAATTTCATGGTGGCCCGCCTCCACCAGAAACCCGGAGGCCCTCAGTTCCGATACAATCCGGCGGCGGGTTTCCTCTCCCTTATCCATCGGGACCAGATCGAAATAGCTGCCCGGATCGTCCGTGCGGGTGGTCGGCCTGGAGTTTTCATCCTTGAGAAATAGGAAGAATTCAATCTCGGGCGCGACCAAAACGCTGTAACCTTTTTCCGCCGATAGCTGCAAGACTTTTTTCAGCCGGGTGCGGGGACATCCTTCGAAGGGAGTGTGGTCCAGGTTGTGGACATCGCAAATGAGCCGCGCCGTTCGGGTCTGGTCGGCGCTGGGCCCCGCGGCAATCCCCGTATCATGCCCCGCATCCAGCCCCGCATGCAGCAAGGAAATGCGCAGCGTGTCCAGATCCGGCTTGAGCAGCAGTTCCGATTCGATCGTCCGGTGAGAGCCTTCCAAAGCAGAGCCGTCAAAGGCAACCTCGCCGGCCAGGGCCGGCTCAAATTTTTCGGTTGGAATTTCAACCGTCTTGATCGACCCGAGAATGTCGGTAAATTGTAAGAGCAGAAACTCTACTTTCTCTTCCAGCAATAGGTTTAAGGCTTCCGATTCATTCATATGTTCGCCGTTCCGCACTTGGGGTGTAAAGCAGGCCTTGTCGCAATGTTTGATTTTAAGCGCAAATAATTCTTATTTCATGGTCAATTTATCACATATAAGCTAAAATATTAGCAAACATAATAATTATTTTTGCATTTTATGCAAAAATAACTTGACATCATTTTTCCTGGAGCATACACTCCAATTCTGTTTTGAACAGTCGGCGCCCGAAAATTAGTTGATCGCATGGCCGAAAGCGGTTACTCCCGATACGGGCCAGAGAGAACCGAGCGGGGGGATAGGTCAAGATGAACATCTTAATTCTACGCTCCCCGGGTGACAAACAGGTGGCAAAGTTGCAGTGCCACCCTTACAAAAATAGTGATTTTCGCGCGGTTATGCCAGCAGAAAATCTCCACTATTTTCAACGAGCGCCCTTTGGGAGCAGGGGAGGGAATAGAAGCTTGCCTGTGCTTGGCGGAGTTCGAGAAGAAACTCAGGCGTCACGCGGGAATCCGGCAATGTTTTCTGGCGCGAAGCTCTTCTGGGGCCTTGGCAAAGACCGGCAAGATTGGGGATAATATCGGGCGACGGCTGGGTGGTGGCATGGAGTATCACCCGAGATGTTCCGCAGGGTAAGGCAGGATTGCCTCCTCCCTCTTTATTTTTATTCTAGGGGAGGGCTCTGCGGCTGTCGAATTCGAAAAACTCTTTGAAGAAACTTTCCCCAACCTGGGCGGGTCCGCTGACCGGCTCTAGGGCATAACCACTTTCTACTTGGTTTTGTTTAGGAGGAGAGGAAAGGACTACAAACATGGCACGAGCTAAACAGAACGAGAGCACGACGGTGCTTGAGGCCGCGACGCCGGCCGAGGTGGTGGAGTTTGCCCGCTCGCAGGGAGTGCAAATGGTGGATTTGAAATTCACCGATCTGCCGGGCACCCTGCAGCACTTCACCATTCCTGTGGAGGAGCTCGATACGAAAAGTTTCAGCGAAGGCTTGGGATTTGACGGCTCCAGCATCCGGGGCTTCATGGAGATCCACGAAAGCGACATGCTGCTGATTCCTGATCCCACCACTGCATTCGTGGACCCCATGCTGGAGGTTCCTACGCTGAACTTGATCTGCAATGTCCGCGACCCTGTTCTGGGGACGAGTTTCACGCGGGACCCTCGCTACGTGGCGCAGAAGGCCGAGGAGCACCTGATTCGCGTGGGTATCGCCACGACCAGCTACTGGGGACCGGAGTTGGAGTTTTACGTCTTCGACGATGTCCGCTATGAACAAAATCAAAACTCCGCTTTCTACCGGATAGATTCCCGTGAGGGGAGCTGGAACACCGGCCGGGATGAGGGGCCCAACCTGGGCTATAAGCCTCGCTATAAGGAAGGCTATTTCCCGACTCCCCCGACCGACAGCTTGCAGGACTTCCGTTCGCGGGCCGTACAGCGGATGAAGCAGTGCGGGATTGACGTCGAGTTGCATCACCATGAAGTGGGCACGGCCGGGCAGTGCGAGATCGACATGCGCTTCAAGTCGCTGACCCGCATGGGGGACCAGGTGCAGTTCTACAAGTACGTCCTGCGGAACTTCGCCCGGGAGTACGGCAAGACCATCACCTTCATGCCCAAGCCGCTCTTTCAAGACAACGGCTCCGGCATGCACGTGCACCAGAGCCTGTGGAAGGATGACACGAACATCTTCTTTGACCGCGAAGGGTACGGGCTGCTCAGCCGCACGGCGCTCCACTATATTGGGGGCCTGTTGAAACACTCGGCGGCGTTGCTGGCCTTCTGCGCGCCCACAACCAACTCCTACCGGCGGCTGGTGCCAGGCTACGAAGCGCCCATCAACCTGGTTTACTCCAAGCGCAACCGCAGCGCTTGCGTCCGCATCCCGATGTATTCGGAAAACCCCAAGGCCAAGCGTCTGGAGTACCGTTGTCCGGACCCCTCGGCCAACTGCTACCTGGCCTTTGCCGCCATGCTGATGGCGGGCCTGGACGGCATCAAGAAGCGGATTGAGCCAGGCGACCCCCTGGATCGGGACCTCTACCATCTCGATCCGGAGGAAGCCTCCAAGGTGAAGCAGGTGCCGGGGTCGCTCGAAGAGGTTCTGAACGCCCTGGAGCAGGACCATGATTTCTTGCTCGAAGGCAATGTGTTCACCAAGGACCTGATCGAAACCTGGATTTCCTACAAGCGAGAAAAAGAGGTGGACCCGGTCCGTTTGCGGCCGCATCCGTACGAGTTCCATTTGTATTACGACATCTAGTTCTCCAGAGTTTTACTGAAAGAGGTTTTGCTGGAGAACTGAAAAAGCTGTTACTGGAGAAAGAGAGAGTGGGGCCCTGCCCGCCGGCGGGGCTCTGTTGAATCCTGGCCTCATCGGGAGGCACAAAACCGCTGGGAGCTTCACACATGAAGAAACTGGAATGCGTTATTCGGCCCCACAAACTGGAGGAGGTTCGTGAGGCACTTGATAAAGTGGATGTTCATGGGATGACCGTGACAGAGGTCCGCGGTTTTGGCCGCCAGAAGGGGCACGCGGAGCATTATCGCGGCGTGGAATACAAGGCCGAGTTCCAGCCCAAGCTCAAGCTGGACATCCTGGTCCGCGACGACCAGGTCGCCGAATCCACCAAGGCCATTGAGGCAGCGGCCAAGACCGGCAAATTTGGCGACGGCAAAATCTTCGTCAGCGACGTGGTCGATGTCCTCCGCATTCGGACCGGCGACCGCGGCGAGCAGGCTCTGTAGCCCGGCTGCTTGCCTCCGGCTCTCCATTCCATTTGATCAGGGACCTCTGCCTGCTGGAAAGCGGGGGTCCTTGCCCTATACCCCGCTTCGCCAATAGGACTGTTGGACCAGTTTCAGAGTTCGTGTATCACATATTGCGCTCTTGGCAGGGCACGGTTTTAACCGTGCCGCCACCTGGATCACGACAGCGGCTTCAGCCGCTGAGGGGCTGCCGCCGGCAAATTTAACGTGCCTCTGTGTTGGGAAGCTTCGCTGAGGGAAACTCTCGGCAAGACTCCCCTCAGGCGCTAAAGCGCACTTGGCTGGAGAACCTTTCGGCACGGCTGAAGCCGTGCCCTGACGGGATACACAATCCATAAAAA
>JADFGZ010000302.1 GCA_022567475.1 Acidobacteriota bacterium | reverse complement strand
CAAGGGGTGGCAACAGTTCGGCCCTCTGCTGGGCCGCTGACACGAACCGCTGTCACGAACTGTTGACACGCAGGTTGACCGGGCGTTCCGGTTGAAGTAATCTTCGGGACCAGTGGCAGAAGATTTATTGAGCGGGATGTCATGCACAACTCCACCGCTCTACCGCAAATCGTTGGTCGTTATAATTCGTTGGTCGCTGAGGATAGGGCTTTTATGAAATCGAAAACGAAAACGATTTCCCTTGCTTCCAGAACGCTGGCGCTGGTCCTCGTAAGCATTCTGCTCTTAGCATGCGCGGCAGACAGGGCCGAAATCAATGTCATGACCTCCGGCGGTTTTGCCGCGCCGTACAATGAACTCGTTCCGGAGTATGAACGCGCCACCGGGAACAAGCTTGTGACCGCCTACGGAGCCTCGATGGGGAGCGCGCCGGACTCCATTCCGATGCGGCTTGAGCGCGGCGAGCCCGTGGACGTCGTGATCCTGTCCGCCGCCGCGCTGGACCAATTGATCGAGCAAGGGAAAGTCGTCCCCGGCAGCCGCGTCGACCTGGTGCGATCCAAGATCGGCATGGCCGTGCGGGCAGGAGCGCCCCAGCCGGACATCAGCACCGTGGAGGCGCTGAAACGCACGCTGCTCGAAGCCGAATCCATTGCGTATTCGGCCAGCGTAAGCGGCACATATCTTTCCACCGAGCTGTTTCCGCGCCTCGGGATCGCCGACCAGATCAGGGACAAGAGCAAGAGAATCCAAAGCGAGCGAGTCGGCGCCGTGGTCGCGCGTGGCGACGCCGAAATCGGCTTCCAGCAGATCAGCGAGTTGCTTCCCATCCCCGGCATAGATTTTGTCGGACCGTTGCCGCCCGAGGTTCAGAAAATTTCTGTGTTCTCGGCCGGGGTCGCCGTCGGAGCCAAAGACCCGGACGCAGCCAGAGCGCTCATCGAGTTCCTGTCGTCGCCGGCCGCCGTCCCCGCCATCACGAAAAACGGCCTGGAGCCCGCGACTTCCCAGTGGTATTCTCCCGCGACAACCCAGTGACATTCCCTAGTGACATCTAAAGTGTAGCGCTGCCTTATAGCCTCATGTAACCGGCGGCTGTGGCGCTGACTAATAGCACGGTCGCGGGTGAACCACATGCCATTCGGAAGATCGGTCCTCCCTTGTCGCCTACTGTTTAGTAATAGTCAGACCGCCAAATCGGTAAACACATTGGCGTTACTCGCGGGTAGTCGTATAGCCGACGTCTTTGTCCTGCGATACTGCGCGATACGAGGGACACTTCTCCGGTAAGGGCGTTATCCGTCCACTGAGGGGTTCTCATTCCAGAGAACCGCCTCCAAAGCGTTGGCGGCTTTTCTGGGGTATATCTTCGATAAGCTGTTGCGATAAGCTGTTGCGGATAAGCTGTTGCGTAAGTTAATTTCGGAGGTTGCGGCTCGGATTATCTCCCCGTCGGCGCCCACCGCTTCAGTTCTTCCAATCCGTTCAGCACGACGTTGATTTGCGTTGCAGCCTGCTTGGTTGACTTGCCTCGATCCTTAGGGAACCGCTGGGCATCTAGGGGTCTCTTAACACACACTCGCGCCTCGGTTGGCCGCGGAAGGGACTAAGTATGAGTGGCGATCGGCCCCATCGAGCGGGAGCCGTAGCGGACCGCCCCCTCCTCGGTCACCAGGATGGATTCGCCGAGCTGGACCCGTTTGCCGGCGCCCGCCATCCCCGCGCGCCTCAGGCTGACAGAGGGCTTGAAGTCGAAGGAATGTCCGGGCTGCATGACGATTTTCTGGTCCTCGCCCGGGCGCGAGCGCACGCGACACTGACCTATGCCCCCGGAGTGCACGCCCAGTCCTCCGCCCTGCTCGTTCAGGTCAGCAAAGCTCTGCCGGGTATTCTCCTCGAATTCGCCGTAGGTCGTTTTGCCGGGCTCGATGAAGGCCATCGCCTTTTCGTGGACCTTGAGCAACACATCGATCGCGGCGCGATAATAATCGTACCCGGGGGTCGAGGGACTGCCGATAAAGAACGAGTGGTTAATCTGGCAACCATATCCCTGAAAGGCCGCGGAGATTTCCTGGGTGCAAATCTGTCCCCTGCGCACCGCATCGCCCACGGGCTCGCCGATATTGGAGTTTCCTCCTTCGTCGAGGCCGATAGACAATCGGATAAAGTCCTCACCGGCGTCGGCGAACATCGTCGTGAAGGCTGCCCACCAGAGGTCGGCTTGCCGGGTGGCCCCGTTGCGGGCCGCCGCAATGGCCGCGGCAAGACCCTGCTCGTTGATCGCGACGGAGCGGCGGATCACCTCCTGCTCCTCCGGACTCTTGGCCAACGCTACTTCGTCGATCGGACCCGCATCCGGTCCCCACTGCTCGATGGGAACGAAGGCCACGCCCGGCAGGGACGAGCGCAGGGTGTCCAGCAGGGTCGCCGACACCAAGCCCTCGGGTTCAAAGCGGGTTCCCTTCAGTTTAGCGACGCCGATACGCGTGCCCCGGCGATCGAACCCTTCCTCCGCCAACAGCTTGGCCAAGGCTTCGCCGCCGGTTTCGGCTTGGAGCGCCATCTTGCCGTCGGCCAGCCAGCCGCCCGGTCCGAGTCTGTCGTTCCACGAGTTCACATGCCTGGTAGCGCTGATCTGTACATGTACAGTCTTGGCTGGATCCCGGGGGAACAGAACCTGGGGCCCTGGCTGGGCATAGCGGACCAACGCCACCTGGGTCAGGTAGCGGGCGTTGTTGCCCCAACGGTCGCTGCCCACCGTGATGATGGCGTCGAGGTTCCACTGCGGTCTTGCCATGATGGCGCGTACCGCCGCCCAGCGCCGGTCGCGTTCGGCCACGGAGAATACGGGCAGTGTTGCACGGAACTCGGGGAGCAGCCCTTGCCCTTGGGCGTAGGCATTGTGCGCCGGGAACATTTGCGCCAAAGGCAGGACGACGCCCGCCGCAGTGGCGCCCCGCAGCATCTGCCGTCGTGAAATAGCTCCACCGGTAGAGTCTTTTTTCATTGTTTTCACCCTTTGTGCCTCTCTATGGTATGCCGACTGAAAGGCAGGTTAGAGCTTACGCTTCGCCTGTTTCTGAAGCAATTCGGCCCGCCGAGCTTGCTGTCACGAGATCCATACATCTCACCCATCCCACCCGGCTGAAAAATCTCGTAAGAGTCAAGATGGGTGCCCGGGAAGCCGCCACCTTGTAACCCCCGCTGGATTAAAATGCTGGAAAGAGATTACACGCGGGAAGAGGGTAAATCAATTGGGGACAAGGGACTTGCACGGCTTATAGCCGAGCGCCGAGTGCGGTCGAGGAGGCAATCCCCAGATTGCTCCCCATATGTCGCCTATGGTTTAGGAATAATCGTATTTACGGCATTCCTCGGCGCTCATGGATGTGTTTACGCCCCTATCGGACAGGATCGTCTTTGAAGCTATTCCTGTCGCGCATTCCCCATCCCACCCCCCATCCCACCCCCATCCCACCAATGAAGAGGGCGAGACGAGCGGATAGGGATGCCGCCATTCTACGGTCGCTATTGCGTAGCCCAATCCCGCTGGAAGCCTGTTGAGCCCCTGAATGGCGCAATTCCATAACAAAATATATCCTGACGATGACCAAAATAGTCATAATAGACAGGTTCTTGGTGATCGCGGCGCGGCACGAGCAGGATAGGGATGTTCCGACCCTGTTCCGCCCGGACGCCTCAGCCCGAGCGCCTAAAAGAGCAAAGGAATGAAAAGGGAGGAATTGAGTATGCAGCCTTTATACGATCCGGAAGCCGTTCGGCCGATGTGGGAGGAACTGGCGCAATGTGGCGTCACACCGCTCAGAACGGTTGCGGAGGTGGATGGCGTTCTAGCCATGCCTGGAACGGCGCTTATTGTCGTGAACTCTGTCTGTGGCTGTGCCGCCGGCTCCGCCCGGCCGGGGGTCACCCACGCGCTCCAGAGCGCGGTCATCCCGGATCATCTGAACACCGTTTTTGCGGGGGTCGACCGGGAGGCGACCGAACACGTCCGCGAGCGCATGCCCGAGGTGCAGCCCTCGTCGCCGTCCATCGCCCTGTTCAAGGACGGCAAGCTTGTTTACGCGCTGGAGCGGCGGCACATCGAGCGGATGAATGTCGATGAGATTTCGGGAGAGCTGGAGAAGGCTTTCCGTCAGCATTGCGCCCGCAAGGGGCCATCCGTGCCTACCGAGGTTTACGACGAGGTAGCGCACGCGCAGCAGTGCGGATCGCAGGTCCCCAGGTTTGGCGGCTGACACCAGGCCGCCGTCATGCGTAAGAATGCGTCCTCCGCACGGAGGTCAGCAAGCGGAGTCTCTCCCCAGCGGAGTTTCTCGAAAAGAAGCTGAATAGGCACTCACGGCGCTGGCTGACTTGGCACAGGATCACGATTCCGTGGCTTGGAAAACTGGACAGGCCGGCGAACAGGCGGATGAAAGTCGAGGCAATGTGCCAAGAGCCGGCCACCCGTGTCATCGTTCGATTTCCGTTCGATCTCCCGCGAAAAGTTTTGCTTAGCCTGCGGTTGCCTTCCGCTTAGTAGGAGAGAGCCTTTCCGCCCTTGCTTTCCCCCCCCTTTAATCCTCCAGCCAGCCCGCGCCTTTTTGGATTCCGCTTCTTTTCGGAAACCATAGCTTCAGCCTATCCAATAGCAATATCCACGAACTGCTTAGCAAGCTGGTTTGGATCGCGTGGCCGCTTCATGCCTCCATATGCTACGACCAGGACCGTCCTGCCAGCCCTGCCGATTTCAAACCGACTCACTACCCGCTCGCGCTTCCGATGGAACCGCCCGGCGGGGCCGGTGTATACTGAAAAGCTCATCTTGAAATTTTAGCGGAGAAACTAGAAAGACTAGGGGGAGGGCTCGTGGGAGAAAACCAGAATGAAGCGCGCATGTCCCGGCATTTGGCGGAGGTTGACCCGGAGGTTGCCGAGGCCATTGAGCAGGAAACGGAGCGGCAGCATGCCCATTTGGAGCTGATCGCCAGCGAGAACTTTGTCTCCCAGGCGGTGCTCGATGCCATGGGGTCGGTCTTCACCAACAAGTATGCGGAGGGGTATCCCGGACGGCGCTACTACGGAGGCTGCGAGTGGGCCGACCGCGTAGAGAGCCTGGCCATCGAGCGCGCCAAGGAGCTGTTTGGAGCCGAGCACGCCAACGTGCAGCCGCACGCCGGCAGCCAGGCCAATATGGCCGCCTACGCCGCCCTGTTGCAGCCAGGCGACGTGATCTTCGGCATGGACCTCTCCCACGGAGGACACTTGACCCATGGACA
>JADFGZ010000301.1 GCA_022567475.1 Acidobacteriota bacterium | reverse complement strand
TCTCAGATACGGCATGATATCCGGGTCTATATCGATCTGCTCCCCCTCGACAATCCCTTTCGGGACATCCGGATGTAGAAGTCGAATAACTCTCGTTCTATCCAACCTTTCCCGCAACCCCTCGTAGCTGGTGAAGAAGAAGGTCCGGTCGCTGACGATGGGGCCGCCCAGCGAGCCGCCGAACTGGTTCCGCTTGAATTCAGGCTTATCGTTGCCAAAGGCATTATCTTCCCACCTGGCTGCGTCAAAGTTGTCGTTGCGTAAATACCAAAAACCAGAGCCGTGCAGCGCATTGGTCCCCGATTTGGTGATCGCGCTGACAATCGCCCCGGCCTGGCTTCTGTATTCGGCCGAATAGTTGTTGGTAATAATCTGGAACTCCTGGACGGTTTCCGCCCCGAGGTAATTCCCGGAGGCTCCCTGCGGATTGCCGGAAAGATCGTTGTTGGAAACCCCGTCCAGAAGAAAGTTATTCTGCTGCCCCCGGGCCCCAGCCACAGTCATCTTCTCGCCCATGCCACTCATGGCACGTTGATCGTTGCGCTGTGGGATGCGGAGCACGCCCGGCTGCAAAAACGTCAACTCCATCATGTCCCGGCCGGGGAGCGGCAAGTCCTCGACCTTCTGCTGTTCCACCACTTGGGAAACCGTGGCGCTGGTTGTCTCCACGAAAGTGGCCTCCCCGGTGACGGTGACGGTTTGCGCCACCTCGCCCACTTGCAGGACGTGGTCCACCACCGCAGTCCGCCCTATTATCACCGTAATTCCCGCCCGGATGCTGGTTTGGAACCCGGCGAGCGAGGCGCGGACTTCGTAATTGCCGGCTGGCAAGCTCGGAGCCTCGTATCGGCCTGCGGCGCCGGTTTCTGACGCCCGCGTCACTCCCGTGTCCACGTGCGTGATCGTGATCGCAGCCCCCGGCACGGCTCCACCGGTCTGGTCGGTCACGGTTCCGGAAATGGTGCCCCTTGTCAACTGGGCCACCGCCAGCGAGGCGTAAAACAGAAATAGAAACAGGACCAAGCCGCGCCCGGTCCACCCGGAAATCCTCAAGCCACCCCGTTCGCACACTGAATTCTTAGCCACTGCGTCCTCCTCGATTAAGTTGTACTTCCTTACTTGTTGGAACATCGCCTCTCCCCCCCTTGGGAGGCATTCACGTTAAGCGCGAATTCCCGCCAGTAAGAGGAACTTCTGCCAAGAGTTAAGAGTAACTTCCACTAAGTATGAACCTCCTGATATCACCAAGTTCCAGGATTGTCAATAGGAAATTTAGCCGTTGTCGTTAGCACATGATATGTCCGGTGGAATTGGCAGATGAAATGCTTGAATGGATAAGTCTGGGAGGAGCGCTTGGCGTACAAAGGCTGAGTACAGTGAAGCCGCTGATTCAGAATAAAACCCAAGGAGGCTCCCCCCATGGAAAGTATGTATTACATTGGCTTGGATGTTCACAAGAAAACGATCAGTTATTGCGTGAAGGATGGAAGCGGCCGGGTGCACGACGAAGGTACGATTCCGGCCACACGGGCCGAGCTAGACCGTTGGATGAAAACTCTCCCGCAACCGTGGACGGCAGCGATGGAAGCCACCCTCTTTACCGGCTGGATCTATGACTATCTGCTGCCGCACGCGGCGGCGGTGAAAGTAGCGCATCCGCTTATGCTACTAGCCATCGCGGCGTCCAAGAAGAAGAACGATCGGATCGATGCCAGCAAGATTGCCGACTGCCTGCGCTGCGACTTTCTGCCCGAATCCTACATGGCCTCGACCCAGATCCGGGAGCGGCGGCGCACGCTGCGGTATCGGAACCTGTTAGTCCGTCAAGCGGTGCAGCTGAAGAATAAAATCTCTGGCCTGCTGATGGAGGCCGGGGTGAGCTACAACAAACAGAAGTTACACAGAATAGCTTACTTTGACGAACTGCTGCGGACCGACGCAGAGATCGGGGAAGGGCTGAGGACCTCGTATGAGCCAAGACGGGCACCTGGGGATATGGGCACGGATTACTCCCGCCAATGATTGAAAATAATGGGGAAAGATTACACGAGGGGAGAGGGGAAAGCAATTGTTGGACGGGGTTTCCTGGGCCTATAGCTGAGCGCGGTCACCAGGAGTGTAGCCAAGGACGATATCGAAGTGCGCGGCAAGTTCACCGGTTCGCGATCCAGGGATGGGTTCGAACGGAACGATGATCGATTCGCGGGCTCGAGGATCGCGGATGCTGTTCAGGAGACGGTCGGTGGCGTTCCGGGACTCGCCCTTGATGTAAAGCTGTGTTACCAGTTTGTGGCGACGTGGTACATCCACTGCAAAATGGATATGTGCTGTCCGGCCAGAATATGGCACTGGCTTGATGGTGCGGAACAGGTACTCGCCTGAGGAGGCGGTCTCAAAGCGACCGTAGCCCTGAAAATTGGAGTCCCGGTTGGCACGATTCGAGCTGCGGCTGTGGAGGTAAGCCCCGTTATTGTCCACCTGCCATATTTCGATCACTGCGCCACGGACAGGATCTCCTCGCCGGTCCAGCACTCGCCCGCTCAGTTGAGTAACCTGGCCCACAGCGGGCGTGAGGGAATCGTTAATGACTACTAGATCGTTATCCGTGTCCAGCGGCAGGCGATCCGGGTAAAAGGGTCCTTCGCCTTGCGGCGCCGTGAGAGTGAGTTCCTGGGCAAAGGCACCGGGCACGGTGAACCATAAGCTCGCAAGGCCAGCGCTGACCAGGAATTGACGCCGGTCTACCCTCCAAGAGGACGAATTGCATAGCGCATTGGATACTTGGAATCCTTTTTCGATGTTTTTCATAGTGCCCCCTCCCAAGGCTCTTCTCCAATTCTAACCCCCTATGACCGAAAGTTCCCTAGTTTTGAAATCACGGCTAAGTGGGTTACATCTTCGCTAAGCTGTTGCGTAAGCTAATTTCAGGGGTTGTGGCTCGAATTAATTCACCGGCACCCGCTGCTTCAGCTCTTCAAACCAGTTCAGGACGATGTTGATTTGAAGGCGTGGGAGTTCACCCTAATCGACCTGGTTTGCGATCCTTGGGAAGGACGCACACAGCGCGGCTAGTTATAAAGACTGTCAATGAAGCCGCTCTCGTCTAGCTCGCGCATGAGGCTGTCGTCATAGAAATCCTCAGGCGTGTACCGGCGCATCTCGTTCGAGTCGTGCAATTCCATCGTATTCCTGATTCCCTCGTAACAGGGATAGGGCTTGCGCGGTATATAGTCCGTTCGATGGTACCTGGCTTCGGCAAAATCCAGATCCATGCCGTGCCAGTTAACCAGTACCTCAAGAACCAATGCAGGGCGCTGATGAAATAGCGCGATCGCCTCGGCGGTAGCCCTCAGGAACCGACGGGCGGCCTCGCGATTCGTGCTGTCTTCCAGCCACGCCGGGTATACCAAGACGCTGTTACCGGCGAGACGATCATTCCAAACCCGTGTATCCTCCAAGATTGGGAAGCCCTCTCGTTCTGCGGCTTCGAACTCTTCATCGTCGCCTACAATCGCATCCACTAGGCCCTCCCGCAATGCCTCGATCCCCCCTTCATGATCGAAATGTCCTGGACCCGGTCCCAGCCCATTCGCTGGACCATCCGCAGCGCCGCGAAACCGGAAGTGGTGGCGTCGTTGTTAATGCCCAGACGCTGCCCTTTGAGTTCCTCCAGGCTGTTGATGCCGGGTCGGCCAATGACGTAAGAACGAACCGAGCAGTCCGTCGCCGCCAAAGCAATCATTTTTGGAGCCCGAGTCTCCCTCATCTGTCTGACCATCCTCGGCGTATGGCCGTTAACGAGGATGTCCGGGTCTGGCTCCTCCTGGAGACCGAGGCGTCTCCAGACTCTCGTCCAGAACGGAGGATGTGTTTCGATACCTCCCTCGAACTCGGGTGGCGGTAACCAGAGCTCGACATCCAGACCGTGCTTTTCATACAACCCTTGATCCGCGGCAATCACGAACGGCAGCTTGCTCATGCTTCTACTAGGGACATTTACTACTAGAGGGATCAGCTCTTGATCGGCGGTACACGCCACGCCGGTTGCAGCCAGCACAGACAATAAAATGAGCTTGAGAACTCCAAGTCTCATTCGATCTTGTCGCGTTCCTGCTACACGCATGGCAGCCTTCTATTATCCGGAATTTCCATTTTGAGCTTCTTCTGAGCCGAAAACCTATGCCTCCTACCCTGTCGTGTCAAGCGCAAATCGCCCGCCAGCAACACACCAGACCTTCTCTCAGCCCTCAATTTGATTTCCGCGCAGCGGTTCTGGGTGCAAGTCCAACAGGCTTTCAGGATTCGTAAAGGTGGCACAGCCGAGCATCACGGGGAGGGAAAAAAGACGGAAAAAAAGGAGCTTTCCCAGCAGGCTGCCTCTGGCAAACAAAAACGCCCTGCCAGCGAACTGCTCCGGGCAGGGCGTGAAAGGTCCCTTGGCGTAGAGACGGGTGGTTTATTTCCTGAAATACTTACGACGAACTACCAACAGGCCCAGCAACCCGCCCGCTACGCTGGCAATCCAACCGAAGTACGGAATGCCATAATAGACGGTTTGACTGATTTCAGGTGCAGGCGTTGGATCGCCCCCAGACATTAATTCGGGAGCCGCAAAAAGGACCACCACGGCTATTGCGGCAAACAAAAATCCCGCCATTTTAGTCTTCATTATTAATCTTCCTCCTAGGAAAAAAGGTTCAAACCTGGTAAAAGAATTGCAATTGAGAGGCCTTATCAAAACATTTTTAACTTACTGAAAACACAAGCGGATTGCGCTGTTCAGGCTTGCCCGGTGCGGCCATAAGCGAAGTTTTTTTCTTCTTTGTGCAAAATTTGAGGACTGCACTGCAATTTCATCGGAGTCTCAAATCCCATTAAAGGGAGATTTCCTTTACAAGTCCTGAAAATCCATAGGCCCGGCACCTAGAATCACTGTACAGAAATCAAATTAAGGGCCGAGAGAAAGGCTGGGAAGCCTGGAACCAAAAAGAAGAAACGTCCCTAGTTGTTCCCCGTCGGCACCCGCTGCTTCAGCTCTTCAAACCAGTTCAGGACGACGTTGATTTGCGTCGCTGTTGGCTGTTGCCGCTCGGTAGCCTGGATCATCAGAAACCGCTGGCCGTCGGGTGTGACGTCGTAGTTTGGATCCAATCCACTACTGAAGCTGATGTAGCGTCCCTCGAAAAGCAGCCTCGGAGTGCCCGCGCTGAAGGTGGGCTCGGTTGTGATCTCCACGACCATGATCCTATCGCCACTGCGGTAGAACAGCTCGCGCACGCT
>JADFGZ010000044.1 GCA_022567475.1 Acidobacteriota bacterium | reverse complement strand
TGCGAAGCGTGGTCTGGGCCAACTGGCTGGTGGCATAGAGGTAGTTCTCCACTTGTACCACCGCCTTATTGGGATCAATCACCCGGAAGTAGATCACCGCATTCACCTTCACGGTGACGTTGTCCCGGGTGATGGTATCCTGCGGGGGGATATCCAGGGTGATGACCCGCAGCGAGACGCGCACCATGCGATCGATCGGCGAAAAGACCAGAATGAGTCCCGGCCCTTTAGCCTGCGGCAACAGGCGTCCCAGCCGGAAGATCACGCCCCGTTCATACTCGGAGAGAACCTTGATGACCGAAAGCAGGTAGATACCGACAATCACCAGCGCGACCGTGGGCAGGGAAAAAGATAGCGGCATACATCACACTCCTTTGGAAGCTTCCTTCTTCGGCTCGGAATTTAACTCCGGCTCCGTTGTTCTAGGACGCGAATCAGCAACCGGCTCCACCCGCAGCGTGAGGCCTTCCACTGCTTTCACCCTCACACTGCCTCTGGCGGAAACACTGCCCGGACTGACAGCGTCCCACAATTCCCCGTGGACGTAAACTTTGATGATGCCCTCGCCCGCATCGATGCTCTCGACCCTGCCGATTTCACCAATCAGCCCACCCCCTCCTGTAGTGACCTTGGCGTGGTGTGATTGGATCACTAGCCGCAACAGGAAAACAGTAATCAGGCCAAAAGGCAGCGCCACAGACAACGCGGTCAGCAGCGAGATGCTGATGCCGGGCATGCGCGTATTGATCAGCATCAAGGCTCCCAGAACCATGGCGAGCACCCCGCCGGCTGCCAGAATCCCGCCGGTGATGAATTTCGCTTCCAGAACAAAAAAGGTGATCGCCAGCAGGATCAGCGCCGCGCCCGCCCAGTTGATGGGAAGCAGCGACAGGGCAAACAGGGCCATCACCAGAGCGATGCCCCCGGCCACCCCGGGAAAGATCAAGCCGGGGTTTGAGAATTCCACGTAAAGTCCCAAAATCCCCAGCGCCAGCAAAATGAAGGCAATGTTGGGGTCCAAAATGCGGGACAGGAACCTCTGCCGGAAACTGGGAGCATAGAGTTCTATCTGCGCGCCCTCCAGGTGCAGGACTTCCGTTTCCCCGTCAAAGCGGGTGACCTCGTACCCTTCGAGCTGCGCCAACAGATCCGCCCTGTCGGCGGCCACAAACTCCACCAAGCCTCCCTCCAGGGCCTCGGCGTCGGTGAACGACTTGCTCTCGGTGACGCCCGTCTCGGCCAGCTCGACGTTGCGGCCTCGCTTGTCGACGATGCTGCGCAGGTACGCCGCCGCGTCGTTCGTCACCTTCTCCTTCATCACCTCGTCCATCTGCTGCCCGCCCATAAACACGGGATGGGCTGCGCCGGTGTTGGTCCCCGGAGCCATGGCGGCCACATCCGCCGAGAGCAGGATGAAGAAACCCGCCGAGGCGGCGCGGCTGCCGCTGGGGGCGACATATACGATCACAGGCACCGGACTGGAAATGATCTTCTCGATGATCCGCCGCATGGAGCTGTCGAGCCCCCCCGGCGTGCTGATCTGGAGAAGAATAGCGTCGGCTCTCTGCCGGATGGCCTTCTCCATGCCCGCCGTGATGAATTCGGCCGAGACCGGGTGAACAATTCCATCCAGATGGATCTCCACAATCTGGGGAGCCTGCGCGCGCGCTGCAGCGCCCAGCAAAAACAGGGCGCAGCAAACGGCTGCCGGCACAAATAATTTCCCTGTAGATAATTTCAAACGGTTCTCCTCCCGAACCGAAGCTTCCTTATCGGGAAACGCTTCTGGAATTCAGCTCCTCCATCAGGGTGGCCGCAGCCGGGCTGGCCGGCTCCAAGCGCATCGCCGCATCCAGTTGTTCCTGAGCCTCCTCTAATTCCCCTTGCTCCATGTAGATTCTTGCCAGCAGCAAGTATCCGGAGGCGCTTTCCCGCCGCTCCAGCAGCCGGCTGGCGGCTTTCGAGGCTTCCTCCAATCGTCCCGCCTCCAGGTAAACGCCGGCCAGCTCCCGATAGGCCTCGGCATGATTCGGATCATAGTCGATCACATGCCGCAGTTCCTCGGTTGCTTCCCGGTCCGCACTCTCTTCCAAAAGCTGTTGCGCCCGCTCGAAATGCAGCGCGACGTGTTCTTCCAAAGAAAGTTTCTCGTGTTTTAATTCCGTCTGGAGCCGCACCAGCAGCCGCAACTGGCGGAAGCTGGTGCCGTCAAAGTTATCCTTGGGGCGTTCCTGATTCTGGAACTGCTGGTCGCTCATCGCGGGGGAAAAATCAGCCGATTGCTGCGCGAGGATTCTTGTCTGAACCGCGCCCTCTTCCGCCTGGCCCGTTTTTTCCAGGCATTTGATGTAGAGGACGCGCCAGGCAGGATGGTCGGCTTCTTCCAGAGCCGCCCGCAGGTGCGGGACCGCTTCCGCAAAGCTTCCCCGTTTCCAGTAGGCATAGCCGAGATTGAACTGGTAATCGGGGTCCGTCGGATTGCTCTCCACCGCCTTCTCGAAATAGGAGACGGCGCCGGGAAGATTTTGGCGAAGCAGGGCAATGCCCAGATTGTTGTACACCTCGTTCAGCGGCAGTTGTTGCGCCACCGCCCGGAAGGCCGCTGAAGAACGCTCGTATTGCTCCAGATACAGGTAGGCCAGTCCGAGAAAATAATTGGCCTCCAGGTAGTCTTCATCCCCGCGGCGCAGTTTCGCCAGCCAAAGAATGCTGGTCGCGTAGTCCCGGTCGTGGAAGTAGATCATTCCCAATTCAAAGGCGGGCTTGGTAAATTGAGGCTCCAGCCGCTGGGCGGTTTGATAGTAGCGAAGCTGGTCAGCCCGATTATTGGCTAGCAAGCCCCTCATATAATTCTCAAAGGCCTCCAGGTTCGGTCCGCGGCCTGCCTGGAGCACATCCGCCCGGGACGGCCTCAAGAACCGCAGGATTTGCCAGGCAAGGCCCGTCTGCAACTCCATCAACTTTTCGAGCGGCGCCGACTCCGTGAACTTCCGGCTCAGGCTCGGCCCCTCCAAATCGAGCACCTGGGCGTTGGCCTCCATCAACCCGTCGCGGAATTCATAGCTCCCCAATATCAACTTGTCGGCATCCAAAGCTTCGGCGACCTTATAGATCGTGGCGTAAGTCACGATGCTCGTGTTGGGGACTCCCAGGCTGTCAAACGCCGCCGCCCGCTCCCTCCGGTCAAGCATCATGAAGCGGGGCGAGGCCAGATTCGATGACAAGACCTGGGCAAAACTTTCACCGATCCAATCCAGGTTGGAGTCTCGGGTGTGGTTCTCAAACGGGAGAACGATTCCGACGTCAAACTGTGCGAATGCACTGAAGCTGCTGAACAAGACGGCAAGAACCGCTGCACGAAGATGTTTCATTGGCTCCTCTGGGGCTCCTCTGTCTTCAGTAATTATAGCAAAAGCGCAACCCGGCGGTTCCTGATCCAGCACCTCAGAGTGTACCTCTAATCATTCACTCCAGAGGCATTTCTTCCGGCATCCTGCGGGAATCTTCCGGGAAACCTCCCGGGGAGGCAAGCCCAGAGCGCTGGCCTACAACTCGCTGAGGCGCTTTTCTCTGTTGTCATACATTTGTGAATAGTACTTCTTATAGGAAGGCCCCCTGGCAGATTCCACCCAGGCCGGGTTCTGGCGGTACCAGCAGAGGGTTCGTTCGAGGCCGGTCTCAAAGTCAATTTCCGGCTCCCATTGCAACTCCCGGCGAGCCTTGCCGGCATCGAGCGCATAACGGAAGTCGTGCCCCGGCCGGTCTGCCACAAATTGGATCAAGCTCTGCGGCTTGTCCAGCAACCGCAAGATGGTTTGCACCACCTGGAGGTTCGTTCGCCGCTGCTCGCTGCCCAGGTTGTACACCTCGCCGGGCCGGCCTCGCTGGAGGGCCAGCTCCAGGACCCGGCAGTGATCTTCCACGTGCAGCCACTCGCGGACCTGCTTTCCCTTGCCATATACCGGCAGCGGACGATCCTCCAGCGCATTCGTCGCCATAAGAGGAATGAGCTTTTCCGGATGCTGATAGGGTCCGTAGTTGTTGCAAGAACGGGTGAGGATTACCGGAAAGCGGTAGGTTTGAAAATAGGCGCGGGCCAGCAGGTCGCCGCCGGCCTTGCTGGCGGCATACGGGCTGTTCGGCTGCAAGGGGGCGGCTTCGGTAAACTCCCCCTCGGCTTCGAGAGCCCCGTACACTTCATCGGTGCTGACGTGCAAGAAACGCGCGATGCGTTTGCGCCGCGCCGCCTCCAGAAGCCGGTGCGTTCCGAGAACGTTGGTCTGAATAAAGATTTCTGCGGAATCAATGCTGCGGTCCACATGGGATTCCGCCGCAAAGTGGACCACCGCGTCCACTCCCTCCATCAAGTCTTCCAGACCCGCGTCGCAGATGTCCCGGCAGACCAACTCCCCTCCCGGAGGCATCCCTTCGAGATTTGCCCTGTTCCCGGCATAGGTCAATTTATCGAGGTTTGTGATGCGGTCTCCAGGGTGCCTCTGCAGCCAGTAGCGGATGAAATTGGAACCAATAAAACCCGCCCCGCCGGTTACAAGAAGTTTCATTCAGCGCCTCAAAGGAATCGGACTCCTGCCCGCTGGCAGCCTCTCCCGTAAGTATGACCAACCGCCCAATGCAACCGATTCGTTTTTCACTGGGAGATGGTTTGCAGTTTATCATAACAAACTTGCCTGCCTAGCTCCCCCAAAGGCCATTCCCATCCTCTGATGCTTTGTGATGTGATGCTTGTGTGGAACGATGTGATGCGGCTAGCAGGCAAGCGGAAAGCCTGAATCACATCGCTCCTGCCGGCCTGCCGGACCGGGCCGCGTCGCTCGGCAGAGGGCCTCTCCGCTGGGCTGCCTTGCTCCTGTTTGCCCTCCTCCCCAAAGATGGGTTAATCCAAAAACCCTTTTGGGCGTTGACACTGATTTTGACGCTGTGTTAGAAATCATAGGCCCCTTTTTGCTCTGGCATAAGAAATTTTCCCCAGAAGAAGCGGAAGAGGACGAGGTTTGATGGCTGACGATCCGCGAGAAGACAAGAAACGAGAAGACAAGCAAAAAGAGGAAGGCACGCCACAGCCTCCGCCGGCTCCAGCCAAGCCCGCGGCGGAACCCCCTAAAGTAGAAGCCAAGGCTCCAGCCGCGCCGCCGGCTCCTCCGAAGCCGCCTGCCGGGCCTGCTCCCGAGCCCTGGAACTCCGAGTTGACAGCATCGCTGCGGGAACGTTTCCCGGAGGTCTCGATAGAGGCCCTGAGCTACTTGGGACAAAATTTTCTTGTCCTGCCCCCGGAAAGCTTCCTCCCTGTGGCGGGATATCTCAAGTCGGAGTGCGGATTTGATATGCTGGCCGACCTGACCGCCGTGGACTATCCCAAACGGGAAAAGCGGTTCGAGGTAATCTACCAGTTCTATTCTTTTCCCAGAAATGAGAGGCTTCGCTTGAAAGTTCCCCTAGGGGAAGAAGAATCGGTGGAGAGCGCGACTCCCTTGTGGAGCGCGGCAAACTGGCTGGAACGGGAAGTGTTTGACATGTTCGGAATTCGCTTTGCGAATCACCCCAACCTGAAACGCATCCTGTTGCCGGAGGAGTGGCAAGGGCATCCGCTGCGCAAAGACTACGGTTTGACCCAGCAGGACGTGAAGTGGGTGCAGGAAAATCTGCACATTGAGAGCGGGCAATGAGCGCGGCCCTGATCGAAACGGGGATTGGAACGAGGATCGGAACGGGCACGGCGGCTGTGAACCCAGATACAGACGGAGCTAATAATTAGGTAGCGATGCCGGATAAGACCTTTCTGGACACCAACGAGATCGTCATCAACATGGGGCCGCAGCATCCCTCGACCCACGGGGTGTTGCGCGTCATCCTGAAGCTTGACGGCGAGAAGGTTCTCGGCACCGAATGCATCATCGGCTACCTCCACCGGGGCGTCGAGAAGATCGCTGAGAACCGCACCTACACCATGTTCAACCCCTACGTGGACCGCATGGACTACGTGGCCGCGGTCTCGAACGGCCTGGGCTACTGTGAAGCTGTGGAGAAGCTGCTGAACGTCCAGGCTCCTCCCCGCGCCCAATATGTGCGGACGATTCTCACGGAACTCAACCGCATCTCCAGCCATCTGCTCTGGCTGGGAACGCACGCGCTCGACATCGGAGCGATCACCCCGCTGTTTTACACCTTCCGCGAGCGGGAAGAGGTTCTGAAAATCTTCGAGGCGTATTGCGGCGCCCGGCTCACCACCCATGCCTTCCGGATCGGCGGGCTGCAATATGAGACCTATGACGGCTTCGAAGAGCAGGTGAAGGCCTTCTGCAACATTTTCCCGGCCAAGCTGGGCGAATACGAAGCCTTGCTCACCGGCAACCGCATCTGGCTCGGGCGGACAAAGGGCGTGGGCGTGCTGAACACCGCCGAGGCCATTGATCTGGGTGTTACGGGCCCGGTGCTGCGGGCCAGCGGTTTGAAGTGGGACATCCGCAAAGCGCAACCCTACGCGGCGTATGAAGAATTTGATTTTGATATTCCGGTGGGGGAAAACGGCGACACCTTCGACCGGTACGTGGTCCGCATGGAAGAGATGCGCCAATCCTTGCGCATCATCGAGCAGGCGGTGGGCCGGATTCCCGAGGGCCCCGTCATGGCCAAGGTTCCCAAAATCATAAAGCCCCCTGCAGGCGAGGTGTACCACTCCATTGAAGCGCCCAAGGGCGAGTTGGGCTATTTTGTGGTCAGCGACGGCAGCACGCAGCCCTACCGCGTGCGGATTCGCCCGCCCTCCTTCGTCAACTTGCAGGCGCTCGACCGGATGGTGCGAGGGCACTTGGTGGCGGATGTGGTGGCCATTATCGGAACGATTGATATTGTTTTGGGGGAAGTCGACCGCTAGCGGCCTGATTCTCTCCTGCAGAAAACAGTGGCGCCTAGGCGGAATGAGTTGATTTTCAGCAAAGACGGCGTTTGTTCTTTGTGATTTCCTATTTTACCCAGTGGAACGAGGAGGCCCACACAGTTGGCAGAGTTGCTAGCGACGATTGAATCCTATTTGCAGCTTCCCTACGTGCTGCCGACCCTGTATATCGTCATCATCATTGCTGTATTTCCTTTGATAGCCGGATACATCGTGCTACTGGAACGCAAGGTGATGGCCGACATCCAGGCCCGTTTGGGCCCCATGCGGGTCGGGCCTCACGGCCTGCTGCAACCGCTCGCCGACGCCGTGAAGCTGCTCCTCAAAGAAGACCTCATTCCGGCCAAGGCCGACTGGCTGCTGTTCTGGCTGGCGCCCGTGATCTCTGTGGTGGCGGCCCTGGTGGCCTTTTCGGTGGTTCCTTTCAGCGACTGGTTTTTTATCACCGACACGAATATCGGCTTGCTCTTCATTCTGTCGATCTCCTCGGTGGGGATTCTGGGAATCATCCTGGGCGGGTGGAGCTCCAACAGCAGCTACCCGCTGCTGGGAGCGTTGCGTTCCACGGCCCAGATGGTCAGCTACGAGGTGGCGCTCGGATTTGCGATCATCGGCGGCCTGATGGTCGCCGGCACGCTCAGCATGCAGGAGATCGTTCGGGCGCAGCAAGAACAGCATGTTTGGTTCATTTTCTACCAGCCATTGGCTTTTTGCATTTATGCGGTGGCGGCTATGGCCGAGACCAACCGCTCGCCCTTCGACATGCCGGAGGCGGAATCAGAGATCGTTGCCGGGTATCACACCGAATACAGCGGCTTCCGGTTTTCGCTTTACTTTTTGGCGGAGTACACCAATATAGTGATCGTCTCTTCCATCGCCATCACGCTTTTCCTGGGAGGGTGGCTGCGCCCCTTCCCCAACGTGGAATGGCTGGATTTCCTGAACTACTGCCCCGCCGTGGCGATGCTCGCCATCGCTGCCATGTCCTTTTTGGGGGCTGTGAGGGAAAAACGGTGGATGGAACAGGTGGGAATGGGCGGGCTGGGAGCCGTTTTCGCGCTTTTGGGATTATTGTTTCTCCTGCCGCCTGTGCTCACCGCTGTGCAAGGCTTGTTCTGGTTTCTGCTGAAGGTTTTCTTGATCGTATATGGATTTATCTGGATTCGTTTTACGTTCCCGCGTTATCGCTATGACCAGCTCATGAAGCTCGGATGGCACTGGCTGATTCCCCTGGCCATCGCGAACATCATTGTCACCGGCATTGTCATGGTGCTTTTGTAGAGGCCGGCACAATAATAGAGATCGGTTATCCGCAATGGTTTTACACGATTTTTTCTTTTATATCCTGGCCGCCATCATTCTGGGCGGCGGGATATTGACCATCACCCGGCGGAACGCCGTCCACAGCGCCATCTTTTTGGTGATGACGCTGATCGGGGTGGCAGGCTTGTTCCTGCACCTGCAGGCTGAGTTCCTGGCCGCCGTACAGGTGTTTCTCTATGTCGGGGGCATCACGGTGCTCTTCCTGTTCGTCATCATGCTGGTGAACCTGGACGAGGCCGCGAAGCAGAGGCAGTTCAACCGCCAGTGGGGTCTCGCTTTGGGATGCGTTCTGCTGCTGGTGGCGGAGGTAGGATACTTCCTGTATCAGGGCAGAGATTCTTTTTCTTTTGCCGAATCTTCCGGAGTCCTGCTGCAAAACAATACGCAGGCGATCGCCATGTCCCTGTACGGCGACTATCTGCTGCCGTTCGAGATTGCTTCGCTGCTGCTGCTGGTGGCGATTATCGGGGCAGTGGTCATGGCCAAAAAACAGATATAGACCGGGATTTAACAGATGCCGCCTGTCACACCAGTACATTATTTATTCTTGAGCATGGCCCTGTTCACTATCGGAGTGATCGGCGTGCTCACGCGGCGGAATGTGATTATTATCCTGATCTCCATTGAGTTGATCTTTAACGCCGTCAACATCAACTTGGTGGCTTTTTCCAGTCAGTTTGCCTCCATCTCGGGACAGACCTTCGCCATTTTTGTGATCGTGGCCGCGGCGGCGGAGGCAGCGGTGGGGCTGGGCATCATCATTGCCCTGTTCCGAAACAAGGAAACCGTCAACGCGGACGAAATCGACTTGATGAAATGGTAAGGAAACGCTGAAACGGTGAAGAACAAAACAGTGAAGCAATAGTAGCGCAATGAATTTTCTCGAATCCATCTGGATGATCCCGCTGTTCCCGCTGGGCGGCGCCTTGGTCATGCTGTTTTTTGGCAAGAGGCTTCCCAACAAGCTGGTCAGCCTGATCTGTCCCGGAACGGTCCTGGTCTCTTTTCTGGTCGCCCTCGGCGCCGTATGGCAGCTGGCTTCGCTGGCCGAGCGGAGATTTGAAACGGTCCTCTACACATGGGTTCCGGGCGCGCTGTTCCACATGACGAACGGCCAGGAATCGCAGCTTCAGGCCGACTGGGGCTTCCTGCTGGATCCGCTCTCGGCCGTGATGGTGCTGGTGGTCACCGGGGTCGGCTTCCTGATTCACGTCTACTCGGTCGGCTACATGGCCCACGAAGATGGCTTCTACCGTTTCTTTGGATACATGAACCTCTTCATGTTTTCCATGCTCACGCTGGTGCTGGCCAACAATTACCTGCTCCTGTTTGTGGGCTGGGAGGGAGTGGGGCTCTGCTCTTATCTGCTGATCGGTTTCTACTTCCATAAGAAGTCTGCCTCGGACGCCGGAAAAAAGGCATTCATCGTGAACCGCATAGGGGACGCTGGGTTCATCCTGGGCATGTTCTTCATGCTGGCGACGTTTGGTTCCGTCAACTTCGGCAAGGTGAACGAGGCGGCGGTGGAGGTGGCGAACGGCGGCTTTGCCGTGGGAGACTCGACGTTGATGGCGATGACCCTGCTGCTCTTTGTCGGGGCTGTAGGAAAGTCCGCGCAGTTTCCGCTGCACATCTGGTTGCCGGACGCCATGGAAGGACCCACGCCGGTCAGCGCCTTGATTCACGCCGCCACCATGGTCACCGCCGGGGTATACATGGTGGCCCGCTCGAACATGCTGTTCGTGCTGGCTCCTACCACCATGGCCGTTGTGGCCGGTATCGGCGCCTTCACCGCCATCTTCGCCGCCACCATCGCGCTGGCCCAGAACGACATCAAGCGGGTGCTGGCCTACTCCACGGTCAGCCAGCTGGGCTACATGGTGATGGCTTGCGGCGTCGGCGCTTTCGGGGCCGGGATTTTCCACCTCTCGACGCACGCCTACTTCAAGGCCCTGCTGTTCCTGGGCGCGGGCAGCGTGATCCACGCCATGTCGGGAGAGCAGGACATGCGCAAAATGGGGGGCCTGCGCCACAAGATACCGATCACCTACTGGACGTTTCTGTTCGCCTCCCTGGCGATCATCGGGACGCCTCTGTTTTCGGGCTTTTTCAGCAAGGATGAAATTCTCTGGCTGGCGTTCTCCAGCTCCCCGTTCTCTGGGTAGTGGCGTTCGTGACGGCGGGCCTGACGGCCTTGTACATCTGGCGGCTGGTTTTTCTTACTTTCTTCGGCGAATCCCGGCTCGACCCGGAGGTTGCCAGCCACGTCCATGAGTCGCCCCGCTCGATGACGGTCCCGCTGATGGCGCTGGCCGGACTCGCGCTCGCCGGCGGATGGATCGGCTGGCCCCAATTTCTGGGAGGCAGCAATCGTTTTGAACATTGGCTCGAGCCGGTCTTCGGCCATGCCGCCGAGGTGATGGCCGCCGGGGCCGCTCATGAGGCGGTGCATTCCGCCTTTCAGGAATGGCTCCTGATGGGGCTCTCCGTAGGGATCGCCGCTTCGGGGGTCTATGCGGCGTATTATTTTGTCATCAAGCGCCGCGAGGCTGCCGACCGTTTGGTCCAGGCCACCGGCGGCGTTCACCGCGTGCTCCAGAACAAATACTACGTCGATGAAGTCTATAACGCGGTTTTTGTGGAGGGTCTCGCGAAGGGGGGCGGCACTGCCTTAGGGAAGTTCGACGCCTCCGTGGTAGATGGGGGTGTCAACGGCGCTGCCTGGCTGACCCGGTTCATCTCCACCCTCTCGATCTGGTGGGACACATGGGTGGTGGACGGAGCGGTCCGGCTGGGCGCCTTCACCGTGAAGGTGACGTCTTACCCGGTGCGCCTCCTGCAAACGGGTCTGGTGCAGGCTTACGCTTTGTTTATTGTGCTCGGAGTATTGGTCTTTTTTAGCTACTACCTGCTGCGCTGACGCAACGGGAACCAGGCGCAACTCCGAAAGGCGGCTAAATCCGAACAAGGACTGAAAGAAAATGACTTGGATTCACGATCATATTTTGACCGTTGTGCTCTTCATCCCCTTGGCAGGGGCCATCCTGATTATGTTCCTTCCCAAGGAGAACAAAAACGGGGTCCGCTGGGCGGCGAACCTAACCGCCTTCCTCGGATTCCTGGTCTCGGTGCCGTTGTTTTTCTGGTTTGACAGCTCGGTCGGCGAATTCCAGTTTGTCGAAAAGGTGGAGTGGATTCCCTCCATCGGGGCCAACTACTCGCTCGGCCTGGACGGCATCAGCCTGCTGCTGGTCCTGCTGACCACCATACTGGGATTTATCGCCATCCTCTCCTCTTGGACGTCTATCAACGAGCGGTTAAAGGAATACTACGTCTTCCTGCTGCTGTTGCAGACGGGGATGCTGGGCGTTTTCATGACGCTCGACTTCTTCCTCTTCTACGTTTTCTGGGAAGTGATGCTGGTCCCCATGTACTTCCTCATCGGGATCTGGGGCGGCGCCCGCAAGCTCTACGCCGCCATTAAGTTCTTCCTCTACACCTTGGTCGGCTCCGTGCTGATGCTGCTCGGCATCCTGGCCCTCTACTTCATCAACCGGAGCCAGACAGGAGTGGCCACCTTTGACATTGTCGCCCTGCAGAACCTCAACATTCCGGTGAACCTGCAACTGTGGATCTTTTTCGCCTTCTTCGTGGCATTCGCCATCAAGGTCCCCATGTTCCCCTTCCATACGTGGCTGCCCGATGCCCACGTCGAAGCTCCCACGGCAGGGTCGGTGATCCTGGCCGGTGTCTTGCTGAAGATGGGAACCTACGGATTTGTCCGCTTTTCGCTGCCCATGCTTCCCGACGCATCCAGTCACCCGATGGTGGTGAACTTGATGATCACACTTTCCCTCATCGCCATCATCTACGGGGGGCTGGTTTCCCTGATGCAGAAGGATTGGAAAAAACTGGTGGCGTATTCCTCGGTCAGCCACATGGGATTCATCACCCTGGGGATTTTTACGCTGAATCCGAACGGCCTCTCCGGCGGCATCCTCCAGCAGATCAATCACGGCATCTCCACCGGGGCGCTCTTCTTGATCGTGGGGATTATTTACGAAAGGCGGCACACGAGGGAGATCTCCGAATTCGGAGGCCTCTCGAACGTGATGCCCGTGTATGCGACGATGTTTCTGATCGTGGCGATGTCCTCGCTGGGACTGCCCACCCTGAACGGGTTCATCGGGGAGTTTGTGATCCTGCAAGGGGCTTTTGAAGAAAACTGGGTCTGGGCCGCACTCGCTGTGACCGGCATCATTCTGGCCGCAGCTTACCTGCTGTGGCTCTACCAGCGGACCATGTTCGGACCGCTCGACAACCCCAAAAACAAGAACCTGAAAGACCTGAATTTCCGCGAGATGATGACGCTGGTGCCGCTCATCATCCTGGCGTTCTGGATCGGCCTGTATCCCAAGCCGTTCTTCCGCATCCTGGAACAGCCGGTGCAAAAGATCATGGAGCGCGTGCGGCCCGCATACTACGCCGCCCACCCGGACGCTTTCGGCGCGCCTGCCCGGCTGAATGCGGCGGCCCAGCCGTCGGCTTCGCTCGAAACAGAAGCGGCAGCGGTTCGCTCCGCAGAGAAAAGGGCCGGGGCAAGCAGATAAAATTACTAGAAGATAAAAAATGCTCAGTGAATATTTCTCGGCCGTAGATTTCCTGCTCCTGAAGCCGGCCATCCTGCTCACGATCTTCGGGATCGGCGTCATGCTGACGGACCTTCTGTTGGACGAGCGCCAAAAGTATTTCAACGCCGTCACCGCCCTGGTGGGAATTGGGTTTGCAGCCGTGCAGATGTTGCGGATTCAATCCCAGATGCGGGAAGCCGGGGTCAGCGAAGTGGAAGCCTTCCGCGGCGCCATCGTCCTGGACGGACTGGGAATCTTCTTCATCTGGCTTTTCCTCATATCTACCGCCATCACCATCCTGATCTCGTTTCGCTACCTGGAGATTGAAAACGAGCATCACGGCGAATATTACGCCATCCTGCTGTTCGCGACCGTGGGGATGATCTTCCTCGCCATCGGGATGGACCTGATCACCTTGTTTGTCGGCCTGGAGTTGATGGTGCTCTCCATTTATATCCTCGCCGGGTTCCTGCGGGGCGACCGGCGCTCCAACGAAGCGGCCATGAAATACCTGCTGCTGGGGGCCTTTTCCTCCGGCATTTTGCTCTACGGCATGTCGCTGCTCTACGGCATGAGCAACTCCACCAACCTGCGGGTGATCGGCTCGGCGCTGTCCCAAAGGCCGCTGGGCGACCCGCTGGTAATTATGGCTGTGGTCACCATAGCGGCAGGCCTTTTCTTTAAGATCGGCGCCGTGCCCTTCCACCAGTGGCTGCCGGACGTTTACGAGGGAGCGCCTCACTCGGTTGCGGCATTCATGTCGGTGGGGCCCAAGGTGGCTGCCTTTGCGCTATTGCTGCGCCTGTTCCTGGTGCCGCTGGGCGAGCTTCGCGAGCAGTGGGAACCCCTTCTGATCGGGGTCGCCGTGGCGACGATGACGCTGGGAAATCTGGCCGCCATCAGCCAGTCCAATATCAAGCGCATGCTCGGCTACTCCGCCATCTCCCACGTCGGCTACATCCTGCTGGGATTGGTGGCGGGCAATGAAACGGGACTGAAGGGCATCGTCATCTACCTGCTGGTGTATGTCTTTATGAATCTGGGTATCTTCACGGTGGTGGTAGCCATGCGCCGCCGCGACCTGGTTGGGGATGAGATCAATGACATGGCCGGCTTAATGCACAAGAGTCCGGTAATGGCGATTCTGTCGCTGATCTTCCTGCTCTCGCTGGCCGGGATTCCCCCCACGGCGGGATTCCTGGGGAAATATTTTATTTTTCTTTCCCTGCTGGAAACTGGACACTACACTCTGGCGGTGATCGCCGTGCTCTATGTGGCGGTGGCCATCTATTACTATTTCCGAATTGTCGTCGTCATGTTCATGCAACCGCCAGCGGACCAGGAGTTGCCCAGCATGTCGCTGGGAATTCGCTGTGCGCTGGGCGTCACTGCCGCCATGACCCTGTTCATGGGCCTCTATCCCGAACCCTTCATCCAGCTAGCCACCGGCCCTGTTCTTGCAATTTTGCGGTAAGCGATGACGCAATACGCAATGAGGCTGTGACGCTATGACGCCATAGCCTTCCCCGGGGAACTCAGCCTGTTCCAGCTTTGCCCGCGGTGCCCCATGCCTCCTCCCGAAGATAAAAATAAAAAAGACAAAAACGCTTGGGTCCAAATCGGAAATTACGCCTCGCTGGGGTTCATGCTGCCGGCGTGCATTGTAGTAGGCTATCTGATGGGCTTGGGATTAGACCATCTGTTCCAAACGACCTTTCTGCGGATAGTGTTCCTGATTGTCGGCATTGTGGCCGGGTTTGTGGAAGTCATCCGCATCGTCACCAAAGACGCCGAATAACGATGCCGAATAAGGACATAGTGGAACAAGGCTTTTCGCAGATCCCCGCAGCGGAACAGGCTCTCCTGGCTGGCGCCGAACAACGCATTGCCAAAGGAATTTGGGTTTTGGGAATCGTGGGGATCGGGGTTTGCTGGCTGTGGGGCGGTTGGAGTTGGAGCGCCGGGTTCATGGTCGGCGCGGCCCTCTCGGCGCTGAACTTTCATTGGATGAAGCGAGCCGTCGGCGCCCTGGCCGATCTTGCTTCCTCCCAAGCGGTCCAGGAGGCCGCTGGCGAACCGCCCCGCCAGCCGGAAACCGCCCCTGTGGTGATTCGTTTTGTTTTGCGCTACGCGTTGATCGGCGTAGCGGGCTATGTTATATTCAAAAGTTCTTTTATCAGCCTGGGAGCGTTTTTCGCGGGGCTGTTTCTTTTTTTGGCAGCGATACTGGCGGAGGTCGCCTACCAAGTCTATCGCGCATTCCGCAAAAGTTAGGAAGCAATGGAACATCAGGAACTATGGTTTACGGCGCTGCTGAACTACCTGCTGGCCGCCCCGGTGGTGGGTTTGCTGGAACTGTTCGGCTATCATCCCGTGGACCCTTCCCATCCTATCTCCAACCATCTGGCCATGCAGATCGTGGTGGCGTTGATCATCATGGGCCTGTTCGGGTGGCTGCGCAGCCGCCTTTCGGTGGACCGTCCGGGAAAGGTCCAGCAGATGCTGGAAATGGCGACGGATGTGTTGAGTTCGCAAAGCGAGGAGATCGTCGGCCATGACGGTCCCCGCTTTCTTCCGCTGGTCTTCACGCTGGGGATGTTTATCTTCCTCTGCAACATGCTGGGAATCATCCCTGGCTTTGAGACGCCCACCGATCAAGTTGTTGTCACGGCGGGATGCGCTCTGGTGGCTTTCGTCTATTACAACTACCAGGGTCTGCGCCACCACGGTTTTTTCCGTTATATGAGGACATTTATGGGGCCGGTCTGGCCGCTGGCGCCCCTGATGTTCGTGATCGAAATAGTCAGCCATCTCGCCCGGCTGCTTTCGCTCTCCGTGCGATTATTTGCCAACATGACAGCGGGCCACAACATTACCCTGATCTTTGTCGGTATGGTTCCGCTTGGCGCTCCGATTCTGTTCGAAGGACTGCATATTTTTGTCGGCACGCTCCAGGCTTATATCTTTGTTCTATTGACCATGGTCTACTTGGCCGGCGCCGTATCCGAAGAGCATTAGTTTTCGGCATCCTTTCTTACTTCGGTGACTGGATACAGCCCGCAGCGTGAGGCCCCACTGCACGAGGGATGTGGAGCAACCACCCACTGCGGGCAACTTCAAACGAAAAGGAGCATACATGAAAAAACTTTTCTGGTGTCTGACAGGGTTCATCCTGCTCGTAACCGCTACCCCGGCTTTTGCGCAAGCGCCGGAAGGCGCTGCCGCCGCAACCAACTGGGTGGCTATCACCTCCGGATTTGCTATGGCCATTGCCTCTGCGTTTTGCGGCCTCGCCCAAGGAAAGGCCACCGCCGCCGCTGCCGAGGGCATGGCCCGGAACCCGGGAGCCACGGCAGCCATCCGCCTGTCGCTGATCCTGGGTCTGGCCTTCATTGAATCACTGGCCCTGTACACCTTCGTGATCATCTTCATCAAGGTTGTATAATCAGGGTCGTATAGCTTATGGGCCGATCCAATTCGGCCGTTGCATGAATAAAAAAGGGAAGCCTCGCGGCTTCCCTTTTTTTCTGGTGTAATAGGCATCCAAGCCGCGCGCGCTTGTCCCGAGCCATGTCCCGAGCAAAGCCGAGGGAGAAGCCGGGGGACCGGCAAGCGGCCATCCATAATCGAGAACCGACCGACTTATGGCGGACCGTCTTTCCCGCAATCGCCAAATCCTGCTCCTGTTGGGGTTGGGCATAGCCATCTACGCTGGCAGCGCCTTCAGCCCGGCCCTGCAGGACGACGCCGACGCCGCCCATGCCGAAGCCGCCAAGGAAATCATCGAGCGGAACGACTGGGTTACGCTGCACATCAACGGGATTCGTTATCTGGAAAAAGCGCCCCTGATGTACTGGATGGTCGCCGTCAGTTACCGCCTGCTGGGCGTATCGGAGTTCAGCACGCGCCTTCCGCTGGCGCTGGCATCCATCGGTTTGGCCTTTGCCGCCTGGGGATTCGCGCGCTGGGCATGGGGCTCCCGCACGGGCTTTTATGCGGGAATCGGAGTCCTGACCAGCGTGGGGATCTATCTGTTCACACGGATTCTGATCCCCGAAGTGCTGCTTGCCCTTTTCCTGACGCTGGCCTTTTATTTCTTCCTGCGCGCTTATCTGGGAGAACTCAATCCCAATCTTGGCTACCCCGCCTTTTTCGCCTGCGTGGCTCTGGCGGTATTGACCAAGGGGCTGATCGGGATGATTTTTCCCTTCGCCGCCGTGGGGCTGTTCCTGCTCCTCACCGGAGGCTGGCGGCGCTGGAGGCAGATGCGGCTTCTCTCCGGCTCCTTGCTGTTCCTAGCCCTCGCCGCTCCCTGGCACATCCTGGCCGGTCTGCGCAATGAGGGATTCTTTTGGTTTTACTTCGTCAATGAGCATTTCCTCCGATACCTCGGCAAGCGCTACCCGCCTGACTACGACACCGTTCCGTTGATCGCCTTCTGGGGTCTCCACCTGGTGTGGATGTTCCCCTGGAGTTTTTTCCTTCCCTTGGCCCTTCCCGACCTTGCGCGAACGCTCCGGGCACTGTCACCCAGATTGTGGAGCGCCGGAGAAAATTGGGGCAGGGAGCAGCAAGTGAGCCTGCTAGTTTGGATCTGGTTCCTGCTTGTCCTGGCTTTTTTCTCCTTCTCGACACGCCAGGAGTACTACACCTATCCGGCCTTCCCCGCCCTGATCCTGCTCCTGGCCCGCGGCCTGGGTCGCGGCGAGGAACGCAACAACGCTTTTGACCGGCGGTGGCTGCGGCTGGGACACATTGGATTGGCCGCCGTCGGGGTGCTGGCTTGCTCCGTGCTGGCGGCGGCTCTCTGGGCATCCCGGAGTGTTACGCCTACGGGCGACATCACCTCGCTGCTCACGGAAAACCCCGATTTGTACAGGCTTTCGATGGGCCATCTGTTTGACCTGACCACGGCGGCCTTTGCCGAGTTGCGCTTTCCCGCCGCCACGGCTGCTGTGGTTTTGCTGGCGGGCTTGGTGGGCGCGGCGTTGCTCGATCGTTTCCGGCCGCTGGCGGCCCGGTTCCTGCTGGCGCTCACCATGGCCTGCTTTATTTACGCCGCGCACAACGCCCTGGGCGTCTTTACACCGCTGTTTTCCTCAAAAAAACTGGCCCAGGAGATTCAAGCTCGGTGGGAACCCGGAGACTTGGTGGTTATCAACGGGGAATACCAGGGCGGCTCCAGCCTGGGTTTCTACATAGACCAGCGCCCGCTCTTGCTGAACGGCAGGATGACGGGGCTGGAGTTCGGCTCGCATTTCCCCGATGCCCCGCCCATCTTTCTGGAGGACGCTGACATCCGGGAGCTTTGGAGCGGGCCGCAGCGTCTGTTCTTGTTTACCTACGAGGATCAGATCGAGGACTTGCAGAGGATTCTCCCGGCAGAGTTGATCCATCCGCTGGTTTCCTACGGCCGCAAGGCGATCCTAACGAACCGGCCCTGACACCTGGCAGTTTTTATGGATTGTGTATCCCGTCAGGGCACGGCTTCAGCCGTGCCGAAAGGTTCTCCAGCCAAGTGCGCTTTAGCGCCTGAGGTGAGGCTTGCACTCTGCGTGTTCCCGCGATTCAACCCCGACCTCAGCGGCTGAAGCCGCTGTCGTGCTCCAGGCGGCGGCACGGTTAAAACCGTGCCCTGACAAGAGCGCAATATGGGATACACAAACTCTGAAACAGGTCTAGTTATACTAAGTTAAGTAATCACGATAAATCCTCGAACCGGGTCTGACACCAAGGACAGCATCCCAGGAGTCTAATGAGTAGGATTTGGAGTCTCTTCCTCACCATCGGCAAGGTCACACCAGAAGTTTTTTTTGAGGCGTGCCTGCTCGGAGC
>JADFGZ010000300.1 GCA_022567475.1 Acidobacteriota bacterium | reverse complement strand
GCGCTCCTCGGTTAACTCATCGTCATTGAAGATCACTAATTCTTTGATTGTCCTGACAGAGGAGCGCAGGTCTTTTCCCAGAAGGAGAAGCTCTTGGACGATGATGGGGGACCGGGATATCGTCTTCAGGACATTGTTTTGTCCCCGCTCGATGCGTTTGGCTATCTCGACTTCTCCATCGCGGGTCAGCAGCGGCACGGTCCCCATCTCGCGCAAATACATGCGCACCGGGTCGTTGGTTTTATCCAGAGAGCCCGGGCTGAGGTCCAACTCCGCATCCTCGCCGGCGTCGTCCAGCTTGGCCCCCATCTTCCCGTCCGGTGACAGTTTCGGGCTCTCCTCGATGACTTCAATGCCCGCCGTCCCAAAAGTGGCCAGGATGTCCTCTATCTCTTCCGAGTTGCTGATATCGGACGGCAACAGCTCATTGACTTCGTCGTAGAGCAAATAACCCTTTTCTTTTCCCAATGCGATCAGTTCCATCACCTGATCATATTTGTCTTCAATACCCAACTGACTCTCCTCAACAACGCCCTAACCGGGGCCAGAAAAAATGTTTTGACAGTTGCCTTGCTCGTTTCGCTCCAAGCCCTCGGCCCGCAGCGCGGACCCCAAACATGCCAACCGTTTCTACTCCGCTTCAGGCCATACAGCCAGGGTTTCCTCCCAAGGAAAAGGCACCCGCAACGCTTGAGGGCCTGCACAATACAAGCCTGTCTTTTTATGAGATGTAGAAATTCCCTGTAGGGGTGTCCGGCACGGTCATAAAACCGCTTATTGTAACAATTCTGCTAGCCGTCTGTCAATATGCTGCTGTTCTCGGAGCAATTCCATGGCTAACTGGCCGTCACTTTGTTTCTGCGCCTCCTGTATCCTATGCTGTAGCGACACCCTTTCCCTCTGCACGCGTTTCCGCTCCAGGGCCAAGATGTAAGTGCTTACTTCGTCTATATTTACAGGTCTTGCCTCCCTGTCGAACACGATTTCTGCCAGAAGACGCTGTTGTGCTTCCTCTAATCGGTCTGCCAGTGAAGCCATGTCGGGAGCGCTCCCTCCCTCAATCATTCCCACCAGGGCGGATACAATCGTTCCTGCCTCAAACTCGGACAACAAATCCTTTTGCCTCAGCACAGGAACCACCTCCTGCCTGGACTCCTCGCTGTCCAGTAATAGGCGGATCAACATGGCCTCCGCCGACGGAATCCGGGTAGCCGCCCGAGGTAGCTGAAAAGATTCCCGCCGCGCTACTGCCGCCTCTCGGAATGTATCCCATACGATACCGGGGCTCACGTCTATCTTCTGAGCAATATCGGCAACTAGCTCTGCTCGGATGAGCTTATTGGGCACCTTAGCCACAAAAGGCAGGACAAAGTTCAGACCTGCCACCTTGGCCTCCGGCGTTGACTTTCCGTGCGTCTCCAGGACACGTGCCGCCAAATAGCGAAAGAACGGTTCCGCCTCCGCCAGATGGGCGCGGTAGGCCTCCCCACCCTTTTTCTGAATGAATTGGTCGGGGTCCATATTTCCTTCCAGACGCAAAATACGAACGCTCATCTCTTCTTCCAGCAGGATCGATACCGAACGGTCGGTCGCTGTTTTTCCAGCCAAGTCCGGATCGTAATTGACAACCACTTCGCGTCCATAACGAGAAAGCTTTTGGACCTGCCGCTGGGTAAGACTGGTCCCGCAACTGGCCACCACGTTTTGAACTCCTGCCTGATGAACCGCAATCGCGTCCATGTACCCCTCCACCAGGACCGCGCTGTCCGAGTTGCGGATAGCCTCGCGCGCTCGAAAGAGGTTGTACAGAAGGTGGCTTTTGGAGTAGAGAGGAGTCTCGGGCGAGTTGAGGTACTTCGGCTGCTCCTGGCCAATCGCCCGGCCGGCGAAGGCGACGACCTTGCCATTTTCCGCCGCAATGGGAAATATCCAGCGGTTGCGGAACCGGTCCCGAAATCCGCCGCTGTCGCGCCGCAAGAGCAATCCGCTTTCCTCCAGGACTTTCTCCGGAAAACCTTCCTTGAGCAGGAAGCTCGCCAGAGAACTGCCCTTGCCCGGAGCAAATCCCAGACCGAATTCCTCCACCGTTTCCGCAGTGACCCCTCGGTTGCGGATGATTTCGCGCAGCGGGGAAGCTTCCGACGATTGCAGTTGTTTCCGATAGAACTCCAGAGCGCGCTGATGAACCTCATGCAAGGCGGCACGCAAACGCGCCTCGGGACTGCTGGCTCCGCCATAGGGAACCTCCTGGGGAACCGGAATCCCTGCCAGTTGCGCCACGCGCCGCACAGCCTCCGGAAACGAGAGCCGCTCGGTGGCAATGACGAACTGGAAGACATCCCCTTTGGCTCCGCATCCAAAGCAGTAGTAAAACTGCCGCGCCGAGTGCACGGAAAAGGAAGGAGTCTTTTCCTGATGAAAAGGGCACAATCCCAGATAGTTGTTGCCGCTCTTCTTCAGCCGAACCTGCTCGCCGATGATTCGAACAATATCGGCGGCGCTTTTTACATGGCGGGAAAAGTCCGACGGTAGTCCCATACTTCAGCTTCCTGCTTGCCGGTCCAAATTTATACCTTCAACTCAACAATCGTTGCCCCGGCCCCTCCCTCGTTCTGGGGAGCCGTGGAAAATTTCTCCACGTGCGGATGTTCGGAAAACATCTCCGCCAGGGTTTTCCGCAGGATTCCCTTTCCGCTCCCGTGGACGATCCGCACCTGTGACATTTCCGCCAGGAAGGCATTATCCAGAAATTTGTCCACGCGCCGCCGGGCTTCCTCCGCTGTCTCCCCGATCACGTTGATCTCCGAAAGAGAGCCTTGGGCCGCCGTTTCCATCCGGACGCTCACTGCCTGCGGCGCCGAATCCTTTTTGGCGGGAGAGGCGGGGATCACTTCCTCTATATCCTCTGCGGGGACCCGGGTGCGCAAGCGCCCGATCTCCACCTCCAGCCAATCCTGTTTCCTGCTGCGGACAGTGCCCACCTTGCCGAAACTCTTTAATCTTACCTGGTCGCCCACTCGCGCTTCCGGCCTCGATTCCGTTAAGCCGGGAGCATCGCTCCCTTCCCCCCCTTCCGCCGAGGTGGCCGACCACGGTCTGTCGCAACTCTTCGGTGGCCTGCTGGCGAAGCCGGGACGCCATGCGTGCGGCCTCTCGCTGGGGGTCCGCCCGGCGCGCACGTCCAGTCGCACTCCCAGTCGCATGAGTGGCCGCCCGCGCGCTGACTTCGCGCAGCTTCTGCGCGGCCTGCTCCTCAAAGTTTTTCCAGAGCGACTCCAGTTGCCGTTCCCATTGCGCGGTCCGCTTGGCCTCTCGCTGACTGACCCTTGCATTCCATTCCTTCTCCTGTTGTGCCAGCTCGGCCTGTTTTGCCTCTATCTCAGCGCGCGCGCGAACAGAGGTGCCCTCCGCGACCCGCAACCGGGCCAGCAGATCCTCCACCTCCGTATGAGCGGAGGTCAATGCCCGGCGAGCCCGTTCCAGCACCTCCGGCTGCAACCCCAGCTTTTGGGCGATGGCAAGCCCGCTCGACTTTCCGGGCCATCCCGTCTCCAGGAGGTAACTCGGCTGGAGCGTCTCCTCGTCAAAACCCATGCTGGCATTCTTTACCCCAGAGGTGTTGGTCGCATAGGCCTTCAACGCCAGATGATGCGTAGAAACAATCGTAAAAGCGCCGGCGGATCGAAAGCGGTCCACAACGGCCACTCCCAAGGCTCCGGCCTCCTCCGGGTCGGTGGCGGAGCCCACTTCGTCCAGCAGCACGAGCGAGTCCCGGCTGGCCGACCCAATCATAGAAGAAATGTTCAGCAGATGAGCCGAAAAAGTGCTGAGGCTTTCCTGGATGGATTGGTAATCTCCAATGTCGGCCAGGATGCGGTCGAAAACCGGGAACTCAGCTTCAGCGGCAGGCACCGGCAGACCCGCCAGGGCCATCAGCGCCAGCAGCCCCACCGTCTTCAGGGTGACCGTCTTACCTCCAGCGTTGGGGCCGGTGATCAGCATAACGGTCTGCTCTCCTCCCAACTCCAGGCTGATGGGCACCACATTGCCCGACAATAGGGGGTGGCGCGCCCTAACGATGCGCAGGCTCCTGGCTTGGACTTCACCATCAAAGACCAAGGGCGCAGAGGCCTGCACCGCAGCCGAGTAACGTCCTTTGGCCAGGTTCAGGTCTAGCCGGGCCAGCAAGTCCAACGTTAGCAACAAGTCCTGGCCTGCTTGGCCCACCAGGCCCGACAAGTGCCGCAGGACCCGCTCCTCTTCCCGTTCCTCGGCCAGGCGCGCCTCTCTCCACCGGTTACCTGGGTCGATGGCCGGCATGGGCTCGATAAACACCGTCGCTCCGCTGTCGGAAACATCGTGGACGATGCCGGGAACCCGCGAGCGCAACTCGGCCTTGATCAGCAACACCAAACGACCGTTTCGCTGGGTAATGATGGGTTCTTGGATTAGGTCCTGCCGGTCCAAGCGTCGCAGGTTCCGCTCCATGACCTCGTTCAGCCGGTGATGGGCCAGCCGCGACTCCTGGCGTAGATGCCGCAGGTCCGGGCTGGCGTCGTCCAAAACCTCTCCGGCGGGGCTGATCGCCGAACTGACGGCCCGTTCCAGTTGCCCCAAGTCCGGAAGGTTTTCCGCTAAACTTGAAAGCAGCGGGATATCCTCATGACGGGCCAGGACTCCCCGGTCGTACCGGGCCGCAGCGGCCAGTCCCCGGACGGCGTATAACTCATCGCCCCGCAGGAAACCGCCCAACAAAGCCCGGTGGATGCCCTCCCGGAAGTCCACCTCGGGGCCAAACTCCAGGGAGCCGCCTTCGTCCAAATACTGTCGCGCCTCGGTCGTTTCCTGCTGACGGGTGGCGATGTCGAGAAGGTCGGGCGACGGACTCAGGGACAACGCCGCTTCCCGGCCCATTACGGTGCGGGTATAGCCTGCGACCTGCTCGCGTATCTGGTCGAACTCCAGTAAGCGCACCGACGCACTGAACTCGCCTGCCGGGTCAACAGGCTCGACTGAGTCTTCCCGCACTGAAAAGGGGGGGATATCCGACGGGCTATCGATCACACCGTTCCTGCCATCGTTGCAACTAAGTAAGCTTGCACAATCATTCTGATACGAGCCATCACTCTGAACATGGCTTTCGGTACTGGACTCGACAGAGATTGAAGTGGGGTTGCGTTGCCCCACCAAAGGTGGGGCAACGCAACCTGCTTTTTCTCTTGCTCGCCGTCACCCGCAACCCCTCGCCAGAAGTCAAATCCAATTTCTCAGAATACTTAATGGTGACCTCGCCGCT
>JADFGZ010000299.1 GCA_022567475.1 Acidobacteriota bacterium | reverse complement strand
CCCGCCCACGGCCAGCTTTACCGAGCCGAAGCGAACGGTGGGGGGTATCAACACCAAACTGGAGTTCAACTGCGGACTGTATGTGGACCCGGTGACGGGGGATATCTATTCGGTCAACAATGACACGGTCGATACGATGGTTGTCTTTCCCCGTGAAGCCCGCGGAAACGTGGTTCCCCAGCGAGAGTTGAACACCCCTCACAGAACTTGGGGAATTGCGGTGGACGAGGGGGCCCAGGAGATTTTCCTCACCGTCGAGCACCCTCCCGAGGTGGTGGTGTACCGCAAGATGGCGGAAGGAGATGAGCAGCCCATCCGCACCCTGGTGGGAAACCGAACCCAGCTTGAGGATGCCCACGGCATCGCCATCGACACCAAGAACGGCTGGATGTTTGTCAGCAATCACGGCTCCACAGCCTATTATGAGACTGGCGGCGAGGAGGGCAGTGGAAGAGGCGGCAGGGGACGGCGGATCGCTTCGGCTACCGGCAGATTTGAGCCTCCCTCGATCACGGTCTATCCGCTGAAGGCGGAAGGCGACACGCCGCCGCTGCGGATCATCGAAGGTCCTCGAACCCGGCTGAACTGGCCGGCAGCGATGTACCTGGACGAGGAGAATGGGGAACTGTATGTGGCAAATGATGCCGATGATTCCATTCTGGTCTTCCGCACGACCGACAGCGGGAACGTGGCGCCAACCCGAATGGTAAGAGGTTCCCGGACCGGCATCAAGAACCCCACGGGAATTTTTGTAGACTTCAAAAACGATGAGCTTTGGGTGTCCAATATGGGCAACCATTCGGCCACCGTCTTTCCGCGCACCGCAAACGGGAACGTTGCGCCGTTGCGCACTATTCGCAGCGCGCCGCTCGGCAAGATGGCGCTGGCTATCGGAAATCCCGGGGCTGTCGGCTACGACTCCAAACGGGAAGAAATCCTGGTGCCAAACTGAGTGGCGCACCCGCAGATTGCGGTCTTCGCCCGTGTGGCGGAGGAGAACGCGGTTCCGACCAGAATGATCGCCGGACAAAAGACTCTGCTGGCGCGCACCATGCACGATATCCGCTACGACGCAATCCACGATGAATTTGTGGTGAACAATCCTTTCGCTCAGGCGATCCTGACATTTCGCGGCGGGGCGGATGGAGAGGAACCTCCGATTCGGATCATCCAGGGCCCCAGCACAGAGTTGAGCGGAGCAAGCAGGCTGGAGGTGGACCCGGTCCACGATGAAATTTTCATTCCGGGTGGAAACCGGATTCGGGTGTACCCCCGGGAGGGGCAGGGCGACATAGCGCCGATCCGAACGCTCGGCGGGCCGGACACGAAGTTGCAAAATATCGGAGGGCTCGCCGTCGATACAGTCCACAACCTGCTCATCGCGGGGACGCAATATCGCGGCGAGGGGTCTCCCATGGGGTCGTTGGTGATCTTCGACCGCGCCGCCGAGGGGAACGCCAAGCCAAAGGCGGTGATCACGGGACCCAAGACCGGCCTCGTGCGGGCGCTCCAAGTTCAAGTCTATCCGCCGAAAGGCTGGATCGTGGTGGCCCAAGCCGGTGATGGAAGCGTGATGGAACCGGAAGACACTTTCATCGGCGTTTGGAGCATCGACGATAACGGAGATGTTCCGCCCCGCTGGAAAATCGGAGGACCCAATAGCACGTTGAAGAAGCCGCGCGGGGTTGCCATCGATCCCAAACACAAGGAGATCATTGTGGCGGATATGCGGTTGAACAGCGTGCTGGTTTATTATTTCCCGGAGATTTTCTAGTACGCACGCCAAGCAGCATGGGTCCCTATCGGCCGGGCGGGAGATTTATTCTCTCCCGCATGGGACTCATGCATCACAGTATCAAACCACGTCGCAATCCCTGCGCCAGCGGCTTGCAGCCCTTCCGCTAAACCAAACCTATTTTTCTCTCTCCCAGGCTGTGATGTAGACTCATCTGCTGACGTTGCAAAATCGGCAGCTTCAGTGACTGGGTGCGACTTGATAAATAGGCGAGGTCTTTTCAAATTTCCACCTGTTTTCAATTAGGATTCATAAAACCATGAGCGTGCTGAATCTGGTCTCCTTCTTGGGGCTAGTTGGGTTGGGCGGCCTGGCTTGGGTAGTGGGAGGCTTCCGGAGACCTCTGCCTTGGCGGACGGTTTTCGGCTCAGGGCTGCTGATGCTGGCTTTGGGGGCGGTGGTCTTCTTGCTGCCGCAGACCCGCCTGCTGCTGCTGAGCGTAAATAACCTGGTGGTCGCCTTGTTGGAAGCGAGCCGCGCAGGGGCTGAGTTTCTTTTCGGTCCGTTGGTGCTCAACCCGGGTGAGACCACTTCGGCGGGAGAACCCTCAGTGGGATTTATCCTGGCGGCGCAGGTGCTGCCGTCCGTGATTTTCTTTGCCGCCCTGATGGCAGCCTGTTACCACCTCGGACTGATTCAGCCGATAATCCGGATGTTCGCGCGATTGTTCCAAAAGACACTGCGTCTGTCGGGGGCGGAGGCGCTGGCCGGTTCCGCGAACATCTTCGTGGGGATTGAATCCGCCATGACGGTGCGACCCTATCTGGCCGGAATGACCCGCTCGGAACTCTTAACCCTCCTCACCTGCGCCATGTCTACGGTCGCCTCCACCACGCTGGCTCTGTACGTTTTCTTCCTCCAGGACGCCTTTCCCCAGATCGCCGGTCATCTCATCTCAGCCTCGGTTCTCTCCATACCGGCAGCGGTTCTGGCCTCCAAACTGATGCTTCCCGAGACGGCCAAGCCGGAGACGTTGGGCACGCTGCCCCCAATCGAAGCGTCCCAGCTCCACGGCAACACCATGGCCGCGCTGAGCGCCGGTTCCTGGGACGGCTTAAAGCTGGCCGCAGGCATTGCCACGCTGCTGATTGCCGTCTTGGGCGTGGTTGGGATCGTGGACTTAGCTTTGGAGAAGCTGACCGCGCCTTGGAGTGTTTGGTTTGGCGAGCCGCTGAGTCTCGAGCGCATTCTCGGGTGGTTATTCACCCCGCTCGCCTGGCTGCTGGGCTTGGAAAGCAGCGATCTTCCGGGAGCGGCCCAGCTTCTGGGCCAGCGCGTCATCCTGACCGAGGTGGTGGCCTATCAGCAGTTGGGGCAAATGGCCTCTGCTCAGGCCGTCTCGCCCAGGACTCTGCTGGTTCTCTCCTACGCGCTGTGTGGTTTTGCTCATCTGGCTTCGATGGGGATTTTCGTCGGAGGCATCAGCGCTCTGGTTCCCTCCCGCAGAAACGATCTTACTGCTCTGGCTTTTCGCGCGCTGGCGGGCGCTACTCTGGCAACGCTCATGACGGGCGCGTTGGCTGGTCTCTTCTACCATGGGCAACAGGGAATCCTGGGCCTGTAGTCGTGTCAGAAAAGGAGAAATTAGAGTTGATTTGACGTGCGTGCGGAATCAATGGGGTGTGATGTAAGATGGACGGAACAACTTTAGAATTTGCGGAGGAGCATATGCGATTTTTGGTCAAGGCTTCCTGGCCAGTGGAGGCGGGCAATGCGGCAGCAAAAAATGGTTTCAAAGCGGTCCAGTCCATTCTCGACGATTTGAAGCCAGAGGCAGTGTATTTCTACGAAGAGAATGGAAAGAGGACGACGTTACTGATACTCGACATCCAGGATACATCTCAGATTCCTGCCATAGCGGAGCCGTGGTTTCTTGGGTTCAATGCCTCTGTCGAGTTCCATCCGGCAATGGTTCCCCAAGACCTGGAAAAGGCCGGCCCCGCCATCGAGAAAGCGGTCAAAAAGTACGGCTAGAGCGTTTTCACAGTTGGTGTAAACCATAACGCGTTGTCATTCCGAGCCCCTTCGGCTGCGCTCAGGGCAGGCTCCGCGAGGAATCTGCTTTTCCGTCGGGCTCGAACCGGCGACCTCCTCGTTGCGAACGAGGCGCTCTCCCATGCTGAGCTAGCCGCCCCCGTTCCTTCATACTATCATAGGCGGTTTTCTCTACAAGACCTCTGGCAGTCCTCTGTCAGTGTTGAGGAAAGGTCATGGTAAATTTCCTTTCGAGAGAGTTTTCGGCCCTCCATTCCGGGGCAGCGCGCGAAATGACTCTCCGTACTGCGGCTCAGCAGGCCGGGGGGCTAATGAGTGAAGAAGAAGCAGGTGACGTAGGGGGGTAAACCGGGAAGCTCGACACCCACCTTGCCGTTTTCCATCTCCGCCTCGGCGATTTTCCGGGCGGGAGAACTGATGTCCAGAGCAGAGATCAGAGTAGGGCGCAGTTCGATCGCGAAGGGCTGAGCGTCCGGAGAAACACGGAAGGTCAGGTATGCCAGCAGGCCTTCGGGCAGACCTCGCTTAGGATTTTCCTCCACCACCGAAGCATCGATCCGCAAGGTCGAGCGCTCCCGCAATTCCGAATCCGTGCGGGTGCCGGTCACTTTACTGTCGACGTTCGCGCCGATCATTTCGGCGGCGATCCCGCGCTGGGAGCGTACAAACTGGAGATGCTTGCTGACCCATTCCACCTCCACCACGAGGGAGCGCAATTCTACCCCCTGGGCCGGAGTGTAGTAGAGAGCAATCACAACGTTTACACCGGGAGTCGCTGTTTGCGTTCCCAGAACGATCCGGGGGATTGTCCGCGGTGACTGTTCGCCTCCCGCGCCCTCTTCTTCCGGGGAGGCTGGGGACGAAGCGGTCGTCGCTGATTGGACTGGAAACGCCCTGCCGGGTTGGGCGGCCAATGCAAGCACCAGAAGCGGCACGGCCAGCAGCCCGAGCACGGCTCCAACGCTACCCACCTGCTTGTGAGATTTTCCAGAGGTCATGATCCGCCTCTTTCCACCTTCTTACCCGCTTACCCTAATTTAGTTCACTTGAAAAAACAATATCCTGAATGCTAATACTTTACTTTCTTGCCTTCGTTTGCTGTCCTGCCAGCCGTAATGTTCTTCCCAGGTTCTATTCGGTTTCGGATTTTGACAATTGCCCGGAAGCATGAGGGATATGCTGGCCTGGCATGTTGCAATCGTTTTTTAAACCAGCGCCCCTTCTATCGATGGAAATGGAGGATAGCGGCGATAGATATCGCCGCGCGGTATATACCGCGCCAGTGGAGGCGGGCAATGCAGCAGCAAATTCGCAAGTGCTGGAAAAGAATGGTGGACGGCACCGGGCTCGAACCGGCGACCTCCTCGTTGCGAACGAGGCGCTCTCCCATGCTGAGCTAGCCGCCCCCATTTCTTCATACTAACATAGGCGGTTTCTTCCACAAGACCTCTGGCAGTGTCGGGTGGTGGGTCAGTTTCAACGTCAGGGCACGGTTTTAACCGTGCCGAGAATGAG
>JADFGZ010000043.1 GCA_022567475.1 Acidobacteriota bacterium | reverse complement strand
AAAACCTGCTGAAAATGTGTCCGAAGGCGACCGCGATCAATAGATTGGAGCACCAGCCGTGAATCGAGCGAATCAGCCATCCGAAGCGCACCTCGGTCATAATGAACCGCACGCTCTCAAAGGCGTGGTCCTCCGAAGGCTGGTAGTAGAGCAGCAGCAAAATGCCTGTGGCCACCTGGACCAGGAAGAGAAACAAAGTCATCCCTCCCAGGTAGTACCAATGCGAGTGGCGGTGGATGGGAACCGTCTTGTGATGGACGAATTCCCGGAGAGGCGCCAGATCGAGGCGTTCTTCGATCCATGAGGAAATCAAGGACTTTCGCCGGGCCACTTCAGGCTCCCTTACTGACAATGATTTTCCCATCTCGCACATTCACCTGATATTCATCCAGCGGACGCGGCGGCGGGCCGGCGATGTTCCGCCCATGCAGGTCAAACATGCCGTTGTGGCAGGGACACCATATGACTTTTGAATCCGGCTCGTAGGTTACCGTGCAACCCAGGTGGGGACACACGGCGGTGAAGGCCCGCAACTCTCCCTCTGCAGTACGGATCAACAGGGCCGGCTGATTTCCAAAACGGAAGATCACGCCGGAGTTAGGCTTGAGAGCATTGGCATCGCCCGCTTCGTGAGACTCCGTAGCCGAGGCGCGGGTCCTGGGCGGCAGGATGAAACCGACAATCGGATATAGGAAAGAAATGACGGAGGCCCCAATCCCGGTCCCCAGGATGTACTGCAATAGCCGCCTTCGATTCAATCCACCCATGATCGTTTCGCCACTCCTGCCCGTTGGCATTTACTGACAAGCCCGCGGTTTGTTTGGACCCTCTGGACTGAAGCCGCACGCGGCGTTCGGTCCCCTTGGCGGCGTCTCCCTTCGGCTCATTCAGCACCAAGGCTCACAATCTTCAAGTGCAATTCGGGTACCAAGCAAGAAGATCGATAAGGCAAGCGCTTAGACTAAAAACACGGTAAAAGTTGGCAGAGAAAGCCTTACAAGGTGCGGAATTTCACTCACTGTTTGGGTGATCTGCATCTAGGCGGCTCGGCCCCGATTTTGGCATTGATTTAAGTTGAAGGGAGTAAGTTGCCAACCCACTGCCAACTCAGAATCCAGTAAAATGCACTGCGCCTTTCAGCATGGGACTAGGCGTCACACGCGAAGGAACGATTGAGCCCCTGCCAAGGCCGTGTGAGAACCGACCCAAACCGAGAAAATCCCGATTGGGAAAGAGAGGGAATACGTGCAAAACAACATGGAGTTCATCAACCCGCCGGAAGCGGGCAAGCATCCCGGTTTCAGCCATGGAGTCAAAGTGCCGTGCAGCAGTTTGCTTTTCGTCGCGGGACAGGTGGGATGGGACGAAAACGGAAAGGTTGTCAGCACGGAGTTTGTGGGCCAGTTTGCCAAGGCATTGTCCAACGTGCTGGCGGTGGTGCGGCAGGCGGGAGGCCAGCCGTCCAACATCGTCCGTTTGACGCTTTACGTGCTGGACCGCCGGGAATACACGGCGAATTTGAAGCCTATGGGAGAAGCTTATCGAAGCCAGATGGGCAAGCACTATCCGGCTATGACGTTGCTGGAAGTAAAGGGACTGCTGGAGGAAGGATGCAAACTGGAACTGGAAGCAACGGCTGCACTCTAAAGGCAGCCTGTCATTTGTATTGCATGGCTGTATTGCATTGACACCGGGCAGTGGTCCAGGGGGAAATTTTTGCTATCGCTCGGAGGGCTCTTCCATTACACTTTATAACCTTTTAGATTTGAGGGGCGTCGTGGGTGACGGAAGACGGAAGAAGAATTCGAAGGAAGCTGCTTTCCCCCTAGGACGGCCCGCACGGCTCCATCTGCAGGAAGTGTAAGTGGTCATTGCCTGACAACAAATCTTCTATCGTGAAAGGCTGCTCGCAACTATGGAAAACCTGGTTTCTTGGACACCCTACGGAGGGCTGATCGGTCTGGGGGTCGCCCTCGTCCTGTATCTGCTGATCGTTCGACAGCCGGCAGGCACCGACCGGATGCAGGAGATTGCCGACACGATCCATACGGGGGCGATGGCGTTCTTGAAGCGGGAATACAGCATCCTGGCTCTGTTCGTCCTGCTGGTCGGCGGGCTTCTCGCCTGGAGCCTCAACGTCCAGACGGCGATTTGCTTTTTCAGCGGGGCCTTCTGTTCCGTCCTGGCCGGGGTGATTGGCATGCAGGCAGCGACCAAGGCCAACGTTCGCACGACGGAGGCGGCCCGCTCCCAGGGAGAAAGCGCGGCGTTGCTGGTGGCCTTTGACGGCGGCGCCGTCATGGGGCTTGCCGTGGCGAGCCTCGGGTTGCTGGGGCTGGGTATTTTCTATTCGTTTTATGGCGATCCGACCACCGCAACCTATCTGAGCGGATTCGCCATGGGGGCCAGCACCATTGCTTTGTTTGCCCGCGTCGGCGGAGGGATCTTCACGAAGGCCGCCGACATCGGCAGCGACCTGGTGGGAAAGGTCGAGGCGGGCATCCCGGAAGATGATCCGCGCAACCCCGGCGTGATCGCCGACAACGTGGGCGACAATGTGGGCGACGTTGCCGGGATGGGCGCCGATATCTTCGAGTCTTACGTGGGCTCCATCGTGGCCACCCTCGCCATTGCGGCTACCATGGCGTCGGAGGACGTGGGGAGGCTGGCCGAGGCCGGCAGCGGCGGCCTCTCCCCGACCACTCTCCTGATGGCATTCCCGCTGGTGCTGGCCGGGATCGGCCTGTTTGCTTCCTTGATCGGAATCGCCGCCATGCGCGTGCTCAAGAATTTTGGGCCCGCCGGCGCGCTGCGCAACTCCACCTTTCTGGCAGCGGCTCTTCCTGGGCGGCACTTATTTTCTGGTGCAAAGCTCCCCGGTCAACACCAACGTCTTCTGGGCAGTCGTTGCCGGAGTCGTCGGAGGGATCTCCATCGGCCTGCTCACCGAATACTACACTTCCGGCAGCCCCGTCCGGCGCATTGCAGAGGCTTCGCGAACCGGCTCCGCAACGAACATCATCGGGGGGCTGGCCGTGGGGATGCAAAGCTGCGCCTTCCCGGCCTTGACCATTTGTGCGGTCATCTATACCGCCAATCTCACGAGCGGACTCTACGGAATTGGAATCGCTGCGGTGGGCATGCTGGCGACCGTCGGCATCACCATGAGCGTGGACGCCTACGGACCGGTCGCCGACAACGCCGGCGGCATCTCGGAGATGAGCGGCCTCGGGCCGGCGGTGCGGAAGATCACCGACAAGCTCGACTCGCTCGGCAACACCACGGCGGCCATCGGCAAAGGTTTCGCCATCGGTTCGGCGGCGCTCACGGCCTTGGCTCTGTTTTCAGCCTATACCCAGGCGATTAACTTTGTGAGGGCAAACCACAACCTTCCTCCCCTGCAACTGGAAATTACCGACGCCCGTCTGGTGATTGGGCTCTTTATCGGGGGCACATTGCCCTTCCTGATTGCGGCGATGACCATGACCAGCGTCGGCCGCGCGGCGGGCAAGATGGTGGAAGAGATCCGCCGCCAGTTCCGGGAGATCAAAGGCTTGCTCGAAGGCGATCCCAAGGCCAAGCCCGATGCCGCCCGCTGCGTGGACATCGCCACCACGGCGGCGCTTCGCGAAATGATCGCGCCGGGCGTGACGGCGGTGGCCGCGCCGCTGGTGGTGGGTTACCTGCTGGGTCCGGAAACGCTGGGCGGGATGCTGGCCGGGGCCACCGTCACCGGCGTGCTGCTGGCCTTGATGATGGCCAACGCCGGAGGCGCCTGGGACAACGCCAAGAAGCTGATCGAAAAGGGAGATCTCGAAGGGGAAAAGAAAGGGACAGAGGCTCACAAGGCAGCCGTTGTAGGCGATACGGTCGGCGATCCCTTCAAGGACACCTCCGGCCCCTCCATGAATATCCTGATTAAGTTGATGTCGATCGTTGCGCTGGTAACGGCTCCGCTGATCGCGCTGGTCGGAAGCTAGGGCATTTCTCCCGATAAGTGTATAGGCGGAATGTAGCGCCGCCATCCTGGCGGCCCAATGGGCCAGCGAGGACGCTGGCGCTACGTGGCTGCCGGAACTCTACACCTACTGGAGAAATGTTCTAGGAAGCCGGAGAGTTGATCTTCGGTTTGGGAGGTTTGGGAACTATGGTTTGGGAACTATCCTACAGAAACTCTTTTTCGCGGGGAAGAGACTTTACTGCCAAAGCTCGTGAATGGGGCCGTAGATATCCAGGTTGGCATAGGGAACGTATTCAAAGCCCCGGTTGAGCGGGTCATCGTAACGGATTGTGGTCCAGTCGATCCCCATCGCCGAGTAGATAGTCGCCTCAATGTCTTCAATCCGCACGTCCCGCCTTCGGCTCCATCCCGGCTCAACCGTATAGGCGCCGGTTTCGTCTGTCTCTCCAATCGTCCTGCCGCCATGCACTCCCGCCCCGGCAAAAACGGCGAACTGCTGCAAGTAATGGTCCCGCCCCTGGCGGCTGTTCAACGGCCCGACGGTTCTACCAAACTCTCCAGCCACTACAATTAACGTGTCCTGCAGCAGGGAACTCTGCCGAAGCCCGTCGAGCAGGGCGGAAAATCCGTTGTCAAAAGTTCCCGCCAGCCCTGGAATGGTTCCATAGAGGTTCGCGTGATTGTCCCAGCCGCTCATGGTGATCTGGATAAAGCGCGTTCCCAGACCAGCCTGCAATATTTTGGCTGCGATCAGGCAGGCGTCGCCGAAGGAGCTGTCACCGAATGCCGACCGTTCCTCGCCGGTAAATGAGAAGGCGGTTTGCACGCTGTCGTTGTACATGAGCTTGCTCGCGGCATCGTAATGCTGGTCCATATCCTGCGGCAGGTCCCCCCAAAGCGAGTTCTTGCGCAAGGGGTCGTCCAGCACATGGAGCACTTGCCGACGGCGCTCCCAGCGCGCTTTTCCGTCCGGATGGGTAGTGTTACGCAGACCGGTTGCGTTGGGCTGCACCCGGAAAGGCGCGAAGGTAACCGGCAGGTATCCTGCTCCCACTTGGCTGCCCCCGGCGTTGAGCGAAAGAAATCCCGGCAGGATGTCCCCTTCTTTCCGTTCGGCAGCCTTCTCCAGAGCCACAATGCTGCCCATGTTCGGTGCAATGCTGCCGAGCGCGGAAGCCGGGCTGCGTCCGATCTGAGTCCATGTCTGCGCCAGCGAGTGCACCAGCGCCCAGGCGCGCATGGACCGGACAATGACGATCTCGCCCAGCCGCTCGGCGAGGTTCGGCATCAGGCCTTGCGGAAAGCGAATTTCCCCATAGCTGGCGGGGTTCCACTCGCCCGGCGTCCAAGGGCCCTCTTTCAGATCAAAGGTGTCGGTGTGGCTCGGGGCGCCCGCTAACAAGATGAAGATGCAGTTTTTTGCCGTATTCAGAGGCACAACCGAGGATTGGGCCAGCAACTGCAACGGGCGCGCCGTATGGTAAAGCGCGTAGCCCGTTATCCCGGTTCCTAATACCTGAAAGAAACTCCGGCGCGAAAGGGCGGGACGCTCCCAAAAAGGCTGGTGGGGATGAGAAATTTTATTCCTAAAGCGTTCCCATGGATGGCTCACCGCTTCCCCCTTTCCGAAACATAAACCGGAAGATTGACCGAAACGTTCCCATGCTCAGTAGTTGATGCTCAGTAGTTGAAGATAAAATCCACCTTGTTATACAGAGCCCACTGTAAATCCTCGGCCGCCGACCGTCGGTCGCCTGATTGCAGAATCCTGGCGCTGGCGACAAACTCATCCTGGGTCGGGTAGCGGGATAGGACGTTTAGATAAAGCCCCTCGATCAGTTCGCTATCCGTTCTGCCCGAAGACAACAGCCGCGCTACCAGACCTCTGCGCTGGGAGGCCTGCACGCGTTCGATGACAACCGGATCATTCATTAAATCCAAAGCTTGCGTGACGGCGAGGTCTCTCCGCCGGGGATTTTCGTCCCGGTCGCCTCGCAAAAACGTGTTCAAAAATTCGCCCACGCCCCTTCTGGGTGTCACGGTATCAGGAAGCTGCATAGCCCACTGAATCCGCTCGGAAAAGCCCCGCACCCGAAAGTTTCCAGGAATCCCGCTGGACTGCGCCAGCGCGTCGTGGATCTCTTCCGAGTCCAGGCGCCGGACCAGGTGGCGAGCATAAAACCGTTCGTAGGCGGGGCTCCACTCGCCCTCGTAGCGGGAAGAAAGCTGATAAGCCCGCGAGTTGCCGATCTCCCGCATCAATGCTTTGAGGTCGTAGTTGCTGTTGATGAAGAAGCGCGCCAGTTCATCCAGCAGTTCCGGATGGGATGGTTGAATCGTCCACGGCTCCGGCGGTGGATTGTCCGGGTCCATGCGGGCCGGATCGAAAGAGTCGGGGGGATCGACGATCCCCACCGTAAAAAAGTGCGCCCAGATGCGGTTCACGGCGGCCCTGGCAAACTGAAAATCCGACGTGACCTCCCGCGCCAATGCCTGCCGGTAGTTCTCCCCATTGGATGCTTGCGATCCGCTGAACAAGTAGGCGGGCGTGACGGTCTGGCTCTGCTCCCCGGACGGCTGCCGGGCGGGCCGATTTCCGTCGGTTGTGTTCAGAGTGTAGCCGCCTCTGCGACGATCCACCACCACGTAACTGGCTCCGCGTTCGCGGACCGGGCGGGTGATCCGGGTGCGGGAGAAAAAGGCGGCCATCCCCCACGCCTGAGACCGGCTGATCTGCGAGGCCCATAGGTTGGCCGACTCCAGGTGGCCGGCCCCATTGTGGCAGAGCAGGCAATCAAAGTGTTTCAATCCCAGGAAGGCGGTGGCGACCTGGACCCATTGCCTGTCATAGGTATCCTGAATGGGCCCCATCCGCATCCGTCCGCCGACGGTAAAGTTCACCTCGCCCCGTTCAAAGCTGTCTCCGGTGGCGATGATCAGTTCTGCGGCGAATTGGTTGTAAGGTTTGTTCTCTTCCAGAGAAGCGTGGATGTAGCGCTGAAACGCGTTCCGCCCCTCGTTGTAACGGACCACGTTAGAGGAGCGAACCGTGTTCTGCAACAGGTCGCCAAACCATAGGGTCCAGCGGTCCACCCATTCGGGAGAATCGAGCAGCCGGTCTATCAACTGCGCGCGCTTCTGTGGGTCCTGGTCTTGGATAAATGCGACGGCGTTTTCGCCAGAAGGGATTCTGCCGGTCAGGTCCAGAGAAACTCTGCGGTGAAACTCGGCATCGTTGGCGTGATTCGCGGGGGTGATTCCTTCCCGCTCCATGGCGGAAAAAATATGGAAGTCGATGGCTGACAAAGGTTGGCCGGCATCCAGGGCGGGTCCTCCATCGGAGACCGCAGGGAGCGCCCTGGCTACGGCCAGGGTCCGCGCCCCGGACGGAGTGGATTGGCGTGTAAATTCTTCCGGAACGGCAATTCGCTGCAATGCGGCGAGCCCCCGGCTGGAGTGTTGGCGGAAATCCGTGAAGTAGGCGCATTCCGGATGGGGAAAGCTCTCCTCCGCATCGGTTTGGTTTTGTGCGCGCAGAGCCGCCTTTCGGGAAAAATCGAAGGGGAAAAGAGAGAGAGAAAAAACTGCCAGGAGAAGGACGGCAAACAAGTACGGATGTCGATTCGTTCCGTTCATTTTGTTGAACCCGCCTTCTCTATTATTTCCACCCAAGCCAACTCAGCCTTTTGCTGATCCAAGATTCTCGGCAGCCCGAATCCATATAAACCAGTCTCTCAAGGGAAAGTTGTGCTCTTTAGCAACAGTATCGCGCAACAGGCTGAAAAACCTGATAGTACCAAGGTGTCCAATTTCGGCTCTCCTTACTCAAGCCAACGCTCGGCATGAAGAGACCGGAGATTTACAATGCATCCGGAACCTGTCCGTTTTTTTCACTTCCTTTCTGGAACAGTAGCAGTATCCTTGTGGGATAGAATTATTCTAATCCCCATCAGCAAGAACCGGGAAGGAGCGGTTGGTTGCGCCCGGAAAAGGCAAGAGGAACGAACCAAACTGTACTGTATTCTTGTGCGCTGCTTGGACCGGCCTCAACAGCGCCAAGGGAAAGAAGGCGGCATGAACCGTAACGTGACCCTCAACGTAACTCTCCTGTTGGTGTTGGTCCTGGCCCTTGCTGTGTCACTTACTGCTCCACTCACTGCGCAACGGCGCAGCGAAAACGTGGAGGTGACCGTGGAAGATTTGGTGGCGACCCCGGTCGGTGTCAGCATCACCCTGCGCGCTTCTGGCTCCTCGGACCGCATTCGCATGCTCATCGGAGTTTCCGAGGGCCGCTCGATTGCGCGGGCCATACGCCACCGGAAATCGTCGCGCCCGATGACTCACGACTTGTTCAAAGAATTTCTGGATCGCAACGGCTGGAAGGTTCAAAAAGTTTTGATCCGCGACTTGGCCTCGGGCACCTTCCTGGCCGACCTGACCGTGGAAAAGGGCCGCGAGACGCAGGTCTATGACGCGCGGCCCAGCGACGCCATGGCCATTGCGCTCCGCTTCGGCGCGAAGATCTACGTCAGCAAACACGTCTTCGACCAGCAGCGGGAAAATGAGGAACGGCAAGAAAAGCCCGTAAAACCGGATTCTTCCGAACCGGAGACCTTGAGGCTATAGCCAGTCTTTTGCCTCGCCGGCGCGCGGTGGAGTGGGTTCCTCATGTCCGGGCGGAAAAGACGCAATGGATGGGGTGTGGAAGTAACGAATAGGAGAGAGATGCTTTTCAGCAAGGGCGTGAGCAGGCTCCATACGATGGCGGCAAGGGCCTACTGTGCCGCTGCCGTGGCGTTATTGGCAACGGTGGGCTTCGCGGAGCCTGCGGAAGATTTCCCCAGCAAGCCGATTGAGGTCGTGATCCATACCTCCCCTGGCGGCGGCACCGACACGACGGCGCGGACGATGCTGATCGGAATGCGGAGCGCCTTGAGCCCGAACATTGTCGTGACACCCAAGGTCGGCGGGGGCGGTCTCGTCGCCCTGAACTACGCCGGCAGACGCGCTCGCGACGGCCACACGCTGCTGGCGATCACGCCGACTCATCTGTTTGCGATAGCGCGCGGCCAGGGTTCGCTCCGGATCGATGATCTGGTGGGGGTTGCCCGGGCCACAGATGACCCGCTCATCATTGTGGTCAACGCCAAAAGCGAGATGAGGACCTTGGAGGATTTGATCCAGCGCGGCAAACGGTCGCCGGTCAAATGGGGCACGGCGCAGATCGGCGGGGTGGACCACATAGCCGCGGCCATTTTCGGCAAGCGCGCCGGGACGCGCATCGCGGTGGTTCCCTTCGGAAGCGGCGGCGAAATCGTCACCAACCTGATGGGACAGAACATCGAGGCCGCCGGCCTGAACTTGACCGAGGCGCTGGACCGCATCCAGCGGGGAGATTTCCGCGCGCTGGCGGTGATGTCGGAAAAACGCCTGGATAGCCTTCCGGATGTGCCGACAACGGTGGAGAAGGGCATCCCGGTCGTGTATTCGACGGTCCGCGGCTATGTGGTGCTCAAAGGCACGCCGCAAGACCGCATCGACGCTCTGGAAGCGGCCATACTCCAGGGCATGAAAAATCCTGCTTTCCAAAGTTTCCTCTCCCGGAGCGGGCTGAGCATGCAAGGGATTGCCGGCAGCGACGTCTGGAACAGGCAGATCAAGCAGATGTACGAGGACGCGCGCGCGGCCATGCAGGAACTTGGAATGCTTCGGTGACGCGCCCGCAAGGCATCGTTCTGGAAGGGAATTTCTCATAACCGGTCACACCACAGAAAGCGCCAGCGCCAGCGACGCCGTCACACAACAGCCGTCCCCCGCAGCCGTCCAGCCTCTGACCCGCCTGAATGAAGATACGATTGCCGGGCTGGCGATGCTGCTGGTCAGCGCCGCCGGGTTTATCCTCACCTTCGGCTTCGACGAGGTCCCCGCCATTCTCTCGCAGAATGTTCCACCCACGTTTTTTCCGAGGGTGGTGCTCACAACGACGGCGTTGCTGAGCATCCTGTTGCTCATCCAAGGGGTGCGCAGGAAAGAACCCAAGAAGGCTCCGGTCCCGCCGATTGTCTTTGCAACCGCCGGCGTGATCGCGGTCGCAGTTTTGCTTCTGGAGACGCTCGGCGTTTTTACCGTGATCTTTCTGGCGTGCGTCGTCCTTCCGCTCCTCTGGGGGGAGCGGCGAATCCGCGATGTCTTGCTCTTCGCGGCTCTGACGCCCATCGCCATCTATCTGCTGTTCGTTCATTTTCTGCAACTCCGGTTCCCGCCCGGAATTCTTGATTTCATCTTCTAAGAAGCCATGCCATGGAAGGGTTAGCCGCCGGCCTCGAAATTTTCTCGGACCCAACCACTTTGGGGCTGATCCTGCTGGGGACGGTTGCGGGAGTTTTCGTGGGCGCGCTGCCGGGCTTGACCTCCGGCATGGCTATCGCTCTTCTGCTGCCGTTCACAATATTTCTGGAGCCCATCCCGGCGATTGCGCTGTTGTCCGCCCTCTATTGCGCCGGGACCTTCGGCGGCTCCATCACAGCCATCCTGATCAACGCCCCCGGCGCGCCGCCGGCCGCCGCGACGGCCTTTGACGGCTACCCCATGGCGGTGAAGGGCGAGGCTGGCAGAGCCCTCGGCATCGCCGCCGTCAGCAGCGCCTGTGGCGGCATTTTCAGCTTGGTCATCCTGATCCTCGCCGCTCCGGCGCTCGCCCACCTTGCCTACCAGTTCGGTCCGCCGGAGTATTTCGCGCTGACGGTGTTCGGGCTGTCGATGCTGGCGTCGATCAGCGGCAAATCCGCGCTCAAAAACCTGCTCGGCGGCGCCGCCGGCGTCTTCATCGCAACCATCGGCGTGGACCTGACGACCGGCGTCGAGCGCTATACCTTCGGCCGCCCGGAGCTGTACGAAGGCATTCACTTCATTCCCTTTCTCATCGGCCTGTTCGCAATGTCGGAGTTGCTGATTCAAAGCACCCGGACTCATCAAATCCTGGAAAGGATCAAGATGACCGCCGTTCTGTTGCCGACGCGGGAGGATTTCAGAAAGGTCTGGAAAACAATTCTGCGGTCGTCTGTGATCGGCACCTTCGTCGGCGTTCTGCCAGCCGAAGGCGGCACCGTCGCCGCCATGATCGGCTATAACGAGGCCAAGCGCTGGTCCAAGCACGGCAGCAAATTCGGCACGGGCGAAATCGAAGGCGTCGCCGGACCGGAAGCGGCCAACAACGCCGCCACCGGAGGCGCGATGGTGCCGACGCTGGCGCTGGGCATTCCCGGCAGCGCGACCGCAGCCGTCATTCTGGGCGGCTTGCAGGCCCAAGGTTTGCAGCCAGGTCCCTATCTGTTTGAGCAGCAGCCAACGCTTCTGTACGCCATCTTCTATTCCATGCTGCTGGCTAATATTGTTTTCCTGGGCATCGGACTGGGCGGCGCGAAGCTTTTCTCGCGGATTTCACTGGTGCCCCGGACGTTCCTCTGGCCCACCGTTTTTGCGCTTTGCGTTGTGGGAGCCTATGGCGTGGAACAGTCCATGCTCGGCGTCTACGTCATGCTGATTGCCGGTGTCATCGGTTTCGCCCTGCGCCGGTACGGCTTCTCGCCCGCGCCGATTATCATGGGTCTGGTGCTGGGCAAGCTGGTGGAAAACTCGCTGGCCCAGTCGATGATTATTTTCGATCAGAACTGGCTGTTGTTCTTCGAGCGCCCGATCGTCGTGCTGTTATTTTCTCTCTCGTTGATCGGCATCTTCGCGGCACCGGTCGCCGGCTTGCTCAGGAAGACCGCCAAAGAACCGGCATCCGCCAACTCTATTGAGGAATGAAGGAAAGCAAAAAAGGAACCCTATGGCGAAGCCTGAAAAAATCGTTCCGTTTACGCCCGACATCACCTCCCAGAAGGGCGAGGGGCTGACACGCGCCGTTGCCCGGTTCGTGCTGAGCACCGGGATCGACGCCATCCCGGAGACGGTGATGGCGCTTGGAAAAAAATCCATGCTCGACGGGCTGGGGCTGGCGCTGTCCGGGTCCGTGGCGGAGAGCGGAAAGATTGTCCAGAAGTATCTGCAGGGCCTTGGGGCCGGCAGCGGCACGGCCACCGTCATCGGCACCGGCATGAAGGCGCCCGCACGATTTGCGGCCTTTGCCAACGGCGTAGGGATGCACGCCGATGATTATGACGACACACAGCTCGCCGTGGGGCGGGACAGAGTGTATGGCCTGCTGATGCACCCGACCGCCCCGGCGCTTCCCGCAGCGCTGGCCATCGCCGAAAGCAGCGGCATGACGGGCAAGGACATGCTGCTCGCATACCAGTTGGGCATGGAGGTTGCGTGCAAAGCCGCCGAAGCCATCTCCCCACGGCACTACCAGCATGGTTTTCATTCCACTGCCACTTGCGGCACCCTGGCGTCGGCTTCCGTGGCGGGCAAACTCTATGGTCTGGAGCTGGAAACGCTGCTCGTCGCGCTGGCCATTGCGGCGAGCCAGTCGGCCGGTTTGCGGGAGAATTTCGGCACCATGACGAAACCGTTCCACGCTGGACGGGCTTCTGAAAGCGGCATCGTCGCCGCTGATCTGGCGCGCCTGGGGTGGAGCGCATCGGACAAGATTCTGGAATCACCGCGCGGTTTCTTCCAGGCCCACGGCGGCGGGTACGATCTGGAGTCGATCCAAGGCAAGCTGGGCAATCCCTGGACGTTCGAGCGGCCCGGCGTTTCGATCAAGCCGCATCCCTGCGGGTCACTGACTCACCCGGGCATGACCCGGATGCTGGAGTTGATCCTGAACAACAACATCAAACCGGAGGAGGTGGAGCGCATCGACGTCGGCGCCAACCACAACATGCCGAACGCTCTGATCCACCACCGGCCAAAGAATGCGCTCCAGGCAAAATTCAGCATGGAGTTCTGCATGGCTATTCTGATGCTGGAACGCCGTGGCGGCCTGTCTGAATTCACCGACGAGGTGGTCAACCGCGACGACGTGCAGGCGATGATCGCGAAAGTAAATTTCCATGTCCACCCGGAGGCAGAGGCCGCCGGTTATGACAAGATGACCACCCTCATCGACATCCATCGGAAAGACGGCAAAACAATCTCCGGCCGCGCAGACTTCGGCAAGGGAAGCCCGGCCCATCCCATGACCTATGACGAGGTCGCCCGCAAGTTCCGCGAGTGCGCCGAATCGGCTGGATGGCCTTTGGAAAAAACCGATGGAGTGATTGAAACCGTGCGGTCGATTGAACGGCTGCAGGATGTCAGAACCCTGACCAAGCTGCTCGCCAAATAACCGCCGCCCTCAGCGGCTGCCCTCCCCGCGTTTCTGCCGCAACAAATCGCCGGCTTTTTTAGCGGCATCGTAGACAAGCTGGCCCATCTTGGGAGGCGACGGCTCGAAGTCCGCTCGAATCCCGTGCTCCCCCAAAGCCTCGCTCGTGATCGGTCCGATCGATGCCACCACGGAGCGCTCCAGGCCCCGGCGCACTTGATCTTCTGCGCCACTCCGGGAGGCCACCTGCATCAGGTTGTGAATCTGCTGGGCGCTGGTCACCAGCAGCACGTCGATCTTTCCTCCGGCGATCTCGCCGATGGCGCGTTCGAGCGGCGCGGTGTCTTCCGGAAGCGCCCAGCGATAGACGGGCACCTGCTGCACTTCGACCCCGTGCTTCTCCAGACGCCTGACCAGTTCTTGGTTCGGCACCCCGTACTCCTGCAGGGCGATGCGTTTTCCGGCAGCCAGAATAGGCGGCTGATACGTTTCCAGAATTTTCAAGATGTCGCGCCAAGTGTTCGGTTCCGGAACCAGGATTGTAATAGGGACCCCAACCTCACGGAGCACAGTAGCAGGCTTGGGTCCACGGGCAACCACGACAATCCGGGAAAGCGCCGCCACCAGTTTCTCGCGGGGATGTTTCGTTTCGACAGCGCCGAACAGAATCCGTGTGCCGACCCCTGTGAGGAAGATCACCCCATCCAGCTTCCCTGCAAAAAGCTCTTCGGCGAAGGCCAGCGCAGCCGGATTTTCCTTCAGAGGAATCTCGCGCATGGAGGGAGCGCTGCTGGCCACGCCCCCGTAGTTGGCAATCAATTGAGCCATCTGCCCGGCCCGGCGGCTCTCCAGCGAAAGGACTCGAAGCCCTTCGAGGCCGCGTTTTGCCTGCTCAGCATCAGCCACAATCATCCGTCCTTCTAAAAACTCCGGAATGCCCCGCCGGGTTCGGTCCGGCGCAGTCTCCCATTCTACAACTGGCGGCGCTCCGTCGAGTGAAGCTTCTCCTTCCAGCGCCTTTGCCGAAAAATCGGTAGTGGGTCAGTTGCAACGTCAGGGCACGGTTTTAACCGTGCCATCAGTTGGCCGTCTCCAGAAGGGCTTTAGCCCCTGAGGGCTCTCGCCAAGAGTTTCCCGTTTTTGAGTCTCAGCGAAGCTTCCCAACACAGAGACGCGTTAAATATGCCGGCGGCAGCCCCTCAGCGGCTAAAGCCGCTCTTCATCACCTCTTTCTCGGCACGGTTAAAACCGTGCCCTGACAAATCGTGTGACGCTGTGCCTAACCGAAACTGATCCACTATCGAAAAGTCCGATGCGCGAGGCTGCCCGTGCTAGGATTATTCACGCGGAAAAACTGCGGATTGTTGGCAAAGGGTTGGAATGGATCAATCGGATTTGTTTCTAAAAGCCTGCCGTCGCCAGCCGGTGCCGCGCACGCCGGTCTGGTTCATGCGCCAGGCGGGCCGGTACATGAAGGAGTATCGCGAACTGCGCGCCCGCCACTCCTTGTTGGAATTGTGCCAGACACCGGAACTCGCCGCCCAGGTTACGCTCCAGCCCATTGCGAAGCTCGGCGTGGACGCGGCCATCATCTTTGCGGACTTGCTGCTGCCCGCGCAGGCCATGGGAATGAAGCTGGAGTTTGTGGAGGGCGAAGGCCCGGCGCTCTCCGAGGCCGTGCGCACGGCGGAAGCGGTTCGCAAGTTGAAAAAGGTAAAAGACGGCGAACTTTCCTACGTGGGCGATGCCATTCGCATCGTGCGGCGGGAATTGAACGGAAAGGCGCCGGTGATCGGCTTCTCGGGCGCGCCCTTTACGGTGGCCAGCTACATGATCGAAGGCGGGGCGAGCCGAAATTTCGTCATGACCAAACAAATGATGTACCAGCAGCCGAAAATCTGGCATGAATTGATGGGCAAGCTGGTTGAGGTTCTGAGCGATTTTTTGCGGAGCCAGGTGGATGCCGGAGCCGATGCGCTGCAAATTTTCGATAGCTGGGTGGGCTGCCTCTGTCCGGAGGACTATCGTCTTTATGTGCTGCCGCATTCCCAACAGCTTCTTCGCAACGTAACTTCCTTCTCCCAGAAGACGCCCCTCATCCACTTCGGCACCGGGACCGCGACCCTGCTGGAGCTGATGCGGGAAGCCGGGGGCGACGTCATCGGCGCCGATTGGCGCATCGGCTTACAAGACGCATGGCAACGGGTGGGCCACGACGTCGCCCTGCAAGGCAATCTGGACCCGGTCGTTTTGTTCGGACCCATTGAAAAAATTCGCGAGCAGGTGGAAAACATTCTGCGGGCAGCGGAAGGCCGTCCGGGCCATATTTTCAACCTCGGCCATGGAATTCTGCCGGAAACGCCGGTCGAGAACGTCCAGGCGGTTGTGGAGATGGTTCATCAGTTCCCAACCGGCGCAGCCCAGGCTTGAACCGAGCCGAACAAAACGATGCCGCAAAATCCCGCGTCTCCGAATCAGGCGCTTCTGCAACCTGCCAAACCGTTCACCGGAGTCCTGCTGCTTGCTCACGGCGGACCGGACTCTCTCGACGACATTGAACCTTTCCTTGCGAACATCCGCGGAGGAAAGCCCTTCCCGCCCAAACTGCTGGAAGAGATCAAGCGCCGTTACCGGCTGATCGGGAGCCGGTCGCCTCTGCTGGAGCTTTCGCGCCGCCAGGCCGCAGCCCTCGAAAAAGAGCTGAACGCAACCGGCGAGCGCTGCCGCGTCTATCTGGGCATGCGGAACTGGAATCCCTTTATCCGGGAGACGATGGGAGAAATTGCGAAAGACGGGGTTGGCCGGCTGATCGCGATGTGCCTGGCGCCGCAGAATTCGCGGATGAGCGTGGGACTCTATTTTAAGCGCGTAAGGGAAGCGCAGGAGGAACTCGGCATCAAGACCCCCACCACGTTTGTGGAAAGCTGGCACCGGGAACCGCTGCTGCTCGATGCGTTCGCGGAAAAGCTGCGCGAGGCCCTGGCAGCGTTCCCCTCTGTGGAAACGGAGGACGGGCCGCCTCTTGTGATCTTCACGGCTCACAGCTTGCCGGAGAAGATACTGGCCGAAGGCGACCCCTATGACCGCGAAACCAAGGAAACCGCCGCAGCCGTGGCAGAGCAGTCGGGGCTCACAAACTGGCTGTTTGCCTACCAGAGCCAAGGGGCCACCGCCGACCCGTGGCTGGGGCCTACCGTGGAGTCCACCCTGGAGCGGCTTGCCGCCGAGGGGCGGAAGCGCGTGCTGATTGCTCCCATCGGTTTTGTCTCCGACCACGTGGAGATCCTGTACGACATCGACATCGGCTTCCGGCAATTTGCGGAAGAGCGCGGAATCGACCTGCGCCGCATCGAATCGCTGAACGACAGCCCGGCATTTATTCGGGCCATGGCCTCGGTGGTGCAAAAGCATTGGAAGGAATAGCCGCTTGCAATCCGTCGCCATCGTCGGAGGAGGAATCTCCGGTTTATCGGCAGCTTATTTTCTGGAGAAGCACGCGAGGGAAGCGGGAGCGGAACTCTCCATCCAGTTGATCGAAAGCCGCCCGCGCCTGGGAGGCGTCATCGTCACGGAGCGCTCCGGAGGGTTCGTCCTGGAAGGCGGCCCGGACTCCTTCTTCACGCAAAAACCGGCGGCTATCGAACTCTGCCGGGCGCTGGGCCTGGCGGACCAGCTGATCCCGAGCAACGATCACCGGAGAAAAACCTACGTCCTGCAGCAAGGGAAGCTGGAGGAGCTGCCGGAAGGGATGTTCTTTCTGGTGCCCACCAAAGTTCTGCCCGTTTTCCGCAGCAGGCTGCTCTCGGTGACGGGCAAGCTCCGCCTGATGCTCGAACCCTTTCAGTCCCGGCTGCGCGGGCAGGAAGATTTCTCCGTTTCCGATTTCGTATCGCACCGGCTCGGACGCCAGGTGCTGGAGCGCATTGCCGAGCCGCTGCTCTCCGCCGTTTACGGGGCCAACGTGGATTCGCTCAGCGCGCGCGCGGTGCTGCCGCAGTTGCTGGCCTTGGAAGAGAAGCACGGAAGCCTCTGGCGGGGAATCCGGCAGGCGCGCCGCGCGCAAGCCAAGCACGGGGCGACGGGTTCGCCGGGCAGCCTGTTCATGAGTCTCCGCAACGGCATCGGCGACATCATCCAAAGCCTGGAAACAAGCCTCACAAACACACGGGTGACCACAGGGAAAAAAGTTGCGAAAGTATTGCGAGACAACCCGCGCTCCGCATTCCGTCTGCTGTGCCCGGACGGGGAGCTGCAAGCCGAGGCTCTGATCCTGGCGACCCCCGCATATGCGGCCGGGGAGCTGCTTCAGGAAATGGATGGGCGGCTGGCGGGCAAGCTCGAAGAGATTCCCTATCACTCCACCGTCACCGTCTCGCTCGGCTTTGACGAAAAGAAGTTCGGGCGGACGCTCGACGGTTTCGGCTTTATTGTCCCTCGGGGCGAGGGGAAAAAGCTGCTCGCCTGCACCTGGGTCTCCACCAAGTTTTCCTTTCGATGTCCGCCGGGACGGGTGCTGTTGCGCGGTTTCCTGGGAGGAGCCAGAGACCCTGCCGCCATTACGGAATCAGACGACCGGATCATCGAGACGACGCTTCGCGAGTTGCGGGAGACCATGGGCGTGCAGGCCGAACCGCTCTTCACCCGCATTCACCGCTGGGAGAAATCCATGCCGCAATACAGCGTCGGACATCCGCGACGGCTGGAGGAGATCGGAACACTTGTATCCAAACATCCCGGACTATTCCTGTCCGGCAACGGCTACCGGGGCATTGGCATGCCGGATTGTATTGCCTCCTCCTCGACGGCGGCCTCGGCTGCCCTCCACTACCTCCAGTCGCTTCGGTAAAGGGGCTGCCGGCGATCCAGGAGTCTTCCATTCCCTATGGGAGCGCGGCGGAACTCTTTGAGACGCCTGTCCCCGTCCGAATTGGTAGTGGGTCAGTTTCCGTTAGGCACAGCGTCACGCGATTTGTCAGGGCACGGTTTGACGGGGCCCCCAGCGCGCCGCTGTCAGCGTGCTGGGGTGTCTTTAACCGTGCCGTTAGATGGCCGTCTCCAGAAGGGCTTTAGCCCCTGAGGGCTCTCGCCGAGAGTTTCCCGTCTTGAGGCTCTCAGCGAAGTTTTCCAACCTACAGATGCGTTAAATTTGCCGGCGGCAGCCCCTCAGCGGCTAAAGCCGCTCTTCGGCGCCTCGTTCTCGGCACGGTTAAAACCGTGCCCTGACGTTGAAACTGACCCACTACCTCCGAATTCGTTGGCTTCCCGGACTGCGGGGCGTACAATAGTGTGGATCAGTTTATTCCATGAATTGGATAACAATCGGATAACAAAAAGGAGATAACGATGCCAGAGCATTCTGCCGGGGAATTTGGCGACTTTAAACTTCCGCCAGGGATAGGAAAATGGGTAGTTGTTGGTGTGATCGTACTTGTCGTGATCTTTGCGGCGGGAGGAGTCTTCGGAACGGTCGGCGCTGGACAACGGGGCGTCTTGCTGCATTTTGGGGCCGTGACCGAAACGATCTACGAGGAAGGTCTCTATTACAAGATTCCTTTTGTGCAAGAGGTGGTTCTGATGTCCAC
>JADFGZ010000298.1 GCA_022567475.1 Acidobacteriota bacterium | reverse complement strand
CTTTCTTTGCCTAGTTTTTCCCACCCAGTCCCATGGCGCGATGGATGTCAGTGAGGTGGCGACCTGCGACCAGTTCATGTTGCCCAAGAAAGAAGTGAATGGGAAGATGGTCGGACAGGAAGCGTGCCGAATGATGGAAGTCGAATTCGAGTTCTTAGGTCGCCAGTTCAAGCGGGTGGAGATGGGAGTGACCGGGACCGTTGAGGGGTACGCCCTGAAGGACGATACAAGGCGCTATGCCAACTACTTCAACGTCTATCCGGAGTTTGTATACCAGCAGGCAGGTGAGATGGATGAGGTAGACGCGGATGTTGTTCACGGCATCGGTCGCTACAGCATGGCCACGGGCCACATGGTTTCGGTAGTGTACCCTATGGACCGCAGCCAGTGGAACGGAAAGTTGTTTCTCCACAACCACGGAGCCGGGCGCTCCTTCGCCCGCGGCAACGCGAAGCCCTGGAATAAAGAATTCGACCCGGAACACGAAGACGGCGGCCTGCAAAGTCTTGGCAGATACGAGCGGGTGATGTTGGAAAAGGGGTATGTCCTGGCGAAGACCCGCCGGTCCACTCTCATGCAGGGGGGCGACGTGACCGTAACGTTGGATGACGGAACGGTACTGCGTGGCCGAAACTTAACCGAGCAGCCACCATGGATCATGGAGATGGCCAAGCTGGCCGGGAATTTGGTTAAGGATCGCTTGGGCGCGCAACCGCGCCGCACCTACTGGTATGGGCATTCCGGAGGGGCCCGCCCCGGCAGGATGGTCAACTACAAAGAGGGTCTGAACATTGACGACGACGGCACGCCGATCATTGACGGGCTCATCGTGGACGACGCTGGCGGCGGACTTTGGCTTCCCATCTTGATGAAGGACGGCAAGGATGTCCTTTTCCAGACCGACGCAGATAAGCAACGGTTCGTTCCCATGATCGAGATCAGCCACCTGCTCTATGTGAACGAGACTCCGGATGACTCGCCGAGCTGGATGGAAAACAACTTCCTCGCCAAAAAGAGAATCAACGCGAAGACCCTTATGGATAAGGGACTGGGGAACAAGTTCCGCTACTATGAGATTGACGGGATCAGCCACAGCGGCCCGGGGAGCGCCCCCAGCCCCGCCGACCGCATCCCGAACACTCTGGACATGGACCTTCTGATGGAAGGCTTCATTGATATGCTGGACGCCTGGGTGGAAGATGGGGTTGCGCCTCCGCCGAATCGGTCGGATTGGAGAGTGCTCGGCGACGCGAACAATGACGGGATCATTGAGAATCCAGCCATTGACATGCCGGAGGTTGCCTGCCCCCTGGGTGTCTTCCACATCTACGGTTCCGGGACGTCCACCGGAAGTACCCGGTTCATGCCTTTCAACGCCGGCAGCGGCCTAATGCTGGAGCCGTTCGACGGGCGGGGAGAGTTTCGGAGTAGTCTGGACACCGTCAACGTTTCTCACGGCTTCGTGGACATGAACGGCAACAAGTACCGGGACTTCGTCGAAACAGTCACGGAGGCTTGGCAGCGCGTCGGCATGTTGAAGCCCAATGAGACCTTCAACCGCGAGCGCTTCGTGCAGTGCGTCCGCGAGTCCGCAACTAAGCTGGTGGAAGAGAAGTTTTTCATGCCCCGGACCTTGGACAATTACCTGCAAAAGGCCCGCACCATGCCACTGCCTGAAAAGTGAGAAACGCACCCTCCCGCTAGAACATGGCTCCCGGCTGGTTTTTGGACCCGGAGAGAAACACTACGCTGGAAGGGCTTAGTTGAAGGCGAATGGGTGTACACTCGCAACTGCCGGAAGGTCAAAAAACTAATTCCTGCTTAGGAGGTTGTTGAAAAACTGGTGTATGGGTCCGCTTGCTAACGCGCGCAGCTCGGTAAGTCCAGCCAAATCAGCACGCCGATTCCGAGCCGTGACCGTGAGGGAGCGGACAAAATAGTGTTTTTCAACAACCTGTTAGGCGTTGTTTTCGTCAAATCGGTAAATGGCTTTATCGCGTAAAAAACCGCAGCCATCCTTTGGAATGCGACCGGTTCTTTGGATGCTGATCGGGTTGCTGGCAAGCTCCAGCGCACAGCCTGCGAGAGGGCAAGGCACCGAAGGGCACAACGGACAATATCGTTACCGAGCAATTTTTGTAGAGACTCCCCCAACGGTTGATGGCGACCTCTCCGACCTTGTTTGGCAGGAAGCCGAGGTCATTGACCAGTTGATCCAGCAGGAACCGGACGAGGGAGCGCCGTCATCGGAAAATACAGCGGTGCGGATCATCTATGATTCGGAGGCAATCTACATCGGCGTTTATTGCTACGATTCCGACCCCTCCGGAATCGTCCGAAATATCCTCCGCTTCCGCGATGATTCCGTCTATACGAAAGACGACGCCATCCGCTTTGCTATAGACACTTTTCACGATCACCGGCGGGCTTATGTATTCTCCGTGAATGCATTGGGAACCAAACAGGATACGCAGGTTGATAACGACACGTGGCACTCGAACTGGGACGAGGTCTGGGACGTCCGCACCCGTTTGCAGCAGGACGGTTGGAGCGCAGAGCTTCGTATCCCGTTTCGCATTCTCCGGTTCTCCTCCAGTGGCGATGGGGTGTGGGGCTTCAACATCCAACGACAGATCCAACGCAAGAACGAGAAATCGCATTGGGTGCCCAACCCTGCCGGAATTCCCTTCTCACGAGCCGCCTTCTATGGACACCTGGAAGGAATCGAGGCCAAGGAAGGGCGGCGGAACGTACAAATCATCCCCTACGGACTGCTTGGGGCAACGCGCACGGGAGTCAGCGGCGCAGACTCCAAATTGGAAGGAGGGGCTGACCTAAAACTGTCAGTCACCTCGTCTCTCGCCCTCGACCTGACCTACAACCCCAGCTTCGCGCAGGTGGAGGCCGACGATCAACAGATCAATCTCACGCGCTTCTCGCTTTTCTTCCCGGAAAAGCGAGAATTCTTCCTGGAAAACGCCCAGCTGTTCAATTTCGGGGTCCGTCGGGATACCCAGCTTTTCTTTAGCCGCCGCATTGGGCTGGTGGGCGGAGATGCCGTGCCGATTTTGGGTGGGGCTCGTCTGAGCGGAAAGGCTGGGGCTTTTGATGTCGGGCTGCTCACCACCCAGACCGAGAGCCATCTTGAAACTGACAGCACAAACTTAAGCACCGCCCGCGTCCGCTGGAACATGGGCGAGCGATCCTACATCGGGGGAATCTTTACCTCTGCTTCTTCCAACACCCAATCCAACAGGGCCTTCGGCCCGGACGCCCTCTTCTGGCTGGGAAAGTATCTTCGCGCGGAAGGGTTTCTGGCAGTGGTGGATGACCGGGAACTGGACGAGCTGCCTGTTTCCTTCTCCGGCGCTTTGATTTACGATGAGGACCTGTGGGAGGCCAGCTTCCGCACGCTCTCGGTGGAGGAAGATTTCAATCCCGCCATGGGATTTGTTCGCCGGGACAACATTCGCCGCCACACGGGGAACTTGCGGCGAAGCTGGCGCTTGAACCGGGAATGGGTCCGGAAAGTGAATTTCTCGGCAGACTTGACCTACCTCACCGACCAGCAGGACCGCCTGGACACGCGTCAGTGGAATTTTGAAGCTTCCGATGAGCTGAATTCCGGTGACCAGCTTCGCTTTCTAGTTTCGCGCAATTTCGAGCGCATACTTGCCGATGACGATCCGTTTGTCATCAATCCACGCCGGGGTATCGTCATCCCTCCCGGCGACTACGGCTTTAACCGGTGGCTGGTGGGATACCAGGGTTTCGAGGGCCGCGCTCTGGTACCGGGAGTCCAGCTTGAGTGGGGAGAGTTCTATGGCGGAGATCGAACAGCGCTGGGCCTTTCGGGAACCTGGCGCGCCTCCCCGCACTTGGTGCTGCGGGGAGAGTACGAGTACAACGACATTTCCCTGCCCCAAGGAGCCTTCGCCACCCATCTGTGGCGGGCGCGGTTCAGTGTGCCAATCACCGCCCGTGCCACCGCCGATGCCTTCTTCCAGTGGAACGGCCTGACTCGGCAAGGCGATCAGGATTTCAATACGCAGCTACGATTCCATCTGATCTACGCGCGGGACAGCAACCTTTATGTCGTTTTTACCGATCAAAGGCGCGACCGGGGTAGGGGCAACATCGAAACAGACCGCGCCATCCAAATGAAGCTGACCTACCGGCTCTACTGGTAAGTTTCCGTATCCTCACGAAGCGGAAGCACCAACGTGGGCCTTTGCTTTAAACCGAGATCGATGATGTAGTATCCTCTACGCTGGGTTTTGCCGAATCATTCACAGCATTTGGAACCAAAATTGAAGAAGTCACTTCCATGGAACGAAAAAAAGCGACTGATTTTCCGCAGGAGTTGCTGAACCTATTTGACTATTACGTTCACGGCGACATCAGCCGCCGTGAATTCCTGGATGGCGCAAAAAAGTTCGCGGTAGGTGGCTTAACCGCCGCGGCAATATTGGAGAGCCTCCGCCCGAATTTCGCTTGGGCGCAACAAGTCGCCCAAGGCGATAGACGAATCCAGACCGAGTACGCGACCGTATCCTCCCCACAAGGATATGGGAATATACGTGGGTACCTAGTTCGACCCGCGAATGCCAGCGGAAGACTACCCGGAGTGCTGGTCATACACGAGAACCGAGGCCTGAATCCTTATATCGAGGACGTGGCACGGCGTTTAGGCACCGAGAACTTTATGGCCTTCGCGCCGGATGGTCTCACCTCTGTGGGCGGCTACCCGGGCGATGAAGATGGAGCGAGAGAGCTGTTTGGCCAGCTCGACAGGCAGAAGTTGGCCGTAGACTTCCTGGCGTCGGCTCGCTGGTTGAAAGCGCGGGCCGACTGCACCGGCAAGATCGGCGTTGTTGGTTTCTGCTATGGCGGCGGGGTTGCCAACGATCTTGCGGTGCGGATGGGCGCAGACCTTGCTGCGGGGGTTCCCTTCTACGGCAGTCAGCCCTCTGCCGCGGATACCGCCAAGATCAAGGCGCCACTCTTGCTTCACTATGGGTCCCTCGACCAGCGTATTAACGCAGGATGGCCCGATTACGAGGCAGCGCTGAAAGCAAACCGCTTGACTTACACCGCACATATGTATGAGGGTGCGAATCACGGCTTCCATAACGATACGACGCCCCGTTATGACGAAGCCGCCGCCAAGCTAGCCTGGCAGCGTACCCTCGATTTCTACAACAGGTACCTGAGAGGCTGATTCATCCCATCCCTTCCTGCGCAGGTTAGCCCCCATCTTGTGCTAGGGACGGAGGGGTGTCTGATCAAACCAGATCGGAAGGCCGCTGTCAGCAGTTTCGGGACTCGAATTGGCGCAGAGAGGCCTCTGTGTCGAGCTCCTGGACC
>JADFGZ010000297.1 GCA_022567475.1 Acidobacteriota bacterium | reverse complement strand
ATTGTCTCAAACTTCAGAGTGGCCTCACTAACGAGATGATGCTCGCAATAGCCGAAATTGGCAGGGCACATAGACTGCCGCTCATTGGGCATCTTCCTCGGGGTATGGATGCGTTCCGGGCAGCGGAATTAGGAATGAACCACCTGGAACATAGTGCCGGCGTGGCCGAAGCAATTTCAAGGGATTGGAGTGAGGTGGAGCGTTTGCAAAGGGAATATGCACGGGTTATGCAAGGAAGGCCTCGGGATACCTACGAAATACAGGCCATACCCTTTTTCAATCCTGATCCGGCCAAGGAAGATGAACTGATCAAGGTATTGATAGATAAAAATGTGTTTGTTGAGGCTGATTGGACGAATAAGTTGCGGAATATGACCCACCGGAAAAAAGACTGGGTACTCGAGGATGTTACGCTACTGTCAAGACCGGAGCTGGCATTCATTCCTAAGGATGCACGGTATCGCTGGCTGTCTCATTCCGCATGGGACTCATTCTCACCGGAAATGAAAACCAAGCTAATCCGTGGCATGGAGAACTGGCAGAAGTTTATAGTGAAGTTTTCTCAGGCAGGGGGCAAGGTGGTCGTGGGAGGCGAGGCGCCCACCACCATGCCCGGTTTGAATATTCATCGAAATGTGCATCTCCTTGTGGATGCGGGAATCCCGCCTATGAAGGCACTCCAAGCGGCGACGAAAAATGTTGCGGAGATGTTCCGGCTCGACGACGATCTGGGAACCCTGGAGGTAGGAAAGTATGCAGATCTTCTGATCCTGGATGGGGACCCGCTGCAGGATATTACGAACACGCAAAAAATAGCGGAGGTGATCAAGGGGGGGAAGATTATTGAGCGGCGCTATTCTGCGGATTGGAGAAATCCGATTCCGACTCCAGAAACGGGGGAAGAAACGGGCTACAATAATCCGACGCCGGTGATTTCCACAATCGAGCCGCTGGTGGCGGTGGAAGGGGAGCCGGACAAGACCGTTCGCATCAGCGGCGAGGGGTTCGCGCTCGGCGCCGTGGTACACGTGGATGGGAAGGCGGTAAGGACGACTTTCAAGAGTGAGCAGTTGATCGAAGCAACCCTCCCGAAGGGGCTGATGGCGCGGGTAGGAACATACCCTATCCAGGTCATCAACCCGGAGCCGTTACCCCCTCTGGAAAAAGCGGGAATATCCAACAAAATTATGTTTATCGTGAAGTTTAGGTAAAGAACCGGGCGCCAGGGAAGGGGAGGCGAGTGCCCTTGGTCAGTAGAATAAAACCCGTGGGGCAGCACGAGGCCGAAGATTTCTACGACGACAGTTCCATGCGACAACTCGATCAAAGCAATAGCGGCGACTCCGCGGAGGCGCCTGCGGTGTTCGTTGGGGAGTTGTGTGGAAAACACCAGGGATGGCAAGATGTGGGAACAAAATCAAGGAGGAATTCGCCATGAGAGCAAAGACTTGGTCGAGTAAGGCATTGGTTTTGATAGTGGGTATCCTCTTGCTGTGCGGGGGTGAGGTGTACGGCGCAGGTCCTGCAGCCTTAAGCGGTGTCGTCAATTCGCAGGAAGAGGGCCAGATGGAAGGGGTGTTGGTAAGCGCCAGGAAAGAGGGCAGCCACATCACAGTCTCGGTGGTCAGCGACAGCCAGGGTCGCTATGCCTTCCCCGGCGACCGGCTCGAGCCCGGCAATTACTCCCTCAAGATACGAGCCACCGGGTATGACTTGGTGGACCCGGGTGTCGTGAAGCTGGAAGCCAACAAGACGGCTCAGATCGATCTGCAGCTCCAGAAAACGAAGAATCTCGCTGCCCAGATGACGCATGCGGATTGGTTCCTCAGCAATCCGGAGATCAAGAAACGGCTGATCGATGATCTCAAGTTCGGGCAAAATTGCGTCGGTTGCCACTCGCTCACCCCGATCGTGACGAGCAAGTATCCAGCCAGGATGTGGCCGGCTATTTTTGGTCGAATGTTTCAGTACCACTCTGCCAGTATTTTTGAACGGGGTGAGGTGACAGTAGCCGTGCGACACCCGCATAACACGGTTAGACCCGATACTGATTACGAAGATTTAAGTCAGTTTATAAGCACCATCAATTTGAGTTCACGCCCGGATGGCACATGGCCATTTGAACTCAAGACGCTGCCGCGCCTTACGGGAAGGTCCACGAAGGTGATCCTCACGGAATACGAGCTGCCTCGTAGAGAGTCGCAGCCTCACGATGTGGCCGTAGATGCGGATGGGATGGTCTGGTATAACGATCATGGCAACCAATACATAGGGAGGCTCAATCCACGGACCGGCGAAATTAAAGAGTGGCTGGTGCCCGGAGTAGCCCTCGAGGACGCCGCGGGCAGAAGCTCAGGCCGCCCCTATTTTGATATCAGGCAGGACAATATAGAAGGAGATCTGTGGTTCGGAAATGTGAAAGTCGACGTAGATACGGAGGAGTTTACCGTGGGGCACGGACGTGTAAGGGCTGACGGAATGGTATGGCGCGTGCGGTCGAGCCCTCAGGCTGATGGCAACCCTAGGATTCTTGAAGTAATCAGGCTTGATCCTAAGACGGGCGAGACCAGGCATTACCCTGGCCCTGACCAGCCTATGAGGTTTTATGGTGATGAGGTAGACTCCCAGGGCAATTTCTATGGTGCCAGCCTGCAATTTGGTGTGGTTGGGGTAATGAATGGAGAAAACGGAGAATGGGCATTCGTTCCAACACCCACTCCAGACTCCGGCCCCCGCCGGACCACTCTGGATAGCCAGGATCGGTTCTGGTATGCACAATACTACTCTGGCGCGATCGGCATGTTCGACCCGAAGACGTGGGAAATTAAAGAATGGCCGCTTCATCCTTATTCGTTGCCTTATGGGATTGGGGTGGACAAGAACGGCGAAGCGTGGGCAGCAGGACAGGGTACGGACCATCTCTATCGGCTCAATCCGGCAACCGGGGAAGTCACAACATACCCGAAGGGGTCCGTGATGTATGGTCAAACCCGACAACTGTTTGTGGACAACTCCACGACCCCCGTCACCATATGGATAGGGCACAACCATATGGCCTCCATTGTGAGGATAGAACCGCTGGACTAGATCATTTTTAGCGCTGGGGTATTCCACCCTCCAGTGCGCTGTCATTCCGAGGGCCGGTTTATTTTACCGGCCTGAGGAACTTACACGTCGGCTGATTGGATCAGGGCGAAGGCTCCGACGCATCCCGGGTAGACTTTGGTTGGTTTGGAGACTGAAGTCTGCGGGAGGAAGGAGCCTTCATGATTATTGTAGGATGTGATTTTCACATAACAACTCTTCCCAATTCTTGGCACTGTGCACGTTGCCCGGTAGTCGCTTCGCCGCACGTGCGGCGAAGTGTTTCCCGGACAGGAAGGTTGCCCGAACTGATTACTGTCCAAACCCGCGACAAAGCATCAGTTCGTGCAATTTTGTGGAAATAAAAAAAGATTGGCCAGATGGATACCAGGAAGCACCGACGCAGATCAACGTCGTGCTGAACTGGTTTGAAGAGTCGAAGCAGTGAGTGTTCACAGGAAACTGATGAGCCTGAAATCCGGCACACAATTTGGTGCTTACGAGGTCCTCAGCCCGTTAGGTGCGGCTGGTATGGGGGAAGGGTATCGTGCCCGTGACACGAAGCTCGGGCGCGAAGTGGCCATTAGGATCCTGCCTGATGCGTTCCCACAGAATCCCGAGAGCCTGGCGCGTTTCGAAAGCGAAGCGCATCTGCTGGATCGCTGAATCATACCAACATTGCTGTGATCCATGGACTCGAGGAGTCCAACGGCAGCCAAGGGTGCTGTGTGGCCGGACCTTTGGTCATTGCAGATCGTAATTCCCCGCTTGCTTCTCGGTGCTCCCGGTTTTGTCCTCTGCCCCACGGCGAGAGCGCTCCAGGATTTGGCGTTCGAGCCGCTCGAGGGTAGACGGGTCCTGAGCGGGAGGGCCGCAGAGTTCCCGGGCCGCAGCGCCGATGACGCGCAGTTGCGCCGCGTAGCGCCGGCAGTGGCGGCACAAAAACAGATGCAGCCGGACCGCGAACCGCTCTCCCCACCCTGCCTCTCGAAACTCATCACTAGCGATCTTGCGTGTGACGTCTTTACAGTTGAGCATCAGGCTACCCCCTTACCCCCTTGGTTTCCAGGCACTCCCGGAGACGGTTCCGCGCCCGGTACAGGAGTACTCCTAAGTTAGTGCGCGTCACTTCCAGAATCTTACAGATTTCATCGGTGTCGAGGTCCTCCACTTCACGCAAAACAAAGGCCATCCTCTGCTGTGTGGGGACGATTTCGAGACATTCCTTGATAAGCTTATCGACTTCCGTGCGGTAAAACTGCTCGTCGGCAGGCTGGGGTGGGCGCACCCAGGTCCCGTCGGGGTTGAACCGTTGCTCGACAACGTCGTCGATGTCATCCATCTTCCCCTCTCGCTGCAGTTCGCGGCGAGCCTCTGCGATCTTTTTGTAAAGGATGCCGAACAGCCACGTGCGGACGTGGGATCTACCCTCGAACTGGCTCGCCTTCTCGATGAACGTGGCAAAGGTAGCCTGGGTCACATCTTCGGCACGCTGGGGGTCCAGACCGGCAGCCCGTGCGGCGCGAAGGATCTGGCCTAGGTACGCGTGCACAACGGTTTGGAGCGCGGCGGGCTCGCCCGCCCGGATCTGGGCTGCGAATTGAGGATCGTCAACCGTCATAAGCAGGTCGCAGAGGGCGTTGTTCCGAATGATGTCTGGGCCAGTTGTCCGTTCAAGGTGTAATAAGTCGGCGCCTTGGTGCACTCACTAACGGAGCCGGGACAAGATCCTACCTGAAACTCCGATCTTAACGGGCAAACGGGTGGGCTCACAAGTCCCGAATAATCTAACACAGAAAGGAAACAACCATGACGAGGTACATTCGACAATTCGTGCTAAGTTTCGTCGTCGGGTTGATCGCATTATCTGCCGCCACGTCAGCGGCCATGAACACTATAGGCGTGGACCCGTCCCAATTGGCGCCCAAAATCCGCCAGGAATTGGTGACTGAACCTTACTACAGCATTTTCGACAACCTGGGGTTCCGGATCGATGGTCCTAAGGTCACTCTTTTCGGGGAGGTCTGGTGGCCGAACCTGAAGAATTCCGCCGAGCGGGTCGTGGCTAACCTCGAGGGCGTCACGAGCGTCGAAAACCAGATCGAGGTCTTACCGACCTCTTTCTACGACGACCGCCTTCGCTTAGCTACGGCGCGGGCCCTGTTCTCCCATCCGGTATTGCGTAAGTACGTGTGGCCGGGGGTTTCTTTCGGCCTGCTCCCTAACCGATCCGATATCCACATCATCATGAAGAATGGACATTTGACCCTTGAGGGCGTCGTTCTCCGGAAGTCAGATAGTGACGTCGCC
>JADFGZ010000296.1 GCA_022567475.1 Acidobacteriota bacterium | reverse complement strand
TATGGGCTGATGTTCGGATTTTTCATGCCCATGGTGGACAATGCCGGGCATATCGGGGGCTTGGCCGCCGGCGCGGCCTTCGGGATGCTGGTCGGCGATATGCCCTCCATGACGAGCGAGTCGATTAATTTTTGGAAACTGCTCCGAACGATTGTCGCTGTCCTGATAATTTTTTCGTTTGTAATGGTCGCGCTTCGGCAACCGGGCTAGTTTCCAATTTCCATTCACCCTGGATCGGGCTAGCCACAGTGAGCGCTTTTCCCCTCGACTCCGCTCGGGGCAAGCTCGCCGTGAGCATTTCGGCGCAGTTTACGAACCCACGTCCCCAGAGGGTCCCCAGGGGGGAAGCCCCAAAGCCCCACAAATTGGGACTGCGAATCCACGACAAGCCGGGACAGGTTGCCGTGGCTACCCGCTGATCCGCACCGCCATCGTGGGCGTGCCCGTAGTCAGAGCCGCGACAGGAATGGAGCGGTCATCCTGTGCGCACGCCTGTCCTGAGCTTGTCGAAGAATCAGCAAGCAGGGCGCTGTGTGCTATAGTGAGCTCATGGCAACCCTCACCATTCCGAAAGAATTCGCCGAGCGCAAAGACTTGGTGGCGGTCCCCCGCGAGGCCTTCGAGCAATTTGTCGCATGGCAGAAAAAATTGAAGTCTCGAAAAACGTTCATCCCCACTGCCGCAGAGAAAAAGGCGCTCGCCAAGGCGAGAAAAAACCGCGCTCGCGGGAGCCATCTCACACTTCATGAACTCCGCCGCACCCTGGACCGTACTCGTTGACCGGGACGTTCCGAAGCAGCTCCGAAGAATTCCCAAGAGGGACGCAGAACGAATTTCCTCCGCCATAACGGATTTGGCGGCGAACCCGTATTTCGGCGATGTTGCGAAAATGCAAGGCCAGGAAGATGTGTGGCGGCGCAGAATCGGCGCTTATCGAATCTTCTACGAAGTAGTCGCAGGTGAGAAAGTCGTGTATGTCTATCGCGTGGAGCGCCGGACATCTGCAACTTATTGACCGGTGCGGGTTGATACTTCCCAGGTGGCTTTTCTGGCCGTGCTGAAGATCAGCGAGTAGAAGGGATTGTTTCTGCGTTGCTTGCTTACAATGAAACGAGCAGCGCCAGTCCGGTCAAAATCATCGCGCCACCCGCCAAGCGGCCTCCCAGAACCCCGAACGGAACCACTTTTTCCAGCAGCACAAACAGGGCGATCCCCGCGATCCAAACTAAATTCATGACGCCGCCGAAAAACAGCAGGATCATCAAGGCCCAGCAGCAGCCCAGGCAGTATGCGCCGTGGTGTATCCCCATCCGGAACGCGCCCCACGTTCCTTGCCGCCAGTGATTCGAGATGAACTGTGCCGGCGCGCGGCAATGCTCCAGGCAGGCGTTTTTGGCGGGCGTCAACTGGTAAACGCCGGCGGCGGTCAGCAACGCCGCTCCCAGCAGAGGGCTGGTCGTCACCATCATGGGAGAGAGCAGCGACGCCTGCTCCAGCGCCCATTGAGCGAACGTGGCGCTGACGCTGAACAGCGTCCACATGAAAATGTATCCGGAAACGAAGACAGCCGACGGCGCCAGGGAAGTCCCCTGGCTCGCCGCTTTGCGGGCGATGGCGGCGTAGATGAGGGTCATGGGGATGGCCGAGGGCGCCATCATGCCCACCATCATCGCCGCCCACATGAGCAACATCAGCGAGAAGTCCGCTGCGGTCCAGGGTTTGATTTGAAGGAGGAGAGCCGGATCGACGGGCATGGCACCCGCCGTAGATTCCCCTATGGAATCCGCCATAGATGGCGCCATAGAATCCATGGACGCCGCCAGCCGAACCAGGTACAGCCACGACACGGCGGCAACGCCGAGCAGCCCCGTCCAAATCGCAATGCGGTCGCGGCGCGGGAGGGAAACCGCCGCGAGGCCGCGCCGTGAGGCGGGCATGGTCTAGCGAATCACCCCGTCCTGATTCATGTGCAGGACGTTGATCTGTCCATAGCTGTTCGCCAGATTGAGCTTGATCTCCCCGGAGGTCTTAGTGGTTCCGCTGGCCATTTCCGCGACGGTGTACTCAAAGCCATTGGGCAGGTTGATGCGCGCCCTGTGGGCTTTCCCAGTGATTGGATGGATGATGGGAACGCCCTTGGACTCAATGAGCCCCGGTACTTTAAGGGTTGCCTGGCGCGCCTCGAGATCGATTTTGACCTCGACGGGCTTGAACAGTGTCGGGAGCACCGTGGACATGGTGCTGTTATAGACAAAGAAATGGGTTGAGCCCGGCGCGGTGGATTCGCCATGAAGAATCTTGCGCAGCGCCTCCCGCTGGGCGTCATTGGCGCGCTCGTCAACAATCGCCTGCTGCTTCCCGTTGCCGGCGGCAATTTCTCCGGGCCAATACAGGGTCATCGCCCAGTTCAGGCCGTCGAGACGAACGTCATTGAAGTAGCCCTCTTCGATGTGCCCGCCGACTACGGCCTCGCAATTGCCGTGCGTGGTGGGCGAGCTGAACTGGCACGGGCATCCATAGTTGCAATTGCAGTTTGCGTACTCGACGCCGCGAATCATCCATTTATCAGCCATCGGTGAAATCTCCTTGTGGAATTCGGATGGAAGCGTTTCGGGCAGATAGTATACGGCTGGGGGCTTGGCCGATTCAACCGCGTTTCCAAATCACCCGGCGCCTGCCGGATGGGCAGCCACATTGGGATCGCGAACAAACGAGAGCATAATCGCATCATGTGGCTCGCCATGGAGCAAGAGGCGGTTCCTGAGAATACCTTCGCGAACTGCGCCCGCCCTTTCTGCAACCCGTAGACTGGCGAGATTCTTTGTTGAAACAACCACCTCAAGACGGATTAGATCGGTGTTCTGAAACGCCCATTGAACAAGCAACTGAGTAGCCGCCGTTGCCGCGCCTCTGCCGGTAGCCGTGGAACGAACCCAGTATCCAAGGTTCGCGCGGCGATCCGTTTGGTCGATCCCATTCAAACCACACCCGCCAAGGAAAGTCCCTTTTTCGGACGAGATCACGAAATTAAATTCCTTGCCAGCCTGGAAAGTGGAGACTTGGCGCTCGACCCACGTGCGCGCTTCATCGGATGTGTAAGCGGGATGACACCACGGCAACCACGGATGCACGGTCTCCACAGATTCCCTCGCGGCCTCGTAAAGAGCGGGCACATCGGTGAGTTCATAGGGACGAATAGAAACGGCAGTTTGATGCTGCATACCCAGTCCGGCTGTCGATTGTTTCCGCTGACTCGCGCGGCTCGGAACGCAGCGAGGCGACGCGAGGTGAATCCGGCTATTCTATTTTTTAGCGAACACATTTTTAGCGAACACAACGAAGTATTTGTCTTCGAACAAGTCAAACTCCTTTACCGGGTGAAGTCCTGCCGCAGCCAGCCAACCCTCCACCTGATCCCGCAGGATGTGCATCTCCGGGACATCTGCGTGGGGATTGTGCAACTCGAGCATCACGATCCTTCCGGCAGGCTTCAGGTAGGAGGCGAGGTTTTTCAGGTAAGTCTTCCGATTCTCAATGTGGTGCAGCACGTCGTGGAAAAAGGCCACATCGATCCGGGAAGGCAGCTTGGGATCGTCGAACTCCCCCAGCACCGGCTGCACATTCCCCACCTTTTCTTCTTTTGCCCGCAGCTCGATATGGTCCAGGAAACCTTGCTGCAACTCCACGGCGAGCAGCTTCCCGCCGGGAGCCACGGCGCGCGCCAGCGGCAAGGAAAAAACTCCCGCCCCCGCGCCGATATCGGCTGCCACGTCGCCCGGTTTCAGATCGAGTCTGGCGACAACCTCATCGACTTTGATTCGCTGGACCCGTTCGCTGCGTTCCAGCCTCGGAATCCATTCCTCGGCGGGACGATTGGCCGGTTGAAAAGCGTTTGCGTCCGTCATGCCGCACATCATAACGGCTGCGCAGCCCGCCCACAATGTTTTCCGCCAAATTACATTCGGCATTGCAAACTTCCTGCAGGAACCCTTCCAGCCGGATTCCCTCATGGCAGTTCTCCCGCCGCTTTGAGTATATACTGCGCCATATCTCAAGGCGTTCCGCGCAGCGGGCGGTCGCGGCTCGGCTAAACGCGCGTGTCGAGCTACTATTCCATGTAGCCTCTTTCCTTGTAATAGCGCGCGGCGCCCGGATGCAGGGGGACGTCGAAAGCCTTCCACACCTTGTGCGGATTATAGGAGAAGTTCATATGGGTCCACTGCAACAGGTCCTGATGTTCGTCCATGGCCTTGGCCAGCGTGTAGGCGAAATCGTCCGGCATATCCGTCCGGCCGTAGACCACGATACCCGTACGCGCCACCGTGGGAATCGGGCGGTCCACGCCGCGGAACAGTCCCAACGGGATTTCCTTGCGCTCCAGGTACAGGTCCTTTGCTAATTTTTCCCGCAGGTCCCCGGACAGCTCCAGGTACTTGAGGTCGTATTTCTGGCTGGCCTGGTACCACAGCCTGTATTCCGGCGCGTTCACCAGAGAGCCGAAGCCGATCAGCACGTCCGCGTCCTCTCCCTCCTCGTAGCGCGTGCGGAAGCTGCCGCCGAACGATTCCACCTTCTCCTTGGACAGGCCGTAATAGGCCAGAATGGCGGGCGTGATGCCCCCGCCGATGCTCGTCCGCGCCACCATCCGGACGGGCAAGCGTTTCTCCACGATATCGCCGAGGTCCGTGATGCCCGACTCGGCCTTCACCGCCACGATGAGGTAGGTGGGCTCCTGGATGTTGGCGACCACGCGCAGATGTTTCCGAGGCCCTTCCGGATCGTTCGCGAACACATCGATCCCCAGATAGGCCCACTGCAGGAATTGGGAGCCGGTCACACCAAAGTCCACGGGGCCGTTCGGCAGCGGGAGTTGGTCGCTGGCGGAACCACGAGGGACCGGCATCATAGCCCCGGCGACCATCCGCGCCTCCCGTGGCCCTCCCGCGCAAACGTAGCAAATCTGGATATCCCAGCCGTAGGGTTGCATCGCCTCCTTGACGACCTCGGCCATCTTTCCCCAGGGACAGAGCGGGCAGGCGCCGCCTAAAACAGGTTTTTTCACTGCATAGCCCGTAGCTTGTGTACTCGTTGCCTGTGTGCCCGTGTCTTGGGCGCTGGCAAGCTGGAAGCTCCCCGCCAGCGAGGCCAGGAGAATCAGCATTGCAGATACAATCCGCAAACGCATTGAACGCATGGCGCTACCTCCGTTTCTATTTTTTGCTGTGGTCGCAGCTAGACCGTTTTTATGGATTGTGTATCTCGTCAGGGCACAGAATACTCCAATGCCTTCAGCTTTTCGAGCATTTGTCCGGCGGAGGCGTCGCGGGAGCGGAAAACCAGCTTCTCGGGCACTCCGGAAACCGAGTGACAGATGCGGATGCCGTTGGAAACCGGCCAGG